>NZ_JBLVKW010000080.1:0-33333 GCF_048270745.1 Streptomyces sp. NPDC056231 | reverse complement strand
TCCAGGCGCCGGCTTCGCCGTGGGTGTCGCCGGTCTGTTGGTGGAGGTTGCGGGCGGTTTGGTGGGCGTCGAGGGCTTCGTCGTAGCGCCGCAGTCCCTTGAGCACGAGGCCGAGGTTGTTCCAGGCGCCGGCTTCGCCGTGGGTGTCGCCGATCCGCTGGTGGAGGTCGCGGGCGGTTTGGTGGGCGTCGAGGGCTTCGTCGTAGCGCCGTAGTTCCTTGAGCGCGCTGCCGAGGTTGTTCCAGGCGCCGGCTACGTTGCGGGTGTCGCCCATGGCGTGGCAGGCGTCGAGGGCGAGGGAGCGGACCATTACGAGGTCCTGCAGACGCCGCCGCCACCCCAGGTAACGGCCTAGCGCAAAGCCCAGAGACATACCGGTTTTTGTGGTGGCTTCGGTGTGGGCGGTGGCGATCAGGTTTTCGCGTTCGGCGTCGAACCAGGCCAGTGCCTGGGCCCGGCCGGCGAACTGGGACGCCACAGTGGTGCCGGGGGGCTGGAGGTGGGTGTCGGCTGCTGTGGCGCGTTGGACGTAGTGGTCGGTGAGGCGGGCGCGGGCCTGTTCGTAGCGTCGGCGCGGGACACGTCCACGGCCCATGAACGCGTCGGCCTGTTCGTGGGCGTAGGCGCGCAGGAGGTCGTGCATCTGCCACCGGCCGCGGATCGTGCCGCGTTCGATCAGATGGCTGGCGGCCAGCCGTCCAAGCAGACGTTCCGCGGCTGCCTGCGGCAGGTCGGCCAGGACAGCGGCGGCGGGGGTGGAGATGTCAGGGCCGGCGTTGAGAGACAACAGGCGGAACAGGTCCTGTTCCTGGGGCAGGAGACGGTCGAAGGACTGGTCGAACGTGGCCCGCAGACTGCGTTCACCATCGTTCAGCCCGTCCAGAACTCCTTCCGCGTGAGCGAGGGAATCTGCGCGTTCGGCGAGCGGCTGGCCGGGATCTCCGGCCAGGAGAGCCGCGGTGATCTGCAGCGCCAGCGGCAGGCAGCCGCACGCCAGAGCGAGCTGCTCAGCAGCTGCCGGTTCCTCATCGACCCGCTGATCGTCGGGATCGTTACCCTGCAACGCCCCTTTCAAGAGAGCAACGGCGTCGTCGGGCTGCAGACGATTGACGGTCCGCATCCGCCCGAGCCCGGGAAGACTGTGCCGGGAAGTGACCAGCATCCCGTGGTCTCCCGGCGGCAGAAGAGGCCGGACCTGCCCGGCAGCGGAGGCGTTGTCGGCGACCACCAACAACCGCTCACCTGCCCGCTCCCGCGCGTTCAGCTGCGACCGGTACACGACCTCCCGCTGCGCACCGGGCGGCGGAAGATGCTCGGGACGCACACCCAGCGACCGCAACAGCGCTTCAAGAACATCGTCAGCCTGCGCCGGGTGCGGATCGTAACCACGGAGGTCGACCAGCAGAACACCCGTGAACCACCCCCGCTCCTGCGCGGCGTGCCCCGCGGCGTGGGCGAGGGTCGTCTTGCCCACGCCACCCCAGCCCGACAGCACCGCAACCGCCGACTGGCCGGCCGCACGATCAGGATCGAGCACCTTCAACAGGAAGGTGATGTCGTCGTCCCGGCCGGTGAATCCTTCCGGCAGCGGCGGCAGGGCATCCAGCGCGGTCGGCACCGGCGCGTACTGCTGCACGAACGTATTGTTCTGGGTACCGCTGCCCTGCGTCGGCCCGGACAAGGTCGACTCCCGGAAATCGACCCGCTGCCCAGGCACCCTCCCGGGCAACAGGCCGACGCGCCCGGCTGCTCCAGGCTGCGCGCTGCGCTTCGCGCCCTTGGCACCGGCCTTCTTCGTCTTGTTCTTCGGTTTGTTCTTTCCGCCCATGCCGGTCTACCGGTGGAAGTGGTTGTTCTGCGTGCCGCTGCCCTGCACCGGCCCCTCGAACGTCGCGTTCCGGAAATCGTTGTGCACCGTATCGGACGGCCGGGCGGCATCGGCCTGGGCGACCAGGGCTTCCAACTCGGCCACTACTTGCCGCCGTTCGGTGTCGGGCAGCTCTTCCAGGAGGGTTTCGAGCCGGGTCTGCCATACCGCGACCTGCGCGATACGGACCTGCTCGGCTTCCGCACCGTCCTGCGCGGCTTCCAGCACCGCCTGTGTACGGTCCAGGCGCTCCAGTACCGCCTGCTCGCGTCCAGCTTCGCCGCGACCGAACAGCCGGGCCACCCCGCTGCGGATCCCGTTCCACGCGTCCGTTCCCGCGGCCTGCACGACCGCGCCGCCACCAGCGGCCGCCGCAGCGATGAGTCCCTCGATCAACACGGCATTCCCCCACATCACCAGAAAGAACCGCCAGCCTAGTTCGCCCACCTTCCTGCCGACGCCGGATTCGTAGCACCTGGGTCGTCTACACCGCCCAGTCGTATCCGAGTGCGGTGAGCGGTACTTCCCGCCCAGTGGGGACGCTGGGCAAGCCGCCCGGCCACATGCCGCGCCGACTCATACTGCGGCGCGCTCCGCGATGAGCTGGCGGCATAGGCGCGCGCGGTCCGCCAGTTCGTCGCCCGCAGCGGAGAGTTCAGCCAGGTAATCCAGCATGTCCGTGACGACTTCGGGTTCCTGCCCTCCGGCGAGAAACACCTCGGTTGCCTCTGTCACACCGGCTTCTGGTTCGAGGATCAGCACCTTGAACAGGTCGAAGCACCCGATGAGGTCCGCATCCGCTGTGACCATCGGAGAGGCGAGCAGCTGTCTCCACTGCTCCACACACGCCCCGAGCCCCGACACCACTGTGTCGAGCATGATCCTCTCGAACATGCAGCCAAGGCTGTCAGGTTCGGCTTCGAGCGCCCGCTCCAGGTCCTCCCGCGCCTGGTCGTAGCGGCGGGCTTGCCGGTGTGCTTGGCCGCGGGAGCCGAGGGCCCAGGCGTAGGTGGGGTTGAGGTCGAGTGCGGCGGCGAGGTTTTCGGCGAATGCCGTGTCGGCGGTGTCCCAGATCATGCCGAGCTCGTCCAGCTCATCCGCCCGGGTGCTGGACATGGTCCCGGCCCGGAACGCCCGCCGTTGGTCGGACAGCCATCGGCCGAGTGGGTAGGTGCCTTCTTGGTGTTCGTAGGGCACGTCCAGGGAGCCTTCGCGGTCGAAGTACTGTCGGGCGGTGTTGTAGCCGCGGGTCCAGTCTTGGCGTTCGGTGTCGAGGATCTGGAACTTGATCCACTTCGCGATCATGACGGGGCCGGCCCGGCTCGTTCGTCACGGGTCGGGCCGGTACCCGCTGGTCAGAGCGTGTCGATCGAGTGGCTAAAGTGACGGGCCGTGCGGCTGAGGTGCTATCCGGAGCCGACGGCTATGGGGAGATGTATGGGCGAGCGACGGCTTCACGGATGTCTCGGCACAGTAGTGGGGCTCGCCCTCGCGGTGCTCACGGCCATGGTTCTGGGCAGAGCGCTGAGCGCCTGCGACGCCGGCGTGAACAATGCGACGAACAGCACCTTCCTCCTCTTCCTCTTCATCCCGTGCCTCTGGGTCGTCCTGACCCTGGGCTGGGTGGCGGTGGGCGTTCTCCTGGGGAACCGCCCGCTCCTCCACACCCTCGCCCTCGTAGTGGTACTCCTCGCCCTGTGCTGGTGCGCCGTCTCGCTCTTCTGGAGCGACACCTACGACTGCCCCAGCGGCGTACCCTCGTGGTGGCCAGGCTTCCTTCCCGCCCCCGGGTTCTGAGTAGGGTCGGGGACTGGCGCGGTGGCTTCCGCTCGGTTTCCAGCCCCGCCGCTTGCCACGCCGCTGATGGTCGCCATGGGCGGCGCGGCCGTCCTCGCGGCCTGCATCGTCCCCATCGCCATCCGATGACTGGGCAAGCCCGCCCCGTCGCCCCGTCGGCCGACCTGCCTAGAGCCGCTGCCCAGGTCCAATGACGGTGAGTCCCACCTGCTCGGCGAGCCAGTGCGCGTATGGCTCTCTCGTCTGGACGCCGCCGAAGACGGCGCTACGGACATGTACAAGGACGGTGTGGTCATCGGCGGGCTCGTCGAGCTCGCGGGTGTGGGTGTTGAAGAGGAGCGTCACCTCAGCATGCTTGGACTCGCCGTGGAACCCCACCTCGGGCGCGTCCGGCCAGCGCAGGCTTTCCCAGTTGATCCAGCCCACGTTCGCGCCGATCGCCGCCGTGAAGGTGTCCTCGATGCTGCCGACCGGCAGCTCACTCAGCCCGCACTCCACCGGCAGCCGCCCCTCGTACGCGGCCGGGTCCACCGGCAGCCCCGGCCCCTGTACGCCGACGACCAGCGCGGGCCGCTCCGCCAGCGGCACCCCGTCGAACTCCTCATAATCGACCTGGCCCTGGAAGCACTCCTCGGGCAGGACCTTCGCCACACGCCGCACCTCGGCGACGGAAGAGAACTCCGCGTACACGGAGACCTCGGAGTACTCGCAGCGACCGAACTCGATGAGACGGCGCGCAGTGCTCAGGGCTAGTGCGAGGTCGGGGGTACGGAAGACGGGATAGGCGATGTCGTTGGACATGGGTGCACTGTGCCACGGCCTGGCTTCGTTCACTTCTAGGGGCAGCGTGGCGTACGGGGCCAGCACCTGTACCCGGCTGAAGTATGCGCCGGCCCGTTGCCAGAAGCCGTTCCCTGGGCCATTGCCGCAGGTCAGGTGTGCGGTGATCACGTGGGGATCACACAAAAAGGGCGCCGTACGGGCGTGATCCCGACGGCGCCCTCGGCGTCCGTGCCGCTATGCCGCGTGTTCGGGGATGGCGACCTCGGTACCTCATTGGTACCGAGTTCTCAGTGCCGCCGGAAGGTCAGATGTGCGCGCCGATGTACTTCGGAACCGACCCGTACTTGTTGTCTTCGGGCTGGCTGTCGCTGGAGAAGAAGTAGAGCAGGACGATGTCGCCGACCAGCGGGATCAGTGAAGTCGGCTGTCGTTTCGTGCGTAAAACCGATGACGCCCATCAGCGTGACGGCGGTCGTTCGGCCTGTCGGTGCCGGCAGGCGGCTCGGGCGTGGGTACGCCCGACTGCAAGGGCACGACGCTGTTCGCCAAGGTGTGTGCCCAGGACAGCAGCCACCAAGCCCCCGGCTCGGGCGGCAGACGGCGAAACTTCAGTACACGGGCCCCGTCCGGGTGGCCCGACCAGTGCTGGACTTTGCCCCGGATCGCCGAGGTGGTGCGTGCTCGGTTCGGCGTGCGGTACACCCTGGCCGGGCTGGATCTGCCGCTGCACCGGATCGGCTGGAGCGTGCAGGTCCCGTCCCGCAAGGCCACCGAGCGTGACGAGGGGCGGATCGCTGCCTGGAAGGACGAGCAGTGGCCCGTCATAAAAGGCGGGCGGTGGACCTGGGCGCCTGGCTCTGCTTCGAGGACGAGGCCGGGCAGGGCCTGAGACCGCCCAAAGGCCACACCTGGGGCCGGCGTGGGCGCACACTCCTGAGGTGCGAGTGACGGCCGCTGGCACCAAGCGGGTGTCGATGGCGGGGCTCATCTACACCAAGTCCGGTCACCGACCGCGGCTGATCTATCGCATCTATCTCAATCGAGGCCCTGCCAAAGGCAGGCGCAAGGGCTTCACCGAGGTCGATTACGCTCGCCTGCTCGACGCGGCCCACCAGCAGCTCGGCGGACCGATCGTGCTGGTCTGGGACAACTTGAACACGCACGTCAGCCGCGCCATGCGCGATCTGGTCGCTGCCCGGCTATGGCTTACCGTCTACCAGCTGCCTCCGTATGCGCCCGAACTGAATCCGGTCGAGGGCGTGTGGGCTCTACTGAAGAGATCCCCGGCCAACCTCACCAAGCACGACCTCGACCAGCTCATCGCGCTGATCAAGGCCCGCCTCAAACGGATGCAGTACCGTCCCGACCTTCTCGACGGCCTCGTCGCCAAGAGCCAGCTCGGCCCTGGCCCTGTGGCATCTCCGCCACCGAAGATCTCTAAAACGGCAGGGCCAACAGCTCGATCAGCCAGAGAATCGCCGGGATGCTGAAGACAACGCCCCAGAAACCGGTCACCAAGAATGCGGCCAGGGCGACCCCCAGCCAGGCCACACGCGTCGGCGCGAGTACGCGTGAGGGGTCCTGGGGGTCGTATTTAATCTCGTCGCGGCGCCCTCGCAGTGCCGGACGCGCCGTGACCTTCCGGCCGTCAAGCGTGCGGAAGTGGACGATGTAGTCATTGGTGCCTTCGCTGTACGGGTCTGCCTCGAACCTCGCACGGACGGTGATGCCCCGCCGCCACATCACCCACCGCGTGTCCAACTCGGCCATGCCCACCCACATGCGCAGCAAGGCGACGCCTGCAGGAAGCAACAGCCAGGCGAAGAACCCCAGGAAGGGCTCCACCGGCAGCCACACGGCCAAGGGAAGCCCCAGGACCACATACCAGAGCGCACGCCGCCACCACGGGCTGCCATGCAGTACCCGATCACGAAGATCAGCCAGCGTACGCAGGGGCCACACCTGCACCGAATGCCGCTGTAGCGGCCGCCGGTTCCCCGATGGGCCAGCGTCACTCATGATCGCTTCGATCTCTGCGCCGAGCGCGGCGACCATATCCCTATTACGGTGCCGGACCGTCATGGCCGTGTCGACCTGCGTGTCCTCGAAGAGGAGCACGGCCAGCGACTTCTCAGTGGCCTCGACCTGGCGGATCTGCGTCCCGGGCACGACGACAGTCGTTCGCCCCCGCCTCCAGTGCAGTGCACCCTGCTCCACCCATACCCGGGTACGGCCGCTGGCCAGGACAACCCCTGTTGCAGGCCCAGTTTTTGATTCCCCCACGGAAGTGGATCGTAGACGTGTCGAGCGTCAGATGCGTCCGCCGGAGCAGGACTGCACTCCGCTTCGTAACCCCAGCCCTTAAAGATCTCTAGACGTTTTCATGCCCAGCGCATGCCGATCTTGGACAGCTGCTCCATACGCTCCGGCGACAGTGTCGCGGCCCTGCTCCGCTGGTTGCCGATCCAGGCCCCCAGCTTGAGCTCCCGCTTCTCCTGGTCCTCGCCGACGATCCGCTCGACGTGCTTGCGGGGGACGTGGAGGTGCCCCTCGCGCTCGAAGAACTGTCGGGCCGCGGCGAGATGCATCGCCCACTTCTCCGCCTGGCTCGTGCGGGGCTTGGGCTTCTCGTCTTCGCTGGCGGGTGTGATGCCGAGGACCTGTTCGCACATCCATTGCTGCACCGTGGTGAGTTTGTCCCACCCGAGGCGCTGCGCACGGACCCACCGTCCGAGGTCTTCGCCCTGGTGCACGACGGATCCTGGGTCGGTTGGCAGTTCGCCGCCGATTTCCTCGAGGTGGATCCGGGTGAGGTGGAAGGCGCGCTGCCATTCCACGGGCCAGGCGGGGCACCAGGAAGGGTCGATGTCCTCGAGCTGCTCGCGCCGCTCCGACGAGAGCGCGCCGGCCCATGACTGGACAGGTAGCCCCTCGGCCTGGCGCTGCTCGAGCTCCACTGCCTTCCGGGCGGCGGCCCTGGCGTTCTTGAGCCAGATGCCCACCGCTGCGCCCTGGAAGGTGGCGTCCAGCGGTGCCAGGAGGTGCCCACGTTCGGCCGCCCACCCACGGGCGGCGGTCAGGCCTTCCTCCCACGCGACGTCGAAGTGGGACCAGATCATGCCGAGCTTTTCCAGCTGCGTGATGCGGTTGGCGTCCATGTTCCCGCGGGCGTAGAACCTCCTGGCGTCGGTGGTCCACTGTCCCAGCGGGAAGTTCGCGAGCGAGGCCGGCCACGCTTGCGTCTCCGCTTCCTCTCCGGCCGGGACGCGGAACGTGAACGGGACGCGCAGGTCGCCGTGCTCGCGGGCGTAGATGACGGCGGCCTCCACCCCGCGCCGCCAGTGCTCATGTTCCGGGTTGAGTACACGGAGGTTGATGAATGCGGCGAGGGCTGCGGGGTCGCGCGATGTGGAGAACTTCAGCAGGGCCTTGGCGGGGGTGCTGACACCTTCTCGTGCTGCGCCGGGCTCTGTGTCTTCACTGGTGAGCTCGCGTCCCTTGGGGGAGCGGCTGGGGGCCTGCTGCTCCGCGAGGGTCTCCACGATCCTGGCATCGTGTGCCCGGAGCGCTTCCAAGAGTTTGGCGAGCCCGCCGAACGCCCTCGACGTGAGCATGTTGTCGGCCGTCTCGCCTGGCCCGAGCAGCACCGGCACGACCAGGCTGGCCATCTTGCCCTCGCCCGGCTGCATCCGCAGCGCCCGGCCCACCGCCTGGACCAGGTCCGGCATGGAGCCGCGCACGTCGGCCC
The DNA here is from genome assembly GCF_048270745.1 of Streptomyces sp. NPDC056231. NCBI lineage: Bacteria > Bacillati > Actinomycetota > Actinomycetes > Kitasatosporales > Streptomycetaceae > Streptomyces > Streptomyces sp. NPDC056231. The sequence goes on along the minus strand of NZ_JBLVKW010000080.1, from coordinate 25,138 downwards.
AGTAGACCGAGTCGCAGTTCTTGGTGTCGACGCCCTCGCCCAGGACCTTCACCGAGCACAGGAAGCACTTCTCCACGACGGTGCCGTCCGTGGCGATCCCAGCGGCGAACTCGCCCAGGAGCCGGCGGCGGTGGAGCGGTTTGTGGTCGCCGCACAGCCAGTTGGCCCAGATTGTGGCCGGGTAGAGCTCCGGATCGGCGGCGTGCAGCTGCGCGGCGACGTCGGGGAGGCCGGCCGCGAAGGCCTCGGCCTCTTTCACCATGTGGTGGAACACGAGCGTGCGCCGGAACCCTTCTTCAGCCGACGCCTTGATCAGGGCGGTCTGCAGGGCGGCGAGCCGGGCTCCGCGTACGGCCTCGGACCGGGCCTCGGCACCGAGCAGCTGTGCGGCCTGGAGCTGTGTATCGGTGACGTCCACGCATACGACCTGGTAGGGGGAGCAGATGCCCCGGTCGATCGCTGCCGAGAGCGTCAAGGTGAACGCCCTGCTGCCGAAGGGACCGTCCGGGTCGTCTTCCATGCTCGCCACCAGCTCGCCGGGCGCGCCGTCCTGGTCCTCGTCCCCGAGTTGCCACAGCCGGGGCGTGGCGGTCATGTAGAGGCGGCGCAGGGCCGGGATCCTCGTGTTGTCGTGGACGACCGCCCAGGGCTTGCCGATTCGGCCGGAACACCTGTGTGCCTCGTCCACCACGATCAGGTCCCACCCTGGAAGGCCGATCGCGTGCGCGCGCTCCAGGGTGCCCAGCCCGAGCGAGGCGTACGTGGCGAACACGGTCACCTTGTCGAACGGCCTTACCCACTCCACGAGCTCGCCCACGTCTGTGGTGTTGGGGAAGGACACCTCCTCCCCCCGCAGCGAGGAAACCCCGATCATCGGGCCTGTGCGGCCGCCCTCGCGCCACGCGGCTTCGGTCTGGGCGAGCAGATCCAAACTGGGGACGAGGACGAGTACACGCCCCGCGTGGAGCTCCTGAGCGCTGCGCACCGCCACGAGAGTTTTCCCGGATCCGGTCGCCATGATGACCTGGGTGCGGAGCCCTCGCTCGGGTACAAGTGATCTTGCAGGGAATTCGAGAGCGCGGATAACTGCATCCACGGCCTCTCTCTGATGCGGACGAAGCGTTTTCTTTTCCATCGAGGCGTCCCTTTTCCAGAAATCTCGCTGTCCGTCTCTACCGCCCGCGCGTTTCCCTCAGCGTGGCGTGCTGCGCGTCGACGGCCGTGGCGAGGCGGGCGTGCAGTTGCTCGAGGAAGTGCCAGAGGCTTTCGGCGGTGATGCGGTAGCCGGTCTCGTCGAGGTCGTAGCAGTTGTCGGTGTGGGCGCCGGCGGTGAGGTGGTAGACGCATCCGGTGGTGTGGCTGAGGGCGTACATGCCTCCACCGCCGTCTGTGGCGAACACCGACACTGCGTCATCAACGGCGCCGGTCAGCCGGTTCGGATAGTTGCCTGCCTCGACCTGGGCAGCAAAGGACGAGGCGTCATCGATCCAGATCCCGTTGTCGAGGTCGGGCAGCTCTACCGCACCGAGATGCCCGTAGTACTCCAGGAGCGGACCGGCCACGCCCCGGCGGGCCAAGGCCTCCGCCGGCACTGGACTCTCCCCTGCAGCCCAGCTCGGCGGAGATCGCGTACGCCTCGAAGAAATGGTGGATGCCCAGTGCCGCGTGCAGGCCGGGCAGGTCGGGCCAGGCATCGGAGACCACGGCCATCCGCACCTGCCGCTGGCTCAGCTCCTCCAGGGTCTTCCTCACGTCCGGGTACAGCTCCAGCACTCTGTCCACGGGGACTTCACGGCGCAGATCGGCCAGGAGCTGTGGGGTGGCCTCTATCCCGAGGTTGCGTAGCACCACACGGTGGTAGTCGTCGTAGTCGGGGGTCGAGGACAAGCCGGCGAAGAACCGGTCTCCGGCGACGATCGCCGCGGCGAACCGGTCATTCGTGATCGAAGGATCGTGAGCGAGGACGGTCTCCTCAAAGTCCGCACGCGGGTTCCATCGGCCTCCGATCGGACGCATCAGCACACCACCGGAGTCGAAGAGAATGGCCTGGACATCTATGGAAGCGGGAGATCGTCGGCCATGTCCACGGACGTGGTGTACGGCTGACGCCGTGAGGGGCGTCGGCGCGTGGTCACTCACATGGCTCAGCCGCGGAGTGCGGGCGGTCCTTCGGGCTCGTACGGCACAGGTCGGCCCGTGAACGCGTCCAGGAGAAGACGATCGCCGACCGGCCGGTCCAGCTTCACCGTCACCTCTTCCGCAAGCAGCTGGCTAGTGCAGGGACCGTCCTTGGTCCCGACGACAGATGCGGACAGCACGACGCTGCCGCCGGTCTCCAGCACGTCCACGGCGGGGCCGTCGTCGCAAGCTCCGTGGGTGGCCATCACTGTGACGGACCGGCCGTCCCCAGCCACCCCGATCATCCGGCCGAGCGGCGCCAGTTCGTCGGTGGGTACTTCCCCGGCCGGTTTGATGGGCGCCTCGGGGAGCTTCGACGGGCTGAGGGCAACCCGCTTGAGCGGGGTGTCATAGCCCTCCAGGGCGAACAACCAGGCCGGCACTATCGCCGGGCCACGGCTGGTGGCCAGGGACATCTCACCCAGCTTGACCCCGGTCACGGTGAGCTGTGGTCCGTCGATGCTGCCGCCGGCCACAGTTGCGAACGCCTCCCGCGCCCCCATCAGGGGCAACGTGAGCGAGCCTCCGCTCGCCCACTTCACCTGCCCGTCCTTCTGCGACGTGGCGGGGAGCTCGCCGCGCAGGACGAGGTTCCGGGCCCCGTAAGCGAGCTTGTCGTCTGCGTTGCGGAAGGCGTTCTCGGGCAGCTGGACCACCTCGCCCATCGGGTAGTAGCCCTTGGCCCACACCTCGGCGGCCTTGGAGCCGTTCCAGGCATCGGCGACCTGGCGGGCGCGGGCCTTCGACTCGGGCGCCGAGTCGGCGCCGCGACCCTGTGTGCCGCCTCTGGCCTTCTCGCTGCCGCAGCCGGTGACGGCACCGGTCCCGGCAGTGAACAGGGCGAATACGACGAGCAGATCGACGGTTCGTGCGGCGCGCGTACGCATGGGGGTCCCCCTGGACGGTGGCGGTGACAACGGCTGTGCAGTGAAAGGTGGAGGCCGTGCTGCCCCTGTGACGAGCCGCCCCCGGGCCGGGTTCCTCAGTAACGGCGAAGGTTTCGGTCCATTCGTCGATCTGCTCGGCGAGGACGGCGGTGACCAGGCGAAGGGCGGCGGCGTTCCAGCAGCCATCCGTACCGCGGTCGCCGACCTCATGCCCGAACACGCCCCCGCCGACCGCGAGGACGCCCCTGCCCCGGAGCTGCCGGTCGGTCTTATGCTCCACACCACCCGCACGGCCACTTAAACCACCTCGACCAGCGACCACCTCGACAACCCGCCGTACACCACGTCCGTGGACGTGACCCCCCGTTCTCCGGCGCGGCGCGTTCGAGTTTCCGGGGTGGGTGTAGGAAGCGGGTGTAGTCCGGCACGTCTGCTCACGAAGTGCGCGTAGTCGAGCACTCCCACCGCTCAGCAGCTCTTCCTAGTTCAGCACACTGGGGTCCTCGGCCCGGAGCAACTGCTGGGCAACGAGCTCGGAGCGGGTCAGCTCGAGCAATCGCCCCATCCAGTTCCGCCCTCGACCGTCGGAGACATCTCTCCAGAAGGGTGAGTCCGAGAAGCCGGTGTAGCTGATCCTTGCGTCCCCGGTGGACACGAGGACCTGGGCGAGCTCAGGGTGCTGAGTGAACTTCGCGCGAAGGAGCTCGGCCATGACCGCGAGCCGAACGTTGGGCCAGTCACTCCGGTGCGTTGCCCGGCCACCCAGGTCATGCGCCTCTCTGCCGGAGGCCGCATCCCGGATTCTGCTTCGGTCAGAAGCGTCGGCCGCCGACAGCGCCCAGTACCCATGCAGTACGGACGCATAGGACTCGCCGGCGAACACGATCTGCGCAGGGAAGTCGTTGCGGAGCGTGAACAGACCCGGCTGCTCAGGCCACCCTTGTGGGTAGACGGTTTCGCGCGATATAAGAGCTGGTCCGCATGGTTCTGAAGGATCGTCGGCACGCTGGATGGCTCGCCGCTCCTGCTCGCTCTGGACTCCCTGATCTCCGCGGCTGAAGTAGTCCAGGACGTCCTGATGCATCTCCGCCGTCACTACCGGGCCATCGCCGTCGACGGCCTCACCAATGTTCGTGAGCAGGATCCGCAAGGGACGGTCCTGGCGGTCCATATCCCCGAGGACATAGATCCGAAGATGCGGCGGAACCGCCAGATATGCCGCTCGGAGGAGTGCTCGGTTGGACTCGGCTGGCTCCTGCTGAAAGTGTCGGATCGCATCCCAGCAACGTTGCGCGGCAGTTGGTCGCTCATTGAGTGCTTCGATGCGGTCAGCGACTTCCAGAAGAAATCCCTCTGGTGTCAGCGGTTCGCCACGACGAGAGGCCCACTTAGATGGTTCGTCGGGAAGCGGTGGAGCCTCGGGGTTGGTCACCGCCAATCGGCCTCTTGCCAGCATCTTCACGAGGCCGGCCAGGTCCGTACGTTCTCCGCAGATGATCGCTCCGTCCGCGAAGACGACCAAGTCGTCGAGGTAGTACGCACTGTCTGGTCGATACCGCCGCCAGACGTGGCACCAGGCCCCATCGATCCTCTCTCCATCCACCATCCGATATGTCGGTCCCCGCCAAGTCATGGGCGCACGCTATCGTCTGCGAGACGATCATGGGAGTGACAAGGAAGTCCCAGGTCGCTGCTTCTTGCCCGGCCGGGGGCTGAGGTGAACGTTCGAGGAGGGCCGGAGTGGTGCGAGCGTCCTTGGCGAAATGCTCTGCCAGCGGGGATGAATCGCAGCCGCCGTTGTCCGCCTGGGGTGCGATGAATGCGATCTCTCGGTTTCGTGTCAGTGAATGGTGTGACAGTGGCGGGTTCCCCGTGTGTTGCCTGGACGTACTGGTCAGTGAGTCATATGTCGGGCTCGCCGGACGTGCTGCTGCCACTGTCATGAGATGAGAGATCGGGGGTGTCGGTACTGTCACCGGGCTGTATAGGCGCAGGTCGCGTACTGACACGAAATCGAGAGATGGCAGCACCGCCTCGGGTGCTGCTGAAAAATAGATCGTCAGGGCGGGCCAAGCCTCCTACCGTTCCGCCATGCAGATCGTTGTGACGCTGGACTGTGTCGACACTGAAGCGCAAGCGAACTTCTGGCTCGCCGCGCTCGCCCCGCTGGACTACCGGCGCGGCTTCCATGGACCTCCCTATCTGAGCCTGGTCGGGCCCGCTCCTGCGCCAACCCTTCTCCTGCAGCACGTCCCAGAACCAAAGCAGGGCAAGAACCGCATGCACCTTGACCTCGACTTTGGCACCGCAGACCTGGCGCCCGAGGTCAATCGCCTCGAACGGCTCGGCGCTGCGAGGCTCTCTGAAGAACTCAGCGAACACGGCTTTCGCTGGATCGTCGTTGCCGACCCGGAGGGCAACGAGTTCTGCGTATTCAATCCCCCGAACAGCACCAACGTTGCGGAGTAGTTACGAGGTCGGGCTGAGGTTCCACCATGGCCTGGGAAGCCGCCTGCGGCGGCTTCCCAGGCCGAAGCCTGTTCATCCGTCGATTACCGACCCTTGCAGAGTCGCCTGGGCCTTCAGCACCGCTGTCCCACCTTTCCAGACACTCATTCAGGGCATTCGCCGATGAGTGGCCCTCCAGCCGTTCACCGGGCCATGGGTGACTCGTGGCCACGGGTCTGGGATTTCGGGCTGCGGCCGGGGTTCGGCTCAGGTGGGGCGGGGCCAGTGGGCCAAGGCGCCGCGCCGGGGGGCGTGTCGTGTGGCCTGGTCCACCGTGTCGTGGAACGCGTAGACCTTGCGCAGGTCGCAGATCTTGAAGACCTTGAGGATCCGGTCGTTGGTGCAGGTGAGATGCAGGGAGCCCTCGTGGTCACGGATGCGTTTGGTGATCGCCACGATCATGCCCAGTCCCATGGAGTCCAGGAACGGTGCGGGGCACAGGTCCAGGGCGAATTGGCGGTGGCCCCCGTCGAGGAGTGTGATGACCGCTGCCCGGATCTTGGGCGCGGTGTGGACGTCGACCTCCCCGTTGACCTCGACGACGGTCCAGCCATTCGCCGGGTAGTAGACGAGGTCCAGGCGTTCGTCGTGGACGATGCTGGTCCGCATTGCCCGCTCCTCTCCGCCCAGTGGTAGCCCGGCCGCGCGCCTGTCGCCGGCCAACCGCCCGGCGACGATCGGCCAGATGTCTCCATGGTGCGCCTGGCGAGGGGCGGCGGGACAGGGGGCGCGAGAAGTACAAGGTAATCGCGACTGACGAGTGCCCCGTCAACCCGCCCTGGCCCTTCATGCCCAGTCGTATCCGAGTTCAGCGAGGGCGGCGAGCTGGTCCTCGGTGAGTCGGTCGCGCCGACTTTTTTGGTTGGTGAGGAAGATGCCGAGTCGTACGGTTGTCCCGTCCGGGAGCTCTTCAACGTGCTGCCTTCCGACGACGGTCTTCTCCTCGCGCTGGATGTACTGGGCGAGGGCTGTGACGCCCCGTGTGAAGGCGTCGGAGCCCTTCGTTGCCCCAGGCTTTGCGTTGGTTCGCGCCGGGGTCTTCTGGGGTCGTGCAGCCGGTTTCACCCCCAGTGCGCCCAGGCGTCGTTGCTGCTCGGTGTTGAGGTGTGTCCAGTCTCGGATCTGCCGTGCGAGCCAGCGTCCGATGTCGTCTCCGTGGTGGGTGACGCCGGGCGTGATCTCGTCCAGTGTTCCGCCGCCTGCGAGGAGCGCGGTCAGACCAACCCAGTGGCGTTGCCAGTCGACGGTCCATCCCAGCACACTGGGGTTCCAGTCCGGATCGATCGCGGCGAGCTGCTTGGCACGCCGCTGCGCACGCTCGGGGTCTTTCCCGAGTCCGTCGACCCGCCGCAAATTGGTGAGCCATTGCCCGACCGGCCTGTCCAGAGTGGTGGCGTGGCGGGGAGCGGCCAGTGTGCCGGCTTCGGCGTAGTAGGCGCGGGCCGCAGCGAGGTTTTCGGCGAATGCCGTGTCGGCGGTGTCCCAGATCATGCCGAGCTCGTCGAGCTCTTCGGCCCGGGTGCTGGGCATGGTCCCGGCCCGGTAGGACCGCCGTTGGTCGGAGAGCCACCGGCCGAGCGGGTAGGCGCCCTCGGCGTGTTCGTAGGGCACGTCCAGGGAGCCCTCCCGTTCGAAGTACTGTCGGGCGGTGTTGTAGCCGCGGGTCCAGTCCTGGCGTTCGGTGTCGAGGATCTGGAATTTGACCCATTTCGCGATCATGACGGGATCCCTGGGGGCGGCGAACCGGAGCAGCAGCCGTGACTCCTCCTCGCCCTCCTCTGGCTCCGGACCGATGGTTTGCGACGGATCAACGGCCTGCTTCTGGTTCTCCTGCGGAATGGCGAGCATCTCGATGGCACGTTCATCGTGCGCCCGGAGCCCTTCAAGGACCTTTACCAAGGGGCGATACGAGGAGGAGGTGAACATGTCTTCCGGCTGCTCACCTTGTGCCAGGAAAACGGGCACGATCAGTGTTGCAATCTTGCCCTGCCCGGGTTTCTGGCGCAGTGCCCGGCCGATGGCCTGAACGATATCGACCGCGGACCCCTTGGGGTCCAACAGGGCCACACTGTCCACCGCTCGAATATCCACACCCTCGTTCAGAACACGACAATTCGAAAGGACCGCACGCCCTGCCCTGCGCCCGAAATCAGCGAGCACGGAGCGCCTGTGGTCCATCTCGTGCTCGCCGCTCAGCCAGTCGGCCCACACCTTCTCCGGATACCTATCGGGGTCGGATGTGTGCAGGCGCTGCGCGACCCGGGGGAGCCCTTTCGCGAAGGCGGAAGCCTCTATGGTCCGGTGATGGAAGGTGATGGTGGTCTGCAGCTGGTGCACCGCCATCGTTTCCAGGAGCGCGGCCTGCAGCGCCCCCATCCGCTCACCCCGCAGCTGCTCCTCGCGTTTTTCGTCGCCGGCGAGGCGGGTTGGGGTGACGACGGGGTCGGTCATGTCCGCACCCAGTGATCATGTGTGTGTTGTAGCTGTCTGAGCTGGAGTGTTCAGATAGCTGGTTGTCGTGAGGGGGCTCCGTGCTGATGGCTGGTTGTGGCAGTGGATGGCAGTGTGTGGGTTTGACGTGGTGTTTTTGATCGCTCGTGATGAATGTTCAGGTATTTTGGTTGCTGTTCACTTTGAATGGGTCGCTGCTGGGGTGCTCGTTCGTGGGGTTGAGGCTGATGGCGGTCAGGAGTGTGCGTTGGTCGGGGTGGAGTGTGTGCCAGTTCGTGTGCTGAGTGGTGAGCCAGCGGCGTTGGCTTGCTGACGGGCGCTGGTCTTCGGCGAGGGTGGAGCGGAGACCGGTGTAGGTGTGCTGCCAGCTGATTCTCCAGGGCGGGTTCCACCAGGGGTCGAGTGCTGCGAGTGCGTGTTCGTGAGGCCAGGGTTGGCCGGTGCGGCGTACGTGGGCGTTGGCGCGTTTGCGTTGCTCGTACAGCCACCAGCCCAGGGGGAATCCGTTGTGTTCGGTGTCGTAGTGGGCGGTGCCGAGGCCGTCATGGGTGTGTGCGTAGGAGCGGGCGTAGGGCAGCCCGCCGTCGATGGATGACGAGACGGTGGTGGGGCGTGGGCGGCTGGCGCCGGCTCGGGGGCGCCTGCGTGTTTCCTGCTGGGGCCGGGCGGCGTGCGCGTCCTTCGAGGTGATGCCGAGGTGGGTGAGGAGTTGTTGTTGGCCTGGGTGGAGGTCGTCGTAGTTGATGCATTGGGTGAGCAGCCATCTGGTGGCGTCTGGGGGGAGGCCGGGGAAACCTGCCGCCGTGTTCAGGGTGCGGCCGCGGTTCTCGGCTTTGACGGTGTGGTAGGCGGTTTGCCATGGCAGGCCCCAGGGCGGGTTCCACCAGGGGTCAATGGTGTTGAGGGCGTCGGCGCGGTTGCGGGGGAGTCTGCCGTCGGTGGCTCGCTTGCGTTTGTCGGCGAGCCATGTTCCGAGCTGGTAGCCGTTGTGGCTCTCGCTTCTGGGTACGGCGAGGTGGCCGTACCGGGCTGCGTAGGAGCGGGCGTGGTCCAGGCCGGTGTCGAATGAGGCTTGCTGGGTGACGCGGCGGGGCCGTGCGGTGCGGGCGTCGGCGGCGGTGATGCCGAGCTGTGCCAGCTTGTGCTGTTGCCCGGGGTGGAGGTGTGGGTGATCGACGCATTGGGCGTAGAGCCATTGCCCGGTCCAGTCGGGGGTGCCGGGGAATCCTTGCTTGGGGAGGAGGTCGAGGCCGTCTTCGACGAGTTTGCGGGCGGCTCGGTGGTTGATCTGCCAGTCCGCGTTCCACGGTGGGTTCCACCACGGGTCGATGGCGGCCAGGAGCGGGTCGGCTGGATAGGGTGAGGTGAACTTGGAGTTGTGGAGGTTGGCCTGTCGCCGTTGGCGGCTCAGCCAGGTGCCGATGGGGAAGTCCTCGTGCCGGTCGGATGGCGATGTGTTGAGGTCGCCGTGGAGGGCCGCGTAGGAGCGGGCGAAGTAGAGTCCCGTTTCCAGCGACGGGCTCTCGGTGGCGGGGTTGGGCCGGGCGGCAGCGGCAGCCTGCTCGGTCAGGCCGATGCCCCTGTCAGTAGACCCAGGAAGTTATTTATCGACAGCTCCCTGGGTAATGGACCGCCTGCCGAAGCGGCCTGGTGTTTGACTTCCGTTGGTGCGTGTTCCGGAGTGGGTCTTGGCTTCCTGCTTCGGGTCCTTACGACTCCACCTGTTCGAACGCCACAATCTGCGCCACCGGATCGGTTGGCACCGGGGCTCCGTCTTCGTCAATAAGGAGCCCTGCCTCCCGCGCCGAATCCCCCGACTGTACGCTCGGGAATTCACGTTTCATCGTCACGGCGTATCCGCGGGGTCCGGTCACGCGAACTGTGATGGAAAAAGAAATCGACCTTCGCGATGGGTTGGGGATGTGGATTGCGGTGTAGACGCCGAGTTCGTTCGGAGTCAGCAGGATCTCGATGTCACCGAACTTGTAGGCCTTTGTGTCTCCTTGTTGCTTCGGCGCGGCTACAGGCATTGTCGCCACAGGTCCAGGAGCGTCAGAAGAGGATGCGGCGTCGGTCGGCGTCTGTTCAGCCTGCGACTCTGCGGTGGGGCTGGCCGATTCGACGGGGGGCGTCGTGACGGCGGGTGCCGCTGGCGAGCCGGCGTCCCCCTGCTTCCCGCTGCATCCCGAGAGAGCCAGAGCTGCCACCGCGACAACGGCGACAGCTACTGGAAAACGGTGTGCTCGGGTCATGGTTAGTTGCAGGCCCCGATGGTCTGGGTGTTGTCCACAACGACCGTGCCGCTCGAGTTCTTCATGTAGGAGTAGACCGTGCCGCAGTACCCGCGCTTCTGGTAGACCGGACCGGCGTAGGAGCTATAGGTGCCGAAGTCCTCGGCCGCAGGATCCGCGGTGTAATTGGAACGCAGACGCACGCCCATGGACCGGCTGGCGCCGGTGTCATTGAAGAAGACGGCACAGATCGGCTTGTCGTAGTACCCGGAGCCCGAAGTACCGTTGGTCCAGGTGTAAGTGGTTCCGTAGGTGCTGTAGCGCCAAGCACCGGTAGAGATGGTGTAGCCGGAGCCACACACATTGGCAGTGGCGGCCGCAGCGACGGAGTTGGCCTCGATGAGACGTCTCGTCTCTGCCGATGCCTCCTTATCCACCTTGATGCCCTTGATTTCTACGGTCGCGATAGGCGCGTTCTCCTTGACGGGGCGCTCGGCTGCCGATGCAGCCGGCACGGCCGTCATGAGGCCCAACATCACGGTGGCGGCAATGCCCACACGTATCGTGGCAGTCTTCATTCGGGTTCCTTTCGTGGCATAGGCATGCCAGTCTTAGTAAATGTGTGTGCAATGGCCTGGTGGCCAAGGAAGGGTCACGCCACAACTGAACGTGCTGTCGTGATCCCTGATTCAGGGGAATTCCCTGAGTGTCACAACGCGCTAGCCGGCATTTTGTGAACTGGAACCAACTCGCGTGCCTGTCTCCCCCTCGCACATTAATTGCCGCGCCCGCGAAAAGACACCAAGCGGGAACCTCGACTCGCGGCTATTGGAGCATAGATCAACAGCACAGGTCGCGATAAGGGATCCTGGCCTACGGAAATCCCGATCGAGACATGCACGTCACTGCGTGTCATCGAAGGTGCCCAACTTGTCTCAGATTGCCGAAATTCTCAGCAAGCGGCCCATTCTCTAAGCGGGCAGGCGATTCTCGGCCCCCTCGCTCGCGCACGCACCATCCATGGGGCAGGACTGCGGACTCGAGTCCCCGCGGATCGCAGGGCTTTGGGTACAAGCTGAAGCCATTGACAGAATCGCGGGATCCGGCCAAAGTGCCCAGGGTGAAGAGGTGTGAGTTTGGATCACAGACATCACGTGGGGTGACTCTCTCGGAAATGTGATGTCACTCACACGGCCGAATGGTCGATTCCTGCTTCGGCGTGTGAGGCCCTTCTGTTCAGGTACTCCGACACAGCCTGCCCAATTTTGCATCTCTATCACGTGTCGTTTCCTGACATCGATGTTTTATGATGATGGGCCGTCAGTTTGTGGGCGCCGGGGCGCCGGGTTCCACGGCTCCGGCAAGGTGGTTCAGTGCGTTGGGACGGTGGAGTCCGCTGGCCATCCGGGGTCCGGCAGGACGTGTAACTGGTTGACCACACTGATGATGAGGGCGGTCCAGGGACAGGATCCGGCGAATCGGAGGTGGCGTTGTCGGGCTTTGGTGACTACCTCACTAAATGCCGAGCCGCCACGAGGGTTAGGGACCAAGGTGAACGGGAGCGGGGAGGCTCTTTTTAGGCTGTTCGTGGGGAAGTTCTCGGGGCGGCGCACCTCTCTGGCGCTGCGGTTCGTGTTCCTGATCGGCGTCGTGGGCTTGTTGTTGCTGATCGGGTTGCCGCCGGTGAAGGCGTAGCGGTTGCCGATGGAGGGGTCACTGCTCAGACCCATGTCGGCCAGGGCCCCGTTGTACATGTCCCGGCTGGTGAAGCGGTTCAGCCCCGGGCCGTAGTCGCGGAAGCCCATGTCGTACGCGCCGGATCCGGCGTCCCACCGCTTGGCGTTGTATCGGTAGGAGTTGTACTCCTCCTTGGTCGGATCGGCGGCGTCCGGCTTGTCGATGCCGGTGCGAATTACCTTGTTGATGGCTGGAATTGATCTACCGGCAGAACCCCGACCACCATGCATTTGATCGTGATCCCACCGTGGCATGCCCTTCTGGAGGCGCAAGCGCAATAAATGTGATGGACGTGTAAATGGCTGGTTTCCTGTCCTGTGTAGTTAAGGGCTGTCCCGTAATCCCTGGCGGGCGCACGACGACAGCTGCGGCACCTCGCTGCGTTGTCGGAACGCCCGAATACACCCAGTATGAGGACGCCACTCCGCCTTGCGATGCACCACATCTGACGCCGCGCGCTGCTCCACCAGGGATTACGGGACAGCTTTTAGGCTGCGAGTTGCTTAGAGGTCGTTTCTTATGGTGTGATCGTTCGTTGAGTAGTGCATGACGGATCTGGTTGAGCGGTTGGTACCAGATGAGTTGTGGGTGCTGTTCCGGCGGGTGGTGCCGCCCACGGAAGTGAGGCGCCCGCAGGGCGGTGGCCGGCGCCGGGCCGGTGACCGCGAGACTCTGGCCGCGATCATCTTCGTGGCCACCTCGGGTTGTACGTGGCGGCAGCTGCCGCCGGTCTTCGGTCCGGCCTGGCAGACGGTCTACCGAAGGTTCGCCCGGTGGAGCCGGGACCGGGTCTGGGCCCGGCTCCACCGCGTCGTCCTGGACGAACTCGGCGCCCGGGGTGAACTGGACTGGTCGCGGTGCGCGATCGACTCCGTCAGTGTCCGGGCAACAAAAGGGGGCTGCTGACCGGACCGAATCCGACCGACCGTGGCAAGTTGGGATCGAAGATCCACCTGATCACCGACCGGAACGGGCTGCCGCTGTCGCTTGGTATCTCTGGCGCCAACATGCACGACAGTCAGGGCCTTGAGCCGCTCGTGCGCGGCATCCCGCCCGTCCGCTCCCGCCGCGGACCCCGTCGCAGGCGACCGGCGAAGCTGCACGCGGACAAGGGCTACGACTACGATTACCTGCGACGATGGCTCCGCAAGCGCGGCATTCGCCACCGCATCGCCCGCAAGGGCATCGAGTCCTCCACCCGCCTCGGCCGCCACCGCTGGGTCGTCGAACGAACCGTTTCCTGGCTCGCCGGCTGCCGACGCCTGCACCGCCGATACGAACGCAAACCCGAGCACTTCCTTGCCTTCGTCGGCATCGCCGCAGCCCTCATCTGCCACCGCCGCCTGTCGCGCGCTACTACTTCTACTTCGTCTGCCGTGCCCCCTGACGCCCAAGGATCTGCGACAGCCCTACCAGAACAAGACCACCCAGCATGAGCGACATATTGGCCTCGAAAGGCATGACGCGCGCGGCCGCGACCCCTGCTGCCAGCAGCATTACGCCAGCGCCCCAGACACCGGGTCGTCCCACACTGTTGCGAAGCCAGGGCACGGCGACCCGGCCAGTTACCAAGGTCACCATCCCCACCACACCAAGCGTCAGAGCCATCACCATGCTGACGATCAGAAAGAACATGGACATCTGCCCCCTTGAGCACTTCTGCGGTGATGATCTCAGGAACCTCGGCGCGCCACGATGCCTGAACCCGGCAACGTGGACTCGTTCTCCTTGCCACAACACCGCCAGAGACTGTGACCGCCGAGCACCATAAGAAACGATGTCTTAGCGCGTGAAGGTGGAGTGACGAGATCTGCATGCCCTGACGAGTCTCCGCGTCAGCTCTCTGGCGGCTCCTGGTGGGGGAACTGGCTGGTGCAGGTCGCGCGGCCGAAAGCGCCAGTGGCGGTGGCACTTTGGATGTGCTGTCCGCGGATGGCGAGGGTGCAGCGGGCCTGTCCGCCCTGCTGGGTGAGGACGATGTTGACGATTGGATCCTGGTCGAGCGGGACGTCCACGGTCGTGCGCCACGGCAGCGTGGCTGCCTTGGCCACGGTGGCCTTCCCTGAAGTCTGGAGGGCCTGGTAGGTGATGTCGGCGATACCTTCGCCGGTCACCTCGTAGGTCACGGGAGCGGCGGGGACGCGATGTTCGGCTGTGTCGTCGCTCTTACTGGTGTCGAGGACGCCGTAGAGGATGAGCCCGGCGCAGGCTGCCAGCATCGCACCGCCCACGACGAGCGCGCCGCGCAGGGAATGCCGGTCGGCGGACGCGGACGCGGCGTCGCTCGGCGACGTGCTGCCGGCCCCGGATGCGGTCGCGGCAGTCCCGGAGCCGGTATCGGACCTCTTGGCGGCGGGTTCCTCAGCAACCTCCTCGGAAATCGGCTGGTCCGTCGTGGATTTCGGGGGTGTGATGCCCATCGTTTTCCTCTCGCACATGCCATTTCGCTGTTGCGTGAGCCGGGCGTTTATACACGGCGCCGAGAGCGCTTGTCCAGCGAACGGAAATAACGGACATTCGATCGCTCTGTTCGGCATCAAGTGTCAATAAAGGGAGTCAAGTGACCGTAATGTTCGGTTGCTTGACATTAACTCTCCGAAGCAGCTAGAAAACCCGGCGCCGTTGCGCATGACCGCCCGTCAGTGCTGGTGGTGTGCGTTCTCGGCGGCAATTTTCGGACGCGATGTATGAGGAAGGTTTGGCGTGAAACCCAGATTGGGCAGGCTCATTGCGTGCCTGGTGGTCTCCGCGGTGGCGAGTACCGCGTTGCCCCAGGTCGCCTATGCCGCGACCGCCTCGAACGGTGACGACAAGGGGTTCGTCGACTCCGTCAAGGGCTGGTTTGCGGATGATAGCAAGCACGGGGACAAGCCCTCGTCGCATGACGAGTTAGGTATAGCGGATCGTCAGAAGTTACCTCGGGGCAAGAATGCTCCGAAGGCGAAGCGAGTCAGAGAGCTTGCGGGTAAGCGCACGCCGAACGCCCGCTTCTGGCAGATGTCAGACGGCCGGATCCAGGCGGAGGTGTCTGCGGCCCCGACCTCGTACCGCGACAGGGCGTCGAAGTCGTGGAAGACCATCGACACCCAGGTGAGGGCGACAGGGGCAAAGGGCTTCGATTTCGCCAACACCACGAATTCCGGCCAGAGTTTCTTCGGTTCCGACGCAACTCGGCTGGTGTCGTTGGCGACGGCGGGCGGCGGTCAGTCGGTCACGTTCGGTCTGGAGGGTGCGGGCAGCAAGCTGAAGCCCGCTGCCGAGGGCAACACCGTCACCTACCGGGACGTGGTCGCGGGGGCGGACCTGTCCTATGAGGTTGGTCCGGGCCGGGTGAAGGAGAACATTCTCCTGGCGAAGCGACCTGACGGGCCGGTGTCGTTCACGTTCCGCCTGGAGGCGAAGGGGCTGACACCGAAGGCAGGCAGGGACGGCTCGATCGCCTTCTACGGCGAGAGCGGGAATCCCGCCGTGGTGATCCCGCCCGCATTCATGACCGACGCCAGGAAGTCCGGCCCCTCGCCGTACGGGGTGATCTACAGCTCCGAGGTGGAGCAGAAGCTGTCGCGGGACGGCAAGGGCTGGCGCCTGACGGTCACGCCGAACGCGAAGTGGCTGGCTTCGAAGCAGCGGCAGTATCCGGTCACGATCGACCCGACGCTGGTGCTGGCGCCGACGCCGGCGCAGTCGCAGGACACGATGGTGCTGGCCTCGTCCCCGGCCGACAACTACGAGGGCAGCTGGCGGCTTTCGGCGGGTCTGGACTCCGCGGGAAGCGCCGCCCGCGCGCTGGTCAGGTTCGGGCTGTCGAATGTGCCTGCCAACACCCAGCTGGACGATGCGCGGCTGCAGCTCTACTACGACCAAACCCACACCTACGTGGCCAAGGACAAGCCGGTCACGCTGGGCGCCTACCGGGCCACAGGCGCGTGGACGGCGGACAAGGCGACCTGGAACAACACCAGCAACCTGGTGGGTGAGCTGTCCGGTTCGACGACCCTGGTGGACAACGGCGAGACCGGGAAGACAGCGGCGGTGGGTGCCTGGCCCGCCTCAGGGAACACGGACTACACGCAGTATGCCGTCAACAAGAACTACGTCTACAACAAGGACACGGTGCCCGGTGACACGTACACCTGGCAGCCGTTGATCCCGGAGGACGGCACCTACCAGGTCGACGCGCACTCGATCCCGGCCTTCGACCGGTCCACGGCTGCCCCGTACACGGTGACGTACGACGGAGGCACCAAGTCGTTCACGGCGGACCAGCAGTCCGGCACGGGCGGGGTGTGGAAGCCGCTGGGTGCTTTGCCGTTCAAGGCAGGCACCGCGGGCAAGGTCGTACTCGGCGACGGCCCCGCCTCCGCTTCGACCGCGGTGATCGCGGACGCGGTGCGGTTCTCGAAGGCCGGCACCGTCCAGATGCCGTACGCCACATACAACAAGTGGCACTCGTTCTCGGTGAAGGACACCGTGCAGTCCTGGCTGGACGGCAAGAGCGAGAACAACGGCTTCATCATCAAGGCGACCGACGAGAGCACCACCGCCCCGCGTGGCGGACCGCGCTACGAGGCCTCCGCGTTCGCCTACGACGGCGAATCCGTGAACTACCCCAAACTCGTCCTCACCTACGGCACTCCCGGTGTGAACCTGGATGCTCCGACGACGATCCACGACACCGGCGCGGACCTGAACTGGTCCGCTTACACGAACACGTCCGGTAGTTCCAACCAGGACATCGTCGAGTACCAGGTGCACCGCAGTGTGTACCAGACGTTCACTCCGTCGGCTTCCACGCTGGTGGCGCCCGTCGACAAGGGCACCACGAAGTACACGGACACCACGGCAATACCGACCGCGGCGGACAGCTCGGATCCTTCCGGGCGGGCCTACTACTACATGATCGCGGTCAAGACCCGTGACGGGAAGATCGTCT
Source organism: Streptomyces sp. NPDC056231 (assembly GCF_048270745.1). NCBI lineage: Bacteria > Bacillati > Actinomycetota > Actinomycetes > Kitasatosporales > Streptomycetaceae > Streptomyces > Streptomyces sp. NPDC056231. Next base: position 8,213 of record NZ_JBLVKW010000080.1, on the reverse strand, counting down.
CGGCGCCGACGCAGCTGGTGCGGCTACCCAAGGCCGGGCGCACCACCAAGGTCATCGACGCCTTGCAGGACACCACCCTGTCCTCCCAGGAGCCGACCACACCGCATGACACCATCACCGATGGCCTGCCGCAGAACTGGCTCACGGTCGGCAACAACTCCACGGCCTACGGCAAGACCCGTGCCCTGCTCAAGTTCCCGGCCCTCGACATTCCCTCATCGGCACGGGTCCTGGACGCACAGGTACGTCTGTGGGGCACCCAGACCACCTTCAGCAACAACGCCGCGATCTATGAAATGCGGCCCCTGACACGAGACTTCGACCAGGCAACCGCTACCTGGATCAAGTCCGATGCGACCACCGCCTGGACCACCGCCGGTGGCGACTACGCCAGCACGGTTGCCTCCACCGTCGGCGCGATGAGTAACGACCCGTCCCGCCATGACTGGAACGTGACCTCGTTGGCGCAGGGCTGGGTGAACACACCCGGATCCAACCAGGCCGTGCTGATCAAGATGCAGGACGAGGCCGCACAGCAGGAGCGGACGATCTTCTTGTCCTCCGAGGCCGCCGAGAAGCGGTTGCGGCCGAGGATGGTCCTCACCTACATCAACTCCACCACCGAGTCGACGTACTACGCTCCGCAGACTCCGGCGAGGATGACCCCGAACTCCACCTACATGGTGGACTTCACCATCACCAACACCACCAACACGACGTGGGCCGCGGGTGAGCGCCAGCTGTCCTACACGTGGAAGCTGCCCGACGGCACGGATGTCACCAATGGTGGCAACCAGCTGACCACGGCTATTCCGGAGCTTCTTCCGGGGCAGTCGGCGACGATCAAGGCGCAGGTCAAGACGCCGATCAACTCCGACTCCGGCAACAAGCGCACCGACTACGTGCTGGGCTGGGATGTCCGGAAGGTCTCCGACGGCAGCTGGCTGTCCGCGGGCACGGGCGGCATACCCGCCTTGAAACAGAACGTCGCGGTCGAAGACCCCACCTCCAACACCCTTGGCCTGGAGAAGTTCTACTCCTACACCGGCAAGAACACCGGCGCCGGCACCACGGTCATGAACAACCTCGCCACCGGCAACACCGTGTGGTCCTACAACGCGTTCACCAACCCCGGACGCGGCCTGACCACCTTCACCCGCTTCGCCTACAACTCCCTCGACACCAGCGACACCGTCCTCGGAGCCGGCTGGTCCGGCCAGGCAGCAGGCCCCATCCGGATGGGCGCACCACTGGAGTTCCACCCCAAGCCGAACCCCACCGAGATCCGCCTCCCGGACGGCGACGGCACCACCCACATCTTCCGCTGGGACGCCACCAACAAGGTATGGAAAGCCCCAGCTGGCGTCCACTACCAGCTGACGGCGAAACCCAACCAGGAATGCACCCCGGACAAGGACCCGGCCGCGGACGCCTGGACACTGCTACGCCCGGACGGCACCCGCTTCTTCTTCGGCTGCGACGGATACCTGACCTCGGTGGTCGACAAGAACGGCAACACGCAGACGTACACCTACGAGGAGCGCCAGTCCAACAACAAGCCGACGAAGTTCCTGAAGTACATTACCGACCCGGCGGGGCGTCAGTCGCTGACGGTGGAGTACTACGGCAAGGGCGACACCTCGTACGAGTACATCGACGACGCGGGTAACAAGGTCAGCGGCACCGGCAAGCTGAACAACTCCAAGATCTACGACCACATCAAGTCCATCACGGACGTCTCAGCGTCGGTCACAGGCCTGCCGGTGCGTAAGATCTCGTTCTATTACACGGACAAGGGCCTGCTCGGGCAATTCACCGATGGTGACGGCTCCACGCAGCCGAAGGTCTTCAGGTTCACCTACGACGCCACCCAGGGCAACAAGAACGTCAAGCTGGTCACGGCCACCGATCCGCGCGGGCACGCCACCAAGCTGACGTACAACGAGCCCAAGGCGGGCGATGACCCGACCTACCACTGGTGGACCAAGACCATCACCGACCGCCTCGGCGGTGAGACCGGCTTCACCTACGCGGCCGATACGGGGAACGCGAAGTTCCTGGACACCACGGTCACCGACGCCCAGTCGCACGCCACGAAGTATGTGACCGACGACTACGCCCGCCCGGTGCAGACCACCAACGCCAAGTCCCAGACCACGAAAATGAGCTGGGATGCGGACAACAACGTCACCTACCTGGAGGAGGCCAACGGCGCCAAGACCGCGTACTGCTACGACCAGAAGACCGGCTACCCGCTCTGGCAGCGTGACGCGGAGAACAATCAGGGTGGCGTGCCGGACCCGACGTCCTCCTGTGTGTCGGACGTGTCCAAGTGGCCAGCCGACGCGTCGAAGTACGAGTACCAGACGAGGGTGGACGGCTACGCGTCCGACCTCTTCCGCAAGACCTCGCCTGAGGGCCGGGCCTGGAAGTTCGGCTACGACAGCTTCGGCAACCTGAAGACAGTCACCGACCCCAAGGGCGTCGCTACCGGCAGCGGCTACACCACCAAGTACGAGTACAACTCCTACGGTCAGCTGACGAAGGCGACCGACGCCAACGGCAACCCGACCTCGTACGACGACTTCGGGCCCACCGGCTACCCGGCGAAGATCACGGACGCGCTGCAGAACTCGACGGACTTCGTCTACGACGAGCGCGGCCAGGTCACCCAGGTCAGCGACGCGCTGGGCAAGAAGACCACGCAGACGTACGACGTGTTCGGCCGTCCGCTGGTCAACACGGTGCCCAAGAAGCAGGGCGTCGTGATCACCGCTCCGGCACCGGAGTACGACGCCAACAACAACGTCACTAAGTCGACGGCGCCCAACGGCGCGGTCTCCACGGCGGTGTACGACGACGCGGACCAGATCACCTCTGCTACCGCGCCGAAGGACACCTCCACCTCGGACGAGCGGAGGACGACCTACGCCTACGACAGGGTCGGCAATCTGAAGAAGACCACCGAGCCCAAGGGCAACCTGGCCGACGCGGCGGCCGGTTCCTACACCACCACCAACGACTACGACGAGATCTACCAGTTGACGTCGGTGGTGAACGCGGACGGTGACAAGGTCTCTTACGCGTACGACAGTGTCGGCAACGCGATCAAGGTGGTGGACCCGAAGAAGAACGCCTCGGGCGACCCGAACGCGTACACCACCAAGACCGATTACGACCTCGACCACCGCGTCACGCAGGTCACCGACGCGGCGGGCAAGACGACGACGCAGTCCTACGACAAGGACTCGCTGGTCGTCTCAACGACGGACGCGGAGAAGAACACCACGCTCATCAGCTACGACGAGCGCGGCAAGCAGTCCGAGGTCAAGGTCCCCCACGAGGGCGCCTCGCCGATCACGTACCGTACGACGAAGTACGAGTACGACCAGGTCGGCAACACCACCAAGGTGTTCACCCCGCGGGCGGTGGCGGCCGATTCCACCACGGCGTTCACCGCGCGCACCGAGTACGACGCGCTCAACCGCCCGGTCAAGCAGTACCAGCCCTACGACCCGGCCGACTCCCGCTACAACAACCCCAACGTCTACACCCGCACCGAATACGACAAGGTGGGACGGGTCGAGAAGTCGTCGCTGCCGCCGTCGCAGGGCCAGACGGTCCGTAACGACACCAGCTACGACTACTTCGACAACGGCTGGGTCAAGTCGTCCACGGACCCGTGGGACATCGTCACCACCTACGACTACACCGAGCTGGGCCAGCAGGCGTCGCGCACGCTGACCGCGGCGGGTGGTGACACCTCGCGCACCATGGCCTGGTCCTACTACCCTGACGGCAAGCTCAAGTCCCGTACGGACGACGGCATTCCGGTCGGCAAGTCGGTGGTCCTGGTCGACAACTCTGACACCCAGAACACCGCCTCCACCGGCACCTGGACGAAGGGAGACCTCTCCGGCCAGCAGGGCTACGACCACCTCACCCACGCGGCCGGCACCGGCACGGACGCCTTCACCTGGACGCTCAACATCCCCAAGGACGGCACGTACACCGCGTACGTGAAGTTCCCCAAGATGACAGGCGCTGCGACGACGGCGAAGTACACGGTCACGCACGCCTCGGGCACGACGGACAAGACGCTCGACCAGAACACCGGCACTGGCACCTGGGTCCCGCTGGGCGCGTACACCTTCAAGCAGGGCAACGACGCGAAGCTGGAGTTGTTCCAGAATAGCGGCGGCGTCGTGGCCGCGGATGCGGTCAAGCTGGTCCGCGACACGAGCGGCGACCCGGTGGCCGACCAGAAGCGGTCCTTCACCTGCACCTACGACGTCAACGGCAACCTGACCTCGATCACCGACGGCACGTCAGGCGCCAAGGCTGACGCGTATGCGATCGGCTACACGGGCTTGAACCAGGTCCAGAAGGTGACCGAGTCGCTGGCCGGAGCGGAGAAGAAGGCCACGGCGTACACCTACGACGCCAATGGCCAGCCGGAGACGGTCACCCACCCCGACCAGTACTCCAAGTACACCTACGACCTGCGTGAACTGGTCAAGACGGTCTCAGTAGGCAAGTCCGAGAACGACACCGCCCCGAAGGTGACGTCGTACGCGTACACCGACCGTGGCCAGAAGCTGAAGGAGACCAAGGCCAACGGCAACACCGTCGACTACACGTACTACTTGGACGCCGCGCTGAAGTCGACGACGGAGAAGAAGGCCAACGGCCTCCTCGTCGCCTCGCACACCTACGCCTACGACCCGAACGGCAACAAGGCGCGGGACGTGGCGAGGAAGATGAACGCTGACGACCACTCGGCGTACCTCTCGTCGACTACGAACTACACCTACGACCCGGCCGACCGGCTGGCGGAGTCGGTGAAGACCGGCAACGGCGCCGGCACGGAGGCGTACGTCCATGACGGTAACGCCAACGTCATCAGTCAAACGGTCAAGGGCGCCACGACCGCCTACAACTACGACCGGAATCGCCTACTGTCCGCCAATACCGGTGGCACGACGGCGAACTACAACTACGACCCGTTCGGCCGCCAGGAGTCGGTTACCGCGGGCGGGAAGATCATCTCCCGGAGCGTGTACGACGGCTTCGACCACGTTGTGGAGTCCCAGAAGATGGACGACACGGGTGCGTTGAGGTCCACCAAGTACGCCTTCGACCCGCTGGACCGCACCGCGTCCAAGACCGCGGACGGCAAGACGACCGAATTCGATTACCTGGGCCTGTCCAGCGAGGTGCTGGACGAGAAGGTCAGCAGTGAGCTGACCAAGTCCTACCAGTACAGCCCGTGGGGCGAACGCTTGTCGCAGATCAAGCACAACAGCGACGGCACGACCGAGGACGGCTACTACGGCTACAACAGCCACACCGACGTCGAAACGCTGACCGACAAGAACGGCGACGTCAAGGCGACCTACGGCTACACCGCCTACGGCAACAACGACAACTCCGAATTCACCGGCATCGACAAGCCCGACGCCACTGACCCTGCCCAGGAGGAGTACAACCCCTACCGCTTCAATGCAAAGCGGTGGGACGCCCAGTCAGGCACCTACGACATGGGCTTCCGCGACTACGACCCGGGGCTCAACCGCTTCACCGGTCGGGATATGTACAACGGCGCCCTCGCCGACATGAACCTCGGCGCAGACCCCTACACCGGAAATCGCTATGCCTTTACCGGCGGGAACCCCACCACCAACTTCGAACTCGACGGACATATCGAGTGCCGAGGAACTGGTCTCACGACTGTCTGCGGCAAGGAATTGGTGGAGGCAACGTCAAAGCCTCTGACCGGGAATTTCTGGGACTTTCTGGCCGGAGCTTTGCGCACTGTCGCTGACATAGCGGACGGGGTGGATCAAACGGGGCCATTCTGTGGTCGCGATGTCAGTACGTGTAACAACTGGGGAGAGAAGTACGATGCGGGTGCTAAGAAGTTGGGCGCGAACCCGTCCACCGACCAGTACCATGTCGGCAACTTCCTCAGCGGTGTCCTGAGCCTCCTTGGGATGCGCAGGCCCGCAATCGCCGAGGAGGTCGGAGGCCGCACCTCGTGGGGCCCAGTTGCGGGCAAATCGCTCAATGGTGTCGAGTATTACACGCCCGAAACTCCGGCGCTCCAAGGCGTAATCAACCCTCAAGGGGGCGTAAGGCAATGCGGCCCGTGCGCCATGGCCGCAGATGCCGCCCTGGGAGGCAGCAAGGCAATCTCGGTTCCCGGCGGCCCGGCTCCGATGTACCGGGAGGAAATCGAGGCCGCCATGGGGGGCAAGTTCCGTCAGAGGAGCGGACTCACTGGCGTGGTCGGTGACTTGAAGCGATGGGGCCCGGGGTCCCGAGCCATCGTTGGTGGCTGGCCGGGTGGTGGCGGGGTCGGCCACTACTTCAACGTCATCAACAGGGATGGGATGATTGTGTTCATCGATGCCCAGAAGGGCCAGGCGTATCATCTGGGGCGATGGAAAGATTGGTATGTCATGCGGACGGACAATCTGTGAGGAGACCATGCTGACCAAAAGGGAGGCGCTGGAGCGCGCTAAGGATTTCCTGGCAGCTGAGAGCAGTTCGTGGGGAACACCTGTGGCTGTCCAGGAGGAAAAGGTCTTCCTTCGCGAGGGGCGACTGATCGCTCCCTTCAATAGCATCGCCTACATCGGCGGTCAGAAGCGCAAGGAGCTGGCTGGCAACATGCCAATCGAAGTCAATCTCGCGTCGGGAAAATGTCATTTCATTGACCTGGACGAGGTATTCGAGTACATGGATCTCGGGCTTCTCTGACCGAGTCCTGAACGGCACGGCGCGCCTGCGGATGGTCTCCCATCCGTGGGCGCGCTCCGTCGAACAAGAGGGGGAGTGGCGCTTTCGGGGGAGCTGTGTCCAAGCTGGACACTCGCACCAGCGATGCGGTTGAAATTACGTGAGCTGTAGGCCTTGTACGCGATGACATGGTCAGGTCTGCAGCGTGGTCGGCCCGGGCCTGTGCGCGATACGTGGATGCGTTCCAGCAGCGGCTCGGCGTAGACGCTGTCGTGGCGTTGACCGACGGTGAGCAGGATGGCGAGGGGGCGGCCGCGGCCGTCGGCGGCGAGGTGGAGCTTGGTGGTCAGGCCTCCGTGGCATCGGCCAGGGGCGTGATCGTCCGGTTCGTCCTGCCGATACTTCCCCCTTTTCGACCGGTGGCCGCCGCGTGCTGGTGAGCCCGGACGATGGTGGAGTTGATCTGCACCAGCCAGTCGATGTCACCGGCGGCATCCGCCTGGGCCTGGATCTGCTGAAGGGCGCGGGTGAACACACCGTCGAGGGCATAGCGGCGGAAGCGGGTGTACACCGTCTGCCACGGGCTGTAGCCTTCGGGCAGGTCATGCCAGGTGATCCCGGTACGGATCTTGTACACCATCCCGTTGATCACCCGGCGGTCGTCCACGCGTGGGCGCCCCATCCCGGAACCGGGCATCAGCGGAGCGAGTAATTCCCACTCTTCATTCGTCCGTTCATGTCGACGCACGACAACATGATCCCACCGACAAGATCACTTTGAAGACGGACCCTAGGCCGTTTCCTTCGGATTACCTACCGTCGGTACTGGTCACATCCGTGTACACGGGACTACGGTCAGAACTGCCGTCCGTGCTTTGACCGGAAGGCCACGTCTGGGCGCTGACCCTCACCACAGAACCTCCTAGCCAGGCAGCTCAGGTATGCGCAGGTCGTCGATCTGAAGTTCCCCCCGGGTCCTGGACAGCGGGTGTTTACGCTGCGGGGGTGAGGTCTTGCCTGAGCAAGGTTCTCGTTTCGAGTGGGGTGACGTACCCGTACTCGGGGTGTCTGCGGAGTCGGCTGCGGTTGTACTCGATCTCGATGTAGCGGAAGACGTCGGCCCGGGCGGCCTCGCGGGTCTCCCAGATGGTGGTTCCGATCTCCGCTTTGAGGACGGCGAACCAGCTTTCCGCAGCAGCGTTATCGTAACAAGAGCCGACACGTCCCATCGACTGTCGCATGCGCAACTTGCGTATCTCGGTGCGGAATTCATCACTCGTGTATTCGCTGCCGCGGTCGGTGTGCTGCATGATGCAGCCGTCCTCCAGACCACCGCGTCCGGCCGCCATCCGCAGGGCGGCGACCGGCAGCTCGGCACGGTGGTGGTCGGCCATCGCCCAGCCGATCACCTCCCGCGTCGCGAGATCGATGCAGGTCGCCAGATACAACTTCCCTTCCAGTGTGATGAGTTC
>NZ_JBLVKW010000079.1:0-34597 GCF_048270745.1 Streptomyces sp. NPDC056231 | reverse complement strand
TCCGGCGGTTCCAACCTTACCAGACTCTTTTTCGTTTCCGTTTCCGGTCCGAATTTGATTCCGGTGGCCTTTGGAGTGGCCTTTGCCTTTCGGCGTGTCCGCTACTTTAGTCGACTTCCTGGGCAGCTCATAATCGAGCCGATGGGATCGAATTACGGCATGCCGAATTCGCACCCGCCAGGGTGAGTCGAAGGTAGTGGTTGGCAGCTTCCGGGTGCTCAGCCTCGGTCCGATGGACCGTGCCGACAGCAGTACCCGTTCAAGCGGCTCGGACTACGTTAGGTGTCCAGCAGGGGCGAGTCAAGTTGCGCGGCGGCGTGGTGTGTGAGGTCGATACAGGCTCACCGTGGGGTCCCCATCGATCCAGAAGCGCCAATGGTGGGTGGCTCCGTCACCGCCGACGCCGGTGCGGGGGCCGTTGCGTACCTGGTCGCGCGGTGGTGGGGTGCCGTGCAGTACGGACAAAGGGGCACCCGGATGAGCGATGGCGTCGGTGCCGTTCAGACCTCGGTCGATGTCGAGGGCGGTAGCCAGACGGGCCGGTCCTTTGGCCAGTTCCCGGTCATTGCGGGCCGAGATTCGACGTTCACGGCTGAGCTCGGCACCCAACAGGACCTCGCCCGCCCGCAGCAGTACACCGCTCGCCACTCCTTCGGGGCCGCACACCAGGTTGAGGCAGTGCCACATGACAGGCAGTGCGAGCGATCATCTACGCCAGGCTCAGCCCCACCCCGAGGGGCGAGGAATCCAAGGGTGGGAACCTGACACAACAGGTCGAGCTGAGTCAGGCGCTGTGCGACCGGAAGGGCTGGTCAGTCGTAGCCACGATCGTTGAGAAGGACACGTCGGCTTCAACAAGGCGGGGAACCAAGCGGAGCGCCGACTGGGAGCGCGTCAAGGCTCTGGTGGAGGACGGCAAGGCAGACGCCATCGTGTCCCGCCACTACGACCGTATGTACCGCACCCCCTGGGACCTTGAGGATCTGGTGGACCTGGTCGAGGCGACCGGCGTCACGCTGGCCGCCGCACAGGCGCAGGGAGTGCTCGACCTGTCCACCCCGTCCGGCCGTCTCGCTGCTCGCATCGGCGCTGTGGTGGCTCGCAACGAGACCGAGATGCGAGTCGAGCGTCAGGTACTCGGACACCAGCGGCGCAGGGAGTCCGGGAGGCCCTTCTGGAGTACTCGCCCCTTCGGCTTCGAGCGGGACGGCAGGCACCGGGAAGCAGAGGCGGAAGCCCTGCGGCAGGCGTACCGGGATGTCCTGGCCGGCGTCACCCTCTGGTCCATGGCGAAGGACTGGAACACGCGTGGACTGCTCTCGCCGCACGGCAAGGAGTGGCGCAGCTCGAACCTTCGGATCGTCCTCTTGAAGCCGAGGAACGCGGGAATCCAGACGTACTCGCAGTGGGTCGAGAAGCCGGACGGGAAGCGCGTGCGGCGGACCGAGGAGACCGGCGCAGGCAACTGGGAGGCGATCGTCTCCGAGGGCATATTCCGTGCGCTGGTCCGCTACCTGAGCGACCCCGAGCGCAACACAGGCGGCGGCGGCAAGCGCAAGGCCCTGTTGTCCGGCGTGGTCCGCTGCTCGAAGTGTCAGGCCGTCGTCACTCAAGGGTGGAGCAAGAAGAACGCGACAGGCGAGCGGTACCGCATCTACACCTGTTCGGGTGGCCGGTGCATCACCTGCCCGGCGGACCCGCTCGACTCCTTCGTGGTCAGAAAGGTCATCGACAGGGCCGAGGAGTGGAACGCGGCACCGGCCACGGATGCCGCGGACGAGAAGCGAGAGGCTGAGCTGCTGGCCGAGGAGACGGCTGCATCCGAGAGGCGCACCGCCCTGGCGGAGATGTTCGCAGTGGGGGACATCGACGCGTCGACCCTGCGGACGGGCATCGGCAGGTGTGACGCCGACCTGGCCAAGATCCGCGCAGAGCTGGCAGACCTGGCATCGAAGCGGGTGCGCGTCGACCTGGGCGACATCGAGTACCTGTGGGAGGCACTGGACTACGAGGACCCCGACCGCATCGACTACGTGCGGACCGTCGTCATGCAGGTCTGCGAGCGAGTCGAGCTGATGCCGCGCGGTCGAGGGGTCCGAGCCTTCAAGGGCGAGCACTGCCGGATCACGTTCCGGAACCCCTGAGGTCCGATCGCGGAAGGCCGAGCCGACCGTCGGCGCCAAGTGACGACGGGCCCTGTCTGACGAGAGTCGGGCGGGGCCCGTCGTCATACCCGGTGAGAAAGGCCCGGACATCACTCAGAGCCTCTGTGTGCCCCTCACTTCCCAGTTCATGCAACAACTTGCATGAGTCACGTCTGTGCATGGACGGTCGCGATCGGCCCCCGTACGGTCGCCTCAGGCGGCCTGACCGGGCCGACAAGTCAAGGGGGTTCCGCATGGCACGCGAAGAACTAACTCGGCTCAATGGCAATGGCAACGGCACGTGCGGAGAGGACGACTGCCCGAACGTCTACCGCACCGCTTCCGGCTCCATCGTGGTTCAGGGTGACATGTCCGACGCCTTCACTCCCCCGCAGGGGGAAGGGCTCGTGGAGATCCCCGAGAGCGTTCTTCGGGAGGCCGTTAGTGCTCCTGGATGGTGACGAGTGGCGAGCGATGCTCCGGGGCTTCCAGACGGAAGCGTGGCGGCTGGAGACCCTGCCCCAGTACCTCGTACCGCAGGAGGCGGAAGAGCTTGAGGCCTTCCGGTCAGGCAACCGCGTCGACCCCCATGCCTCCTCGTCCGCGTACACGGAAGACCTGAAGCGGCTGCGCGGCAAAGGGAGGAGCAAGGGGCGAGTGCACGTCCTGACTCGGCCGCTCTCCGAGTACCTGTGCTTCGAGTTCTCCCGGTACTACGCCCCGCACGTGCTCGCTGGGGAGGCTATCCGCATCCTTGACGTGCCCGAGCAAGAGAACCCGTTGCCGGATGTCGAGGACTTCTGGATGTTCGACCGCTCCACGGTCGTCCTGATGCACTACGAGGGCGACGGCACGCAGATCAGCCGAGAGCTGTACGAGGGTGACCCCGCGCCGTTCGTCGAGTGGCAGCGCATCGCCGTCGCCGCGTCGGTTCCCTTCCTGGAGTATGTGAACGGGTGACGTTCGAAGCTGAGCAGCTTGGCGAGTCCGGGACCGAACTCGCCTCTCTGCTTCGGGGCTTGCGCAAGCGCGCCGGCCTCTCAGGGGACCGGCTCGCGGCGCGCTGCAACATGTCCCAGTCGAAGGTGTCTCGCATCGAGAGCGGCCCGACACGGCCGTCACTGGTCGACGTCGAACAGATCCTGCGAGCGCTGGACGCTCCGCCGGGACTGGTCGCCGAGGTCTCCGCACTCGCCAGGATGGCGAACACCGAGTGGCGGAACCTCCGAGAACTTCGGCGCAAGGGACTCGGTACGAGACAGGCCGAGCTGAAGTCGCTCGAAGCGTCCTCTGCGCAGATGCGCTACTTCTTGCTCTCGATGGTTACCGGCCTGCTCGCAACACCGGAGTACGTAAGGGCGAGCCTCGCCCACTCGACGGCCGACACGAGCAAGGCCTTGGCGGGGAAACTGGGACGGCAAGCCGTCCTCTACGACGCCTCGAAGCGGTTCACGTTCGTTCTGGCCGAGCAGGCGGTTCGCTGGCCGGTCGTCTCCCCACTGGCACTGGCCGAGCAGATGGACCGGCTCGCGTCCCTGTCCTACCTCCCGAACGTTCAGATCGGGGTGATCCCCGTAGGGGCACCGACGCCCCGAACCCCTCTGAGTACGTTCACTATCTACGACGCCGCGTTGGTCACCATCGAAACGACAGCAGGAAGTCTCGTACTCCGCGACGGCCGAGATGTTCAGGCGTACCTGAAGGAGTTCGCCGGGTACGAGGAACACGCCCTCTTCGGCGAAGACCTTCGGGCACGGCTCGCCGAGTGGTCCGCCGCTTGCCGTGCATGACTTCAGTCGACTACGCGACTGAAGCGCCATCCCGTGCGCACCCCGGGGGATCATCCTTCGGCAAGCGAAAAGTCGGGAGGTCTCACGGATGAGCACACCCAAGACGACGATGGACGGACCGGTACACGTGACCCTTCCCTCCGCGCCGCCCGACCCCGTGTCGGGTTGTCGTGAGTGCCCGCGGTACGCGGTGGCTCGCGCGAACGCCACGTCGGTCGGGGACTACTCGCAGGTGTCGGACGTGAACGTGGGCCTGCGGGCTCATCTCCGGAACGAACACCGGGGACGCTGATGGCGCGCACGGTCCTGCGGTTCGTGACGCACCGGATCACGCAGCATCCGGATACGGACGTGACCTATGAGGCAGAGTGCCTGCATTGCAAGTGGAAGGCGGAGCCGTCGACAGACAGTGCGGCGGTCGACGTCGAGTGCATGAGCCACACCGGCATGAGTCGTTGCGGGGGTGGACCGTGCACGGATGGCGCGGTCTCTTCACAGGTGGACGCCCAGGCCTTCGGGTCTGGACTCGGTCTCGTGCAGTCGGGAGCGACGGCGGCGACCTGGCCGAGGGATCGTATACGAGAGAGGGAGGACCCCGTTCAGGGAGCCGTCCCGTGTGGTGCTGCTCTGTTCGACCATCCGCTGACCTACCCCCGGCCACCCCACTGTGACTGAGCGATTCATCTGGAGCTTCGCGCGGAGGCCGATCGTCACCCGTGTGCTCAGCTGATGCCGTGTCGGCGGGTCTGGGGCACGGCCAGCCTGGCGACCGCGCGCTTGGCAGCCTCACTGTGGTCGAGTCGAGGCGCCAGCCCTCGCGGGCCGGCCAGATCGCGGCCGGTGAGCGACTTGGCTTCGACCGTGGTCCAGTCGGGGCGGTGCACCACAGCGATGTGTCCTTCCATGTGGGCTTTGCGGTCCTTCCAGTCGTCGGGCGGCGCCATGAGGACGCGAAGTTCCTGATGGCTCAACCACTCCAGTCCGAGGACCTGGCGGCCGAGGTGGTGCTCGATGAGCGACAGGGCGGTACCGGTTTCCAGGTGAACGAGGAGAAGCTCCCCCTCGAAGAAGTAGCCGCCGTCGTACTCGCCGGATCCCACGGCGAGGAGCGGGAGGGTCGGATGGAAGGCCATCGAGGTCACGGGGTACCGCGAGAGCAAGAGCCAGCGACGGCGGGCGCGGTCGGTGACGTGGAAGAGACCAACCGTCTCCGCCTCGTCGTACTCGCGCTCGCCGGCCACGGCGACAAGGCTTCGCCGCTTGTCCGTGACGGCGAGGACGGGGTCGCCGATCTCCCTGAAGGGGGCGTCGGAGTCATCAGGATCGGCCGAGAACGAAGTCATACCGAGGATCCTCGCAAGGATCCGGGCGAGGTGGGCGGCCGGGTTGTCCCTGCACTCCCGGCTGTCCACCTCGCTCTTCGCGCCAACTCAACCACTCACCTGCCAGATGAAGCGCGCAGTCGCGCCCACCCGTCCGGCCTGAGTCGGCGCACATCGGCAGTCACGCGACCGGCCAGGAACGTGCCACGCGCCACACTCGCGAGCGATCACCCATCTTCTGACCCCAACTCCGCGCCGACTCAGCGGCGGGCCGCGAGAGAGGTGCACAGCGGGTCAGGCTTCGGCGGACGGCTTGGCTCGTGGGCTCAGTCGGTACGCCGAGACCGTTGGATCACCGGCAAGGTAGAAACGGTGCTGCCAGTCGTGGGCTTTACTCACACCCACCCGAGGGCCAACCCGGATGAGCGCAGCGGGTACCGGCTTGCCCTCGGACAGCACGACTGAGGCACCCGTCAGCAGGTCTGCGCCGTTGCGCTCTCCCGTGATGCCCAGTGCCTGGCAGAAGTTCCCCGGACCTCGGGCAAGGCGTGGGCTCTCGACCCTCTCCCCTCGTCGCTTGCGTGCCAGGTCCTCCCCCTCGATGATCCTGCCTGCCCGGATGAGGACGGCCGAGGCGATGCCGTCCGTCCCGGTGACGACGTTGGCGCACCAGTGGAGACCGTGGGACCGGTAGACGTACAGGTGTCCCGCAGGTCCGAACATGACGGCATTACGGGCTGTCTGGCCTCGGTAGGCATGGGAGGCTGGGTCAGCCGTACCGGAGTACGCCTCGGTCTCCGTGATGGCGATGCTCACGGTTCCCTCGGGGGTCTTGCAGGTGAGGACGCTCCCGAGCAGCCTGGGGGCGACCTCTTCAGCAGGATGGGCGAGGAGGTCAACGTTCATGCTGACCGCCTTGACATGCCGTAGGTGAAGTAGACGTGGCCGGGTGGTCCGAACATCACGCTGTTGCGCGCGGTGCGGCCGCGGAAGGCGTGCGAGCCGGGGTCGATCTCGCCGGCGTACGCCTCCACCTCGGTGAGGCGGAGTTCGATGGGGCCGTCGCCCGTGATGCGTACCAGGGTCCGGCCCAGCAGGTCGGGTGCCACCTCCAGGACGGGGCGGTCGAAGAAGTCCCGCGTCAGCGGCGTACGGTCCAGGCCCTCGATCATGGCGATCGAGATTACCGGGAACCGACTACGGTCGTGGCGCGTATGTAGAGGTCAGACCAAGGAGGAGTAGATATGGGCTTCAAGCGGCTGCTCGCGAGCATGGGCGCCGGTGGTGCTTCGGTGGAGACGGAGCTGACCGAGCTCAACGTGGTGCCGGGCGGAGTCGTCCAGGGCGAGGTGCGGATCCAGGGCGGTTCCGTGTCGCAGCAGATCGAGGGACTCTCGGTCGGTCTGCAGGCGCGCGTCGAGGTCGAGGGCAACGACCAGGAGATGAAGCAGGACATCGAGTTCACCAAGCTGCAGCTCGGTGGGGCGTTCGAGGTGCAGGCCGGTGCCGTGCACGTCGTTCCGTTCGGGCTCGAGATCCCCTGGGAGACGCCCATCACGATGTTCGCCGGTCAGCACCTGCACGGCATGAACATCGGTGTGACCACCGAACTGGAGATCGCGCGGGCGCTGGACTCCGGCGACCTCGACCCGATCAACGTCCACCCGCTGCCGGCGCAGCAGGCGATCCTGGACGCGTTCGGACAGCTCGGCTTCGGGTTCCGCAGCGCGGACATGGAGCGTGGTCACATCCGCGGCACGCGCCAGCGGCTGCCCTTCTACCAGGAGATCGAGTTCTTCCCGCCGCAGCAGTACCGCGGGCTGAACCAGGTCGAGCTGACGTTCATCGCGGACGACCGCGAGATGGATGTCGTGCTGGAGATGGACAAGAAGGCGGGGCTCTTCAGTGAGGGCAGCGACTCCTACCGGGCGTTCAAGGTCGATCTGAACGACTTCCGTGGGACCGACTGGGCGGCATACCTCAACCAGTGGCTCGCCCAGGTCGGCGGTCGGCGCAACTGGCTCTAGGGTCGGTGGCGAGACTCCAGAGCCGATCAGGAGAGGTGGGACGTGACCGAGCCGAAGAGGCCGCCGCTGCCGCATGACTTCCATCCCGAGGTGCCTTCGTTCACGGTGGTGAGCGAGGATCTCGCTCCCGGGGCCGTGCTGGCGGCCGCCCAGGTGTTCGCGGCCGGGAACACTTCGCCGCAGCTGCGGTGGGAAGGGTTCCCGGCGGAGACCAAGAGTTTCGCCGTGACCTGCTTCGATCCGGATGCTCCGACGGGCAGCGGGTTCTGGCACTGGGTCGTGTTCGACATCCCGGCATCGGTCACGGAGCTGCCGGCCGGTGCGGGCAGCGGGAAATTCGAGGGGTTGCCTGCCGGCGCCGTTCAGGTCCGTAACGACTACGGGTCGAAGGAGTTCGGCGGCGCCGCGCCGCCGGCCGGGGAGAACCACCGTTACGTCTTCACCGTGTATGCGGTGGACAGCGAGAAGCTGGGGCCTGGCAGTGATGTGTCGCCCGCTGTGGTCGGGTTCAATCTGCGGTTCCACACACTGGGTCGTGCTCAGCTGATCGGTGAGTACACCGGTCCCGCGTAGTATCCGGTGAGCTGAGAGTTCTCCTGCTGTTTGCCCTGCCCTGGTCCTGGAGAGATCAGGGCAGGGCATTTTTTTATTGCGTTGTCCATCCCGGCCCGTCCAGCCAGAGTTGGTCCGGGCCTGCCAGGGGGCGGGCGGCACACGGGAGGTGGGCGAGATGCGGGACACGCTGGTTCTCAACGCGAGCTTCGAGCCGCTGTCGACGGTGACACTGAACCGTGCGGTGGTGCTGATTCTGCAGGACAAGGCTGTTGTCGAGCAGTCGCATCCCGATCTCCGCATGCGTGGTGCCGCCGTGGACATTCCGGTACCCCGGGTGATCAGGCTCTGCCGGTACGTACGGGTGCCGTTCCGAAGACATGCACCGTGGTCCAGAAGGGGTGTGCTGATACGGGACCAGCACCGGTGCGCGTACTGCGGGCGAAGGGCAACAACCGTCGACCATGTGGTGCCGCGCGCCCAGGGCGGCCAGGACACCTGGCTCAATACGGTGGCGTCCTGCGCCGAGGACAATCACCGCAAGGCGGCCCGGACGCCGGAGCAGGCGGGAATGCCGTTGCTGCGACAGCCCTTCGTGCCGTCGCCCGCAGAGGCGATGCTGCTGGCGATGGGGGCCGGTGAGCGGTCGGCGCTGCCGGAGTGGCTGGACCGGACCGCCGCCTAGTCGCCCTACGTGGATGTCGTATCGGAAGCCCGTCTCCGTGCGGAGGCGGGCTTCCAGGTTCAGCGGAGCACCAGCTGGACGATGGCGACCGTGCCGACCATCACGATGAGACCGCGCAACACCGTGGCGCTGAGACGGCGCCCGGCCTTCGCGCCGATCTGGCCGCCGAGCGCGGAGCCGACCGCGATCAGTGCGACGGCCGTCCAGTCGAAGTCCGCGACGAAGAGGAAGAAGAGCGCGGCAACGCTGTTGACGACCGCTGCCAGCACGTTCTTGACGGCGTTGAGGCGCTGCATCGTGTCGTCGAGCAGCATGCCCATCAGGGAGAGGTAGATGATCCCCTGGGCGGCGGTGAAGTAGCCGCCGTAGACGCTGGCGAGCATCAGTCCGACGACGAGGAGCGGGCCGCCGTCGGAGCGGGCGGTGGTGCCGTTGAGCTCGCGGCGGCGCTGGACGGCTTTGCTGATGCGAGGTTGCAGAATGACCAGGGTGAGGGCCAGGGCGACCAGGATGGGCACGATGGTCTCGAACGCCGTGGAGGGCAGGGTCAGCAGCAGGGTGGCACCGGTGAGGCCGCCGATGAGCGCGCCGATGCTCAGCCTGAGGACGCGGCGGCCCTGTCCGGCGAGTTCCTTGCGGTAGCCGATGGCGCCGCTGATGGAGCCGGGGATCAGGCCGAGGGCGTTGGAGACGGTGGCGGTGACCGGGGGCAGGCCGGTGGCGAGCAGGACCGGGAAGGTGATCAGCGTTCCGGAACCGACGACCGTGTTGATCGCGCCCGCGCTGATGCCCGCGCCGAAGACCGCGAGCATTTCCCAGATGGACATTCCGATTCCCCCGTGCATGATCAGTGCTTGGTGCACTGATCATGCACGATGGTATGTACGCGTCAGTCGACCGGGGGTTCCTCGCGGCGCTCCTTGCCGGTGTTGAAGCCGGGGACGCCGGTGCCGAGGTTTCCGAAGGCACCGCTGAGGCCCTTGAGGGCGTCACCGATCTCGCTCGGCACGATCCAGAGCTTGTTGGCGTCGCCCTCGGCGATCTTCGGGAGCATCTGCAGGTACTGGTACGAGAGGAGCTTCTGGTCCGGGTCGCCGGCATGGATGGACTCGAAGACCGTACGGATGGCCTGGGCCTCGCCCTCGGCGCGCAGGGCCGCGGCCTTGGCCTCACCCTCGGCGCGCAGGATCGCGGACTGCTTCTCGCCCTCCGCGGTGAGGATCGCGGACTGCCGGGTTCCCTCGGCCTGGAGGATCGCGGCACGCTTGTCACGGTCGGCGCGCATCTGCTTCTCCATCGAGTCCTGGATGGAGGTCGGCGGCTCGATCGCCTTGAGCTCGACGCGGTTGACGCGGATACCCCACTTGCCGGTGGCCTCGTCGAGGACGCCACGGAGGGCGGCGTTGATCTCCTCACGGGAGGTCAGGGTCCGCTCCAGGTCCATGCCGCCGATGATGTTGCGGAGGGTGGTGACGGTGAGCTGCTCGATCGCCTGGATGTAGCTGGCGACTTCGTACGTCGCGGCCCGCGCGTCCGTCACCTGGTAGTAGATGACGGTGTCGATATTGACGACCAGGTTGTCCTGGGTGATCACCGGCTGGGGCGGGAACGGGACGACCTGTTCGCGGAGGTCGATCCGGTTGCGGATGGTGTCGATGAACGGAACGACGATGTTCAGGCCTGCGTTGAGCGTGCGGGTGTAGCGGCCGAAGCGCTCCACGATGGCGGCGCTGGCCTGCGGGATGACCTGGATCGTCTTGATCAGGGCGATGAAGACGAGCACCACCAGAATGATCAGGACGATGATGATCGGTTGCATCGTGTTCCTCGTGCCCTTCGGTTGCCAGCAGATCGCGATCGGGGTCGGATCTCATGAGGTCCGGATCTCATGATGATCGACATCGAGTCTGGCAGACCGCGGTCCGCCGTGTGAGCGGTTCGGTCACATGACGAGGGCCGTGGCACCGTCGATGTCCACGACATCCACCTGCCGGCCGGGTTCGAAACTCTGGTCTCCGTCGTAGGCGCGGGCCGACCAGATCTCTCCGGCCAGCTTGATCCGGCCACCGCTGCCGTCGACCCGTTCCAGGACGACGGCCTGACGGCCTTTCAGCGCATCGATGCCGGTGGCCAGTTGAGGTCGGTCGGCGCGGTGCCTGGTGGCGATCGGGCGGACCACCGCGATGAGCGCGACGGAGACGACCACGAAGACCAGGACCTGGGCCACGATGCCGCCGCCGAGTGCCGCGACGACTGCCGCGACGACCGCTCCGACGGCGAACATCCCGAACTCGGGCATCGCGGTCAGGACGAGCGGAATACCCAGCCCGACCGCACCGATCAGCCACCACACCCACGCATCGATGTCCACCCGGTCATGGTAGGACCGCGAGTCCCTCGCCGACAGGGCTTCGATCAGGACATTCGGGGCACAGTGCGTTCAGGACAGCGGGAGGCCGTGTGCGGTGTACCGGTCGCTGGTGTGCTCGACGATGAGCGGCAGACCGAAGCAGAGGGAGAGGTTGCGGGAGCTGAGCTCGGTCTCCGTGGGGCCCGCAGCGAGAACCTTGCCCTGGCGGATCATGAGAACGTGGGTGAAGCCAGGGGCGATCTCCTCGACGTGGTGCGTCACCATGATCATGGAGGGGGCGAACGGGTCGCGGGCGAGCCGGCCGAGGCGGCGGACCAGGTCCTCGCGGCCGCCGAGGTCGAGACCGGCAGCGGGCTCGTCGAGGAGCAACAGCTCGGGGTCGGTCATCATGGCGCGGGCGATCAGGGTGCGCTTGCGCTCGCCCTCGGAGAGGGTGCCGAACTTGCGGTCGAGGAACTCGGTCATGCCGAGCCGGTCGAGGAAGGCGCGGGCCCGGTCCTCGTCGACGGCGTCGTAGTTCTCGTGCCAGGTGGCGGTCATGCCGTACGCGGCGGTGAGCACCGTCTGCAGGACGGTCTGGCGCTTGGGCAGCTTCTCCGCCATGGCGACGCCCGCGATACCGATCCGCGGGCGCAGGTCGAAGACGTCGGTGCCGACGCCGCCGAGTTGTTCGCCGAGGATCGTGGCGCTGCCCCTGGTCGGGAAGAGGTAGCTGGACGCGATGTTGAGGAGGGTGGTCTTGCCGGCGCCGTTCGGGCCGAGGATGACCCAGCGCTCCCCCTCCTTGACCGACCAGGAGACGTCGTCCACCAGAGCGCGTCCGTCGCGGACCACGGATACGTCCACCAGCTCCAGTACATCGCTCATGAGCGCGTTGTCTCCCCATGCAGTCTCGAGATCGTCGCGTGCCTGTGGGCACAGCTCCCAGGGAAAACCTACGCCACCGCGGGAGCGCTCCGGCTCCTAGGGCATGTTTCGAATGCCCCGCCCGCCGGGCGGCGTCCGGCACGCTCGCCGCATTGTCGGGCTCACCCTGATACGACCGGTATTGGGGTAAATATCCGCTTTGTGATCGCACACACCGGACGCCGCCCGGCCCGCCCTCCGGGCGGACGACGCTCCTTTCGAAACACGCCCCGGGTCCGGTTCCCTAGGCTGTTCCCATGCTTTCGGAACCACGCTCGGGGCTGCTGGCCTCATGGGGAAACGCGCTTCTGGCCGGACTTGTCTCACCGGACGACGCTGCGCTCGCGATTGTCGGAGAGGACGCGGTGCACCGCGTCGAGGGGCTGCCCGGTGAGGCGGGACCGGTCGGGCTCACGCTGGCGCTGGGGCGGCTGCGCGGATTGGGAGTGACGGGCTTCCGGGTCGCATTGCCGGTGCCGGGGCATCCGCTCGGGCTCAGCGGCCCGCCCGAGTTCAATGCGCGGGCGCTGGAGGCGGAGGAGGCGGTGGTCGCGTCCGGTGCGCCGTACGGGCTGGTGCCCGAGGTGCGGGAGGCGGGGCCTGTCGGTGATCTGCACGTCGAGGTGGTGTGGCACTGCCTGCCGGTGCGGGAGGCGCCGCCGGCCGATGTGCCGTCGCTGAGTGAGGCGGAGCGGGAGCTCGCGGAGGCGTTGCGGGACGCGACGGCGGCGCTGTCGCGGCTCGATGTGGCCGGGTCCGGGCCGGTGGCGGAGGCGGCGCTGGATGCGTACCGGGCGCGGGCGGAGCGGGGGCGGGAGCTGCTCGCTCCGGGATATCCGCCGCGGGCGGTACGGGTGCTGGAGCTGGCGCAGCGGGTGGGGCTGCTGATCTCGCTCGCGTACGAGAACAGCCACGGCGGGGCGGTGAGCGCGTCGGAGATCGCGGCCCGGGGGGCGACGCTGCGGCCGGTGGAGCGGGTGGCTCGGCGGGCGCAGGTGGCGGCGTACAACGCGTATGTGGAGGAGCGGGAGCGGGGGTAAGGGCTGCCCCACGACGGGGAGTGGATCAGGGAGCGGCATCATGCGGCGTCGACGGCAAGGCGTCGGATGGAGTCGACGCGGCACGTCGGTACCGACGACAACGCCGCACGCGCAGTCGCAGGGCGTCGGGAGCCCGCCCCCTGTCGTGGGGCAGGCCGTGGGTGCGGGGACGGGGGGTCCGGTGGCTCGTCCGCCCTCGATCGCCTGGACGGGCTTGACGGCGCCGGGCGGGCATGGCTCGACCCATTGCGGCTCGAGCCCAGCTAGGTGGTGATCGGCCGTGAGCTGTGGTGTGGGGCAGCATGGTTGATGCCGGACGGGTCCCTTTCTGGGCCGTCCGGCATCGGGGGAACCGGGGTGGTCAGCCGTTGTGGCCGACGTTGCCGAAGGCCGGGTTGAGCAGGCCGATCACGTTCACCGTGTTGCCGACCACATTCACCGGGACGTGGACCGGGACCTGGATGACGTTGCCACTGACCACGCCCGGGGAGCGGGTCGCCGCACCGTGGGCGCCCGCGCCGTGACCGGTCGCGGAGGCCGCGCCGGCGCCTGCGGAGATGATGCCGCCCGCGATCATGGTGACGGCAGCAGCCTTCTTCAGGTTCTTCACTTCGGGATCCTCCTCGCGTCGCTGCGGCCGGCCGCCGCAGCACGCCATGGAGAACGCCCTCGGACCCGACAGGATGCGCCGTACGGGTGACATACACCCGACAGTATGAATCTCAGCCCGGAGGGAACCGTCCCGCTCCGGCGCCGATCAGCCCGCCACCCCGTGGCGGACGGCCCAGAGCGCAGCCTGGGTGCGGTCCGCCAGATCCAGCTTCATCAAGATGTTCGAGACGTGTGTCTTGACGGTCTTCTCGGAGAGCACCAGGGACCGCGCGATCTCGCGGTTGGAGCGGCCGTCGGCGATCAGGCCGAGGACCTCCCGCTCCCGTTCGGTGAGGGTGCTCCCCCGGCCGGTCCCGGCGCCTGTGTCCTCCTGGGCGAGGAGAGCCCCGGCGACCTCCGGCTGGAGCAGGACATGGCCCGCATGGACCGAGCGGATGGCGCCGGCCAGCGCTTCCGGGTCGATGTCCTTGTACACGTAACCGGAGGCGCCCGCGCGCAGGGCCGGGACCACCGTCCGCTGCTCGGTGAAGCTGGTGACGATCAGCACCTTGGCCGGGTTGTCCAGTGCGCGGAGCTTGCGGAGCGCCTCGATGCCGTCGGTGCCCGGCATCTTGATGTCCATCAGCACCACGTCGGGGCGGAGTTCCTCGGAGCGGGCGACTCCTTCGGCGCCGTCGGCCGCCTCGCCGACGACCTCTATGTCGTCCTGGATCTCCAGGAACGTACGCAGACCGCGGCGGACCACCTGGTGGTCGTCGACCAGCAGCACCCTGATGATCTTGTCAGCCACCGGGGACCTCCATCTCGATCGTGGTGCCCTTGCCGGGCGCCGATTCAACGGTGAGCCTGCCGCCGACACCGCTCGCGCGGTCCCGCATCGACACCAGACCCAGATGGCGGCCCGCCTGTCGCGTCGCCGTGGGCTCGAATCCGCTGCCGTCGTCCATGATCCGCAGCACCGTGCCGCTGCCACGACGGGCGAGCGTGACGCAGACCTGCTCGGCGCCCGAGTGGCGCAGTGCATTGTGCAGGGCCTCCTGGGAGACCCGGAGCAGCGCCTCCTCCTGAGCGGCGGGCAGGGCTCGTACACCGGCGCTCTCGAAGGTGACCTTGGCGGTGTGGGCGCGGTCCAGGACCTGGACCTGGGTGCGGAGCGTGGCGATCAGGCCGTCCTCGTCGAGCGCTGCGGGGCGCAGTTCGACGACGGCGGCGCGCAGCTCGTCCACTGCCTCCGCGGCCAGTGCGGCGACCTGCTGGAGCTCACCCTTGGCGCGGGCCGGATCGCGGTCGACGAGGGCGGCGGCTGCCTGGGCCGTCAGCCGCAGGGAGAACAGCTTCTGGCTCACCGCGTCGTGCAGCTCGTGGGCGAGGCGGGAGCGCTCCTCGGCGATGGTGAGCTCGCGGCTGCGCTCGTACAGCCGGGCATTGGTGAGGGCGATCGCCGCGTGCTGGGCGAGGATCGACAACAGCTCTTCGTCCTGCGCGGTGAAGCCACAGCTCCCCTGAGGTTTGGGGCAGCGCTTGTTGGCGAGGAAGAGCGCGCCGATGATCTCGTCGCCGTCCCTGATGGGCAGGCCGAGGAAGTCGGACATGTCCGGGTGGGCGGCCGGCCAGCCCTCGAAGCGGGGGTCCTGGCGGACGTCGGCGAGGCGCTCCGGCTTCGCCTCGTGGAGCATCGCGGCGAGAATGCCGTGCTGCCGGGGCAGCGGCCCGATGGCCTTCCATTGCTCGTCGCTGACACCGTCGACGACGAACTGGGCGAAGCCGCCGTGGTCGTCGGGGACGCCCAGGGCCGCGTACTCGGCGTCCAGCAGTTCGCGGGCCGAGGCGACGATGGTCTTCAGGACATCACGCACTTCGAGGTGCCGGCTCATGGCGAGCAGCGCGGCACTCACCGCGGACAGGCCTGATTGGGGGCCGGTGGTCATGGGATCACCGTACCGGCGGGGTGCGACAGCGCGTATCGGCCGAGAAGACGGGCAGGACCGGGGCTTGGGGCCTAGGTCCAAGTGCGCTGTGCGAGCGGGACCCGGGCACGAGGCGGGGCGGGCGAGGCTGTCTCTAGGTTGGGGTGCAGTCGAACCACTGGCTTTCGAGGGGATGGGCACCATGCCGGTTGCGATCATTACGGGGGCCTCGCGGGGTCTGGGATACGCGCTCGCGGCGGCACTGGCGGAGCGGGGCTGGTATCTCGTCCTGGACGCGCGGACGCGGGTCGTGCTGGCGGAGGCGGCCGGGGAGCTGTCAGCGCTCGGCGGGCGCGTGGTGGCACTGCCGGGGGATGTCACGGACGCCGCGCACCGCAAGGAGCTCGTGGCCGCGGCACAAGAGCTTGGCGGGCTGGACCTGCTGGTGAACAACGCGGGGATCCTGGGCGTCGAGCCGCTGGTGCCGCTGGACAGCCACCCGCTCGACCGGTTCCGGGCGGTGCTGGAGGCAAACGTGGTGGCCCCCCTCGGGCTGCTCCAGGAGGCGCTCCCGCTGCTGTGCGAAGCGCCGGCCGGGGCGGTCGTCGACATCAGTTCGGACGCGGCGGTGGAGGCGTACCGCACCTGGGGCGGCTACAGGGCGTCGAAGGCGGCGCTCGACCAGCTCTCCGCGGTGCTCGCCGTCGAGGAGCCGGACCTCCGGGTGTGGTGGGTGGACCCGGGCAGCATGCGCACGGAGATGCTCGCGGCGGCCGAACCGGACGAGGACCTGACCGGCGTACCGCTGCCGGAGGAGATCGCCCCGGCCTTCTTGCGACTGCTCGACGAGCGGCCGGCGAGCGGGCGGTACTCGGCGTCGGCACTGCTGGGGGCAAAGTGATGTGCGGAGCGTAGGTGGCGTCGGCAGCCGTGCTGGAGAGGCTGCAGGTGCCGGAGGAGCTGTCGGCGCGGGTGCCGGCCGAGCAGCGGGGCACGGGGCGCCACGACGTGCGCCTGATGGTGTCGCGGGGCACGGAGGTCTCGCATCACGCCTTCGGTGAGATCGCGGGGCAGCTGCGGGCCGGGGACGTGCTGGTGGTCAACACCTCGGCCACCCTCGCGGCGGCGCTGGACGGGCTGCTGGGGGCGTCCCTGGTGGTGGTGCACTTCTCCACGCGGGGCGACGACGGACGCTGGGCCGTGGAGCTGCGCACCCCTGACGGCCGGGGCAGCACCCGGCGGCGGGCGGGCGGCCCGGCGGGGGCGTCGGTGCGGCTGCCGGGCGGGGCGCGCCTGGTGCTGGAGGAGCCGCTGTGCCCGTCCGGCGACCGGCTGTGGTGGGCGCGCGTTCGCGGGCCTCTGGACGTCCCGGAGCTGATGCGGGGATACGGGCGGCCCTCCGTTACGCGTACACGGAGCCGGACCAGCCGCTGGCCGCGTATCAGACGGTGTTCGCGCGGCCCTGTGCCGACGGCTCGGGCTCGGCGGAGATGCCGAGTGCCGCACGGCCCTTCACGGTGGACCTGGTCGCGGAGCTCGTGCGACGGGGTGTGCAGTTCGCCCCGGTGACGCTGCACACGGGTGTGGCGTCGGCCGAGGCACACGAGCCGCCGTATCCGGAGCGTTTCGAGGTGCCGGCGGCCACGGCCTGGCTGGTGAACGCGGCCCGTGGGGCCGGAGGCCGGGTCGTCGCGGTCGGTACAACGGCGGTACGGGCCCTGGAGTCGGCGGCGGGGGCCGACGGGGTGGCGCGCCCGGCCGTGGGCTGGACGGATCTGGTGGTGACGCCCGGGCCCGGGGGTGCGGGCAGTGGACGGGCTGCTGACCGGGCTGCATGAGCCGGGGCCTCGCATCTGCTGATGCTGGCGGCGGTCGCGGGGCGGGCCGCGCTGCAGTGCGCATACCCGGAGGCTCTGCGGCACCGGTACCTCTGGCATGAGTTCGGAGACGTGCATCTCCTGCTCCCGGAACCGGAGCCTCACGCTCCGAATTGCCGAAGCAACGATTGGTGAAGTTGTTACGCGGCCGATGTGAGGCCGCGCATAGGACCCATATCACTTACGAAGTCGGCTAGTGGATGCCTAAGGGCTACATGGGCGGTGGTGAGCGCAGACCGTCCCGCTCGAGCGCGCCCCTGATCCACTAGCCGACTTCGTACGTCACGCCTTTGCCACGAGATTTTGCGGCCGCTAAGAATTGCCCTCGTCCCCGACGGAGATGCGAACTGTCGCTTCCGTCTCGTCCTCCGTGAGGACTCCAGCGATTCGAAGAGGTACGACTGAATGTCCGCGTCCAGCATCACCAGCCGTATTCGCTGCCTGAACAAGACCCAGAAGCTCTCCGCGGCCGGCGTCTCCGCCATCGTCGTCGCCGCTCTCTCGCTCTCCCTCGTCCCGGCCCACGCCGAGACTCCGGCCCAGCCGCAGACCGAGCCGCAGGCCGCTTCCGCCGCTCCGGCGGCCTTCAGCCTCGACGCCGGTGCCCCGCAGGCCAAGGTCATCCAGGCCAGCCTCATCGAGCAGCACTCCACCGCCGAGCAGCTGGTGAAGGCCGCTGACGCGGTCAGGGCGAAGCAGGCCGCCGCCAAGGCGAAGGCCCAGGCCGAGGCAGATGCCGCGAAGGCGAAGGCCGAGGCCGCCGCGCAGGCCAAGGAAGATGCCGCGAAGCGGTCCACCGAGGTCACCACGCGCTCCGAGGCCCGTACTCCGGTCTACGCCAACAATCTGGACGGCTGGATCTCCGAGGCGCTGGCCATCATGAAGGCCAAGGGCATCCCGGGTTCGTACGACGGTCTGCACCGCAACATCATGCGGGAGTCCACCGGCAACCCGAACGCGATCAACGGCTGGGACATCAACGCCCAGAACGGCATTCCGTCCAAGGGCCTGCTGCAGGTCATCCAGCCGACGTTCAACGCGTACCACGTCCCCGGTACCTCGATGAACATCTACGACCCGGTCGCCAACATCACCGCCGCGGCCAACTACGCCGCCGACCGGTACGGCTCGATCGACAACGTCAACAGCGCGTACTGACCGGCGCGGCACGGCGCCGCGCACACGCTTACGCCGAAGGGCGGCACCCGATCCGGGGTGCCGCCCTTCGTCCGCGTGCGCGGTGCCCGCGTCTACTTGCGCATGACCTCGGGCTCATGGCGGCGCAGCAGTCGCGCGACCGCGAAGCCGCAGATGATGCCGAGGAACAGCAGCACCGAGATGTTCATCCCCCACTGACCGGCCGTGTGATCCCACAGCGGGTCGAGGTCGGTCGGGTTCTTCTGGTCCCACGGCGGCATCAGGTGCGCCAGGTCGAGCGTGGAGCCCGCGCCCGCGATGGCCCAGCGGGACGGCATCAGCCAGGCGAACTGCTCCAGGCCGGGCGATCCGTACACCTGGAAGAGGATGCCGGTGAAGACGACCTGGACGATCGCGAACATGACCAGCAGTGGCATGGTCTTCTCGGAGGTCTTCACCAGCGAGGAGATCACCAGACCGAACATCATCGAGGTGAAGCCGAGCGCGATGATCGTCACGCAGAGCTCGACGGCCGGCGGCATGATCAGACCCTCTTCGGGCAGATCGCGGGTGGCGAAGCCGATGCCGCAGATGATGACGCCCTGGATGGCCGTGATCACGCCGAGGACGATCACCTTGGACATCAGATAAGCGGAGCGGGAGAGGCCGGTGGCCCGTTCCCGTTCGTAGATGACGCGTTCCTTGATCAGTTCTCGTACGGAGTTGGCCGCACCGGAGAAGCACATGCCGACCGCGAGGATCAGCATGATCGTTCCGGCATCTCCGTTGAACCGGTGCGGCGGCTTCGGCGGGGCCAGGCCGAAGTCGGCCGGGATGACCACGCTGACGACGCCGAGCACCGCGGGAAGGATCACCATCAGACCCATGAAGCCCTTGTCGGACGCGATCACCGACACGTACCTGCGCATCAGCGTCCACAGCTGCGTCCCCCAGCCCTGCGGCTTCGGCGGGCGCATCTGCTGGGGGGGCGGCATGTGTACGGACTGTGCGGCGACGGCGTCGATGTCCGCGGCGTACATCTGGTAGTGCTGCGAACCGCGCCAGCGGCCGGCCCAGTCGTAGTCGCGGTAGTTCTCGAAGGCGGAGAAGACGTCGGCCCAGGTCGTGTAGCCGAAGAAGTTGAGCGCCTCCTCCGGCGGACCGAAGTAGGCGACGGAACCGCCGGGTGCCATGACGAGCAGCTTGTCGCAGAGCGCCAGCTCGGCGACGGAGTGCGTGACGACGAGGACCGTGCGGCCGTCGTCGGCGAGACCGCGCAGCAGCTGCATGACGTCGCGGTCCATGCCCGGGTCGAGTCCGGAGGTCGGCTCGTCCAGGAAGATCAGCGACGGCTTGGTGAGCAGCTCCAGGGCGACCGAGACACGCTTGCGCTGGCCGCCGGAGAGCGAGGTGACCTTCTTGTCCTTGTGGATGTCGAGCTTGAGCTCGGCGAGGACCTCGTGGATCCGGGACTGGCGCTCGGCCTCGGTGGTGTCCGCGGGGAAACGGAGCTTGGCCGCGTACTTGAGGGCCCTGGTGACGGTGAGTTCCTTGTGCAGGATGTCGTCCTGCGGGACCAGACCGATGCGCTGGCGCAGCTCGGCGAACTGCTTGTACAGGTTCCGGTTGTCGTAGAGGACGTCACCCTGGTTGGCGGGCCGATAGCCGGTGAGCGCCTTGAGCAGGGTGGACTTGCCGGAACCCGAGGGGCCGATGACCGCGATCAGCGACTTCTCCGGAACACCGAACGAGAC
This sequence comes from Streptomyces sp. NPDC056231, assembly GCF_048270745.1. Lineage (NCBI taxonomy): Bacteria > Bacillati > Actinomycetota > Actinomycetes > Kitasatosporales > Streptomycetaceae > Streptomyces > Streptomyces sp. NPDC056231. Next base: position 14,473 of record NZ_JBLVKW010000079.1, on the reverse strand, counting down.
GTCCTTGAGGATCTGCTTCCCGCCGTCGACCGTCACCGTGAGGTGGCGGGCGGAGAAGGAGACCTCACCGGTGTCGACGAACTCTTCCAGCCGGTCGCCGACCAGACGGAAGGTCGAGTGACCGACACCGACGATGTCGTTCGGGCCGATCAGCGCGGAGCCGGACTTCTGGAGCGGCTGACCGTTGACGTACGTGCCGTTGTGGGAACCGAGATCGCGGATCTCGAAGCGGCCGTCGGGTGTCGCGTGGAACTCGGCGTGGTGGCGCGAGACCTGGAGGTCGGAGACGACGAGTTCGTTCTCCAGTGCACGACCGATGCGCATGACCCTGTCCAGGGCCACTTGGTGGAACGTCGTCGGACTGCGGTCTCCGTAGACCGGCGGAGCCCCCGCGGCACCACCGGGTCCGCCCGCGGCGGGCGGCCTGGCTGCGCCCTGCTGGTGCGGGATCTGAGGCTGCTGCGGTGCGCCCTGCTGCTGCCATGCCTGCTGCTGGTGCGCTGCGGGGTCCGGCTGCTGGCCCGGCCGGCCCGCGCCGCCCTGCTGGGGCTGCTGAACGGGGGCCTGCTGCGCGCCCACGCCCTGACCGCTGTACACGTCGGCGGCACCGCTGAAGCTCAGCCGCGGCCCGTCAGTGGCGTTGCCCAGGTGCACGGCCGAGCCCGGCCCGATTTCCATCTGCTGGATTCGCCGGCCCTGCACATAGGTGCCGTTGGTGGAACCGTGGTCCTCGATGAACCAACTCCGGCCCGTCCAGCTGATGGTGGCATGCCGCCACGAAACCCTGGCGTCGTCGATCGTCAGGTCGCCCTGTGGATCGCGACCGAGGGTGTACGGCCTGGACGGATCGAGCGTCCAGGTCCTTCCATTCAATTCCAGTACGAGTTCCGGCACTCCGCGCCCCACTAGTTGTCCCCCGAGTGACCCCCATCACAGGGAGTCTAGGGATGCTGAACATCGTGGCGAACTATTCCAGGAGCGGTCACCGATACGAAAGCCGGGCGAGGTCAAGGCCGAATCGAGACCTGCTGTGACGCACCGTTGACAAGGGAGAAACAGGCTCGGAGAGTAGTAAGTGCCCACGAGTGCGTACGGATCATGAGTGACCAGGTCAACTCCGGGCATCTCGGCGCTGATTGAGGGGGGCCAGATGGCGGGGTACGCACACGGGAGCGGCGGCAGTACGGGGCGTATCCCGTGGGGCGACGTGGTGTTGGCGTCCGTCGCCTCGGTCAGCTGGGCGATGGCCGGGATGGCGGGGACGGCGGCCCTCGGGCTGCATCTGCTCGGAGCCGACTCGGCAGGGGCGCTGGGACCGATGACGGCGGCCGTCGTGGTGCTGGGAGCGGGTGGGTCGGCCTCTCCGTCCGGCAATGTCGAGGCGTTCGGGCTGGACGACGCCGAGGCGCACACCGCTCTCGCGGTCACACCGCTCGGGGTGGGGCTGGTCGGTGCACTGCTGCTCTCCCTCTTCTTCCTGCGGTCGCTGCGCGGGGTGGGAGCGGTCCTCTCCGGTGCCGAACTCGCGGTCCGTGCGGGGACGGTGGCGGTCATGTTCGTCGCCGTGCTCGGCGGGCTCGCCTGGGTGGGTCACGACGTCGCGACGATCGATGGCGGGGCGCTGGGGCTGGACGGGGTGCCAGGGGCGGGAGGAGGCGGTGGTCTGCCCGGTGGGCTCGGTGATCCGATCGGGCTGATGCCGGACCGGCTGGCGGATCTCGCACGGGCGCACGCACGGGTCGGGTTCACCGTCGACTCGTCCAGCTCCCTTGCGGGCGGGGCGTGTTGGGTTCTCGGAGTGCTGGTCATCGCCCTGCTCGCCTCGCGCCGAACTCCGTTGCCGTCCGCGCTGGCATGGGTGGACCGGACGGTGCGGCCTGCGGCTTCCGCGGTCGTGTCGGTGCTGCTGGTCGCGGTGGCCGCCGGGTGCGCGGCCGCGGTGTACGCGGCGATCGGCGACGCCCACCCGAAACGGATCGCGGGTGCCGCGCTGCTGGGGGCACCGAACGGGGCGTGGCTCGGGGTGCCGCTCGGCCTCTTCGTGCCGTGGGACGGCCGGGCGACCGGTGAGCTGGCCAAGGTGCTGCCCGATCCGCTGGACGAGCTGTTACGGGTGTCCGCGGACGAGCCGGTGACGGTCGGTCGGCTGGCCGGGCTGGACGGCCGGGTCTGGCTGCTGGCGGTCGCCGCCGTGGTGATGATGCTGTACGCGGGGGTACTGGCCGCGACCCGCACGCCCCGGGGGGAGCTGACCGCGGCCGGGTTCGTGGGGCGGTGTGCCGTGCGGCTCGCAGGCGTAACAGCGTCGGCGCTGGCGCTCCTGGTGTGGCTGACGCAGGTGTCCGCGGATGCGTCGCTTTCGGTGCTGGGCTTCGACACGTTCGGCGCCGGGATCGAGCTGCACGGGCGGACGGGGACGGCTGCCCTGCTGGGTGCGGTCTGGGGTGCGGGCGCGGGTGCGGTGGGGGCGGCGGTGGCCTGGTTGGCGGGGGCGGTTCCGTCGGAGGCGGGGCCGACCGACGGTGGCAGCGGTGGCGGTGGGGGGCCCGGACCGTACACGCCGTCGCCGGTGTACCGGCCGTCGCACGGCGAGACCAATCCATATCTGCGTCCGTATCCGGATCCGGCGAGGGACGGGATTCACCATGCGCCGACAGTGGTGGGTCCGATCGGTCCGCCCGTACGGCCGGCCGTGCCGCCACCGGGGCCCGGACCAGGGCCTGGGGACGTGGAAGGGTTGCCGCCGTCCGGCCGGCCGCCGGAGGCCGGCTGACCGCACGGTCCGCGACAGCCGGACGGACCCGGGAGCGCGTGCGGCCCGACGGCGCCCACCGGACGGAGCGCCGCATCATCCTGCCTCGAGGACATGCGGGACCGCCGGACGGGCCTGAATGTCCCACCGCATCGAACACGCGCCGCGCAGGGCTGCTCACTCCCGCCGTGGACAGGGGCCGGGCCGGTCGCCCGGCGACCGTTTCCGCTGTCCGGTCCGCGGGACGGGGGTTCGAGGGCGTGCGGGGGACCGATACGGTGGGAACACCATGAGCGCATCTGAGTACCCTCAGTCCTCCCCGTCTCCCGAGCCCTCTGAGGCCCCTGAGTCCCGTCAGGGCACCGACACCCCCACCCTTCTCGTGAAGATCTTCGGGAAGGATCGTCCGGGAATCACCGCCGGGCTCTTCGACACGCTCGCCGCCTATGCGGTCGATGTCGTCGACATCGAGCAGGTCGTCACCCGTGGCCGCATCGTTCTGTGCGCACTGGTCACCACCCCCACCGCGGGCGGTACCACCGAGGGCGACCTGCGGGCGACCGTGCACAGCTGGGCCGAGTCGCTGAAGCTGCAGGCCGAGATCATCTCCGGTACCGGTGACAACCGGCCGCGTGGATCCGGGCGCTCCCATGTGACGGTGCTCGGACACCCGCTGACCGCCGAGTCGACCGCCGCCATAGCGGCCACGATCACGTCGACCGGCGGCAACATCGACCGGGTCTTCCGGCTGGCGAAATACCCGGTCACGGCCGTCGAGTTCGCCGTGTCCGGCACCGGAACCGCGGAGCTGCGGACCGCGCTGGCGACCGAGGCCGCCGGCATCGGCGTCGATGTGGCGGTCGTCTCCGCCGGGCTGAGCCGCCGGGCGCAGCGGCTGGTCGTCATGGATGTCGACTCGACGCTGATCCAGGACGAGGTCATCGAGCTGTTCGCGGCGCACGCAGGCTGTGAGGACAAGGTCGCCGAGGTGACCGAGCAGGCGATGCGTGGCGAGCTCGACTTCGAGCAGTCGCTGCACGCGCGGGTGGCGCTGCTGGCGGGGCTCGATGTATCGGTGGTGGAGAAGGTGCGCGCCGAGGTGCGACTGACCCCCGGTGCGCGCACGCTGATCCGCACGCTGAAGCGGCTCGGCTATCAAGTGGGCGTCGTCTCCGGCGGGTTCACCCAGGTCACGGACGATCTGAAGGAACGGCTCGGGCTCGACTTCGCCTCTGCCAACACTCTGGAAGTGGTTGACGGCAAGCTCACCGGACGGGTCGTCGGCGACGTCGTGGACCGGGCGGGCAAGGCCCGGCTGCTGCGCAGTTTCGCCGAGCAGGCCGGGGTGCCGCTGGCGCAGACCGTCGCGATCGGTGACGGAGCGAATGACCTGGACATGCTGAACACGGCCGGTCTCGGGGTCGCCTTCAACGCCAAGCCGGTCGTCCGCGAGGCGGCGCACACCGCGGTGAACGTGCCGTTCCTGGACACCGTGTTGTATCTGCTCGGGATCACCCGTGAAGAGGTCGAGGCGGCCGACGGTCTCGTCTGACCGATCCACCGCTCCGGGTACGCGGATGGGCCCGGCACTTCACCCGTGCCGGGCCCATCCGCGTACGACGTCGCGATCAGTCGTTCGGCGTCCAGTACTCGATCAGCTTGCCCACACCATGCTCCACGCCCTTCCAGGAACCGGAGAACTCGACGACGGCGAACGCGGCGGTCGGGAATCCGCCACGGGCCATCCGGGCCAGGGTGTCGCCCTCCGCCGTTGAGGACAGGGCGTCGGCGAGAGCGTGCATCCCGGGGTTGTGGCCGATGACGAGCAGGTTCCGGACCTCGTCGGGAGTCTCGTTGAGCAGGGCGATCAGCTCGCCGAGCGAGGCCTCGTAGAGCCGCTCCTCGTACACGGTCCTGGGACGCTGTGGCATCTCGTGCACCGCCAGCTTCCAGGTCTCGCGCGTCCTGGCGGCGGTCGAGCAGAGGGCCAGATCGACGACGATGCCGGAATCGACGAGTTTGCGGCCTGCCACCGGCGCATCCTTACGGCCACGCTCCGCGAGCGGCCGCTCATGGTCGGAGTCCTGCGACCATTCCGCCTTTGCATGTCTGAGAAGGACGATCCTGCGAGGTGTATCGACGCTCATACACCTCAGCTTCGCATGAAATGTTCCGCCCGTCGCAGGGAGTTGAGGGGCTCCCTCGCCACCTCTGAACGCCCTCAGCGGGCCAGCAGGTCCACGATTCGCTGAAGCAACTGACCGATCGCCGGGTCGTCCGTCGCCGCATGCGCCTGGCCGGATCCCACCATCATCAGCAGGAGGGCGGCGAACGCCACCGCGGGGAGCGCGATGGCCCACCACGGCAGCCGGACCTCGACGCCGGCCGACGCGGAGCGGGGGGATCGGGTGTACGTAGGGGCCGACATGTCCGCCTCCGTGGGTCATCGGTTCTGATACCTGAAACCTACGGATCCGACGGCGCCCGTCCCATCCGGTGATCCACCCACTTCACCCTGACCCTGTCCCCCTAGGGGATGGTGGTGCTAGCCCCACCGTCCCCGGCGGGGGCGTCGGGGCGCGACCCCTCGGGCAGGCGTCAGGGAGAGGCGATCGAAGCGATCACTCCGATGATCACCGTGATCAGGAGCATGGCTCCGAGCACGAGGAGAAGCTTCTTCTGGCCGTTCTGGGGATTCGGCTCAAGCACTGGCATGGGACCAGTCTCGCATCTCAGCTTTCGTCCTCGATCGTCCGGTCCCTCCCAGCCAGAATTCCCGCCGCCATCTGCGGCACCATGAGGCCCGCCATCAGCGCGATCGGCAGCCCCCAGCCGCCGCTGTGCTGGTAGAGCACGCCGACCAGCAGCGGGCCGGGGATCGAGATCAGATAGCCGGTGGACTGGGCGAATGCCGACAGCCGGACCACTCCGGCGCCGCTCCGGGACCGCATGCCGATCATGGTGAGGGCGAGCGGGAAGGCGCAGTTGGCTATGCCGAGGAGGAGCGCCCAGGCCCAGGCGCCGCCCGCCGGTGCGAGGTAGAGACCGGCGTAGCCGATGAGTCCGCAGGTGCCGAGCACGACGACGATCGGGCCCTGGTTCCGCATCCGGGCGGCGGCCCGCGGGATGACGAAGGCGAGCGGCACACCCATGGCCATGGTCACGGCGAGCAGCACCCCCGCCGTACCGGCGGAGACCCCCGCGTCGCGGAAGATCTGCGGCATCCAGCCCATGGTGATGTACGCGGCCGTGGCCTGGAGGCCGAAGAAGCAGGCGAGGGCCCAGGCGGTGCGGGAACGGGTGATCCGCAGGACAGGGGTGTCCTGGTGCTGCTGGACGGCGGGCTGCCCCCGGGTGCCGCGCCGGTCCCGTACCAGCGGGATCCAGGGCAGGATCGCCGCCGCTCCGAGCACGGCCCAGATCCCCAGACCGGCCTTCCAACTGCCGCCGAGCGCACTGGTCATGGGCACGGTGACGGCCGCGGCGAGTGAGGTGCCGAGGGCCAGCGCCATGGAGTAGAGCCCGGTCATGGAGCCGACCCGGTCCGGGAACCAGCGCTTGACGATCACCGGCATCAGGACATTGCTGACGGCGATGCCCATGAGCGCGAGGGCGCTGGCGGCGAGGAAACCGGCCGTGGAACCGACGAGGGGCCGGATCAGCAGTCCGGCCGTGATGGCGGCCATGCCGGCGCAGACGACCGCACCGGGGCCGAAGCGACGGGCGAGGCGCGGCGCCATGATGCCGAAGACGGCGAAGCAGAGCGGCGGTACGGAGGTGAGGACACCGGCGACGCTGCCGCTCATGTGCAGCCCGTCCCGTACCTCTTCGAGAAGGGCGCCGAGGCTGGTGATGGCGGGGCGGAGATTGAGCGCGGTGAGGACGAGACCGACGGCGACCAGGCGGAGGAGCCAGGGGGCGGGACCTGTGGCGGCCGGCGGAGCCGGGGCGTCCAGGGGGACGTTCGCCGTGGTGGTGTGCCTGTTCAGGGTCAGGGGCTGGTGCTGGTGCGGGGTCTCGTCATCGGACATGGGACCCATCATAGAATCATGGGATGATTGATTGTCCAATCGTCTGAGAACCTTCGGGAACCTTCGGGAAACCCGCAGACCCGAGAATCCGCAGACCCAGGGAACCGAGCAAGGAGCATCATGGCGCTGACGTCTCCGCGACGTTCGGCACTCGCCGACCAGGTGATTACCCAGCTGAGGAATCAGATCACCTCGGGCGAGTGGCCCGTCGGTTCACGGATTCCGACCGAACCCGAGCTGGTCGAGCAGCTGGGGGTGGCCCGCAACACCGTCCGCGAGGCGGTGCGTGCGCTCGCACACAACGGGCTGCTGGACATCCGTCAGGGGTCAGGCACCTATGTCGTCGCCACCAGCGAGCTGGCCGGGGTGATGCACCGCCGTTTCGCCTCCGCCGACCCGCGCCATGTCGCCGAGCTGCGCTCGACGCTGGAGTCTTCCGCGGCCCGGCTGGCGGCCGTCCGGCGCACCGAGCGCGATCTGAAGCAGCTGGACGCGCTCATGGTGCGCCGCGAGGAGACCTGGGCCGCGGGGGACGCGGAGGCGTTCGTGGCGGCGGATGCCACGCTGCATCTGGCCGTGGTCGCCGCCTCGCACAATGACGTACTGACGGGTCTCTATGCCGATCTGGGGGATCTGCTGCGCGACTATCTGCGGGTCGATATCGGGCACGAACTGCGGCCGGAGAACCATATGGACCATGGGCGACTGGTCGAGGCGATCCGGGCAGGTGACGCGGAGACCGCGGCCGCCGAGGCGGCGAGCCACGCACTGAGCTGTCTGGTGGAACGGGGATGACCCGGAGGGATGGATCTATATCCGTCGGTGGGTGACCCAGGCGGAGGCGACTTCCTTCCAGCAGCGGTCGTCGAGCCGCACCGTCTGTCCGGGAGCGATGTCGACGGGTATGCCGTCCGCGTCTATGTCCCACCAGCGGCCGCATTCGGTGTGCAGCTGCACCCGGTCGATGGAGGGGTACGGGTTGTGGCAGTAGGCGACCACCTGGGAGCCCTGGACCGTCGTACGGCATTCGGCGCCGGAGGGGTCCGGGGTGGGCCCGGCTGGTGCGGACGCTCCGGCGCCCGTCCGCCCCACGACGGATATGCCTATGAGGGCGGCCACTGCGACGGCGACGGCCGAGGCCGCAAGCAGGGCCCAGGTTCGGCGACGTGTGGGGCGCACAGCGATCACCTCCGCAGCCTGACCAAAAGTCCGGTTCCACCACATTCTGCGGTGGAACGACCGCCTTTTCGACTTGAGCGGAGGGAAACCGGGCGCAGATGCACGCCGGCCGCGCACCACCCGCTCGGAGGTGGTACGCGGCCGGTTCGTGCCGGGTCGTACGAGGTCAGGCGCCCATCATGTGCACGCCACCATCGACGTGGATGATCTCACCCGTGGTTTTCGGGAAGAAGTCCGAGAGCAGGGCGACGACACCGCGGCCGGCCGGCTCCGGGTCGGCCATGTCCCAGGACAGCGGGGAGCGGGTGTTCCACACGTCCGCGAGCTCCGAGAAGCCCGGGATGGACTTGGCGGCCATCGAGCCGATCGGCCCGGCGGAGATCAGGTTGCAGCGGATGTTGTCCTTGCCCAGGTCACGGGCGAGGTAGCGGGAGGTGGCCTCCAGCGCCGCCTTGGCCGGGCCCATCCAGTCGTACTGCGGCCAGGCGAACTGTGCGTCGAAGGTGAGGCCGACGATCGAGCCGCCCTCGCTCATCAGCGGCTTGCAGGCCATGGCGAGCGACTTCAGCGAGAACGCCGAGACGTGCATCGCGGTCGAGACCGACTCGAACGGGGTGTTCAGGAAGTTGCCGCCGAGCGCGTCCTGCGGCGCGAAGCCGATGGAGTGGACGACGCCGTCCAGCGAACCGAGCTCCTCACGGACCAGGCCTTCGAGCCGGTCCAGGTGCTCGGTGTTGGTCACGTCCAGCTCGATGACCTTGGCGGGCTTGGGCAGCTTCTTGGCGATGCGCTCCGTCAGCGTGGGCCGGGGGAAGGCCGTCAGGATGACTTCGGCACCCTGCTCCTGGGCCACCTTGGCAGTGTGGAAAGCGATGGACGACTCCATCAGCACACCGGTGATGAGGATGCGCTTGCCGTCGAGAATTCCGATCATGGTGGTCAGTGACCCATGCCCAATCCGCCGTCAACGGGGATGACGGCTCCAGTGATGTACGACGCGTCGTCGGAGGCGAGGAAGCGCACCGCGGCGGCGATCTCCTCGGGCTGCGCGTAACGGGCCAGCGGCACCTGGGCGACGATGCCCTTGCGCTGCTCCTCGGTGAGCGCCTGGGTCATGTCGGTGTCGACAAAACCGGGCGCGACGACGTTGAAAGTGATGTTCCGCGAGCCGAGCTCACGCGCCAGCGACCGGGCGAAGCCGACCAGGCCGGCCTTGGACGCGGCGTAGTTGGCCTGCCCCGCCGAGCCGAGAAGGCCGACGACGGAGGAGATGAGGACGACACGGCCCTTCTTGGCGCGCAGCATGCCGCGGTTGGCACGCTTGACGACCCGGAAGGTGCCGGTGAGGTTGGTGTCGAGTACGGACGTGAAGTCCTCCTCGGACATCCGCATCAGCAACTGGTCCTTGGTGATACCGGCGTTGGCCACCAGTACCTCGACCGGACCGTGCTTCTCCTCGATCTCCTTGTATGCCTGCTCCACCTGCTCGGCGTCGGTGATGTCGCACCGGACGGCCAGGACCCCCGCTTCGGTGAGGATCTGGGGCGGCTCGCCCGAGCGGTACGTGATCGCGACCTTGTCGCCGTTGTCGGCGAAAGCGCGGGCGATGGCGAGGCCGATGCCCCGGTTTCCTCCGGTGACGAGAACCGAGCGGCTCAACGGATCACCCTTTCGATAGCGGTCTGGTACCTCGAAAACCTATCGGTACCGTGCGCCTTCCAAGGACTCGGCCCCTGACAGTGGCTTCCACGAGGCACTGTGGGGTTCCTACAGTCGGCAGCGGTCCAACCTCGTTCCACCAGTCCGGGCGCGTACACGGACAGGTCCTCTTCCCCCGGCGTCTCCAGTATCCGCTTGTCGTACGTGGGCAGGGAGCACAGGCTCCGCCGGTGACGAGCGCGCTCGTGACATGGGCCCCGGAGACCTGGGGCGCATGATCCCCGCCCGCCCGGACGGCGTTCCCGGCCGGCTCCGGCACGACGAGCTGGGCGATGTCGTCGGCGCCGTTCTGATGTGAGCGAATCCGAGCCCGGCCGCGGGCACTCCGAACCTGCGAGGAGTCCTCGTTTCGCACCCACGCCGAATTCCCCGGCGAGACGCGTACGGCCGTGCTTCACTTCCGTCTGGTGGATTCAACGACGTGAGCGAAAAGGGGAGGCCGCACATGGCCCATGCCATCGATCAGGGGTTTCTGGCCCTGCCGCTGCGGGCCCTCGCCGACGCGGCGCTCGCCCGGGCCCGCGCGCTGGGCGCCACACATGCGGACTTCCGCTTCGAGCGGGTGCGCAGCGCATCCTGGCGGCTGCGGGACGCCCGGCCCTCGGGGACCTCGGACACCACCGATCTCGGGTACGCGGTGCGGGTGGTGCACGGCGGGGCGTGGGGGTTCGCGTCCGGGGTGGATCTGACCATGGACGCCGCGGCGAAGGTGGCGTCCCAGGCGGTCGCCATGGCGAAGCTCTCGGCGAAGGTGATCGCGGCGGCGGGCTCGGACGAGCGCGTGGAGCTGGCGGACGAGCCGGTGCACGGTGAGCGGACCTGGGTGTCGGCGTACGAGATCGACCCGTTCTCCGTACCGGACGAGGAGAAGGCGGGGCTGCTCGCCGAGTGGAGCAGCCGGCTCCTGGGGGCCGAGGGCGTCGCGCATGTGGACGCCTCGCTGATGACCGTCCACGAGAACAAGTTCTACGCGGACACGGCGGGCACCGTCACCACCCAGCAGCGGGTCCGGCTGCACCCGCAGTTCACCGCGGTCGCCGTGGACGGCACGACGGGTGAGTTCGACTCGATGCGGACCATCGCCCCTCCGGTGGGGCGCGGCTGGGAGTACCTCACCGGAACCGGCTGGGACTGGGATTCCGAGTTGGAGCGGATCCCGGGGCTGCTCGCGGAGAAGATGCGGGCTCCTAGCGTCGAGGCGGGGACGTACGACCTGGTGGTCGACCCGTCGAATCTCTGGCTGACGATCCATGAGTCGATCGGCCATGCCACCGAGCTGGACCGGGCGCTGGGGTACGAGGCGGCGTACGCAGGGACCTCGTTCGCCACCTTCGACCAGCTGGGCAAGCTGACGTACGGCTCCCCCGTGATGAACGTGACGGGCGACCGGACCGCCGAGCACGGACTCGCGACCATCGGGTACGACGACGAGGGGGTCGAGAGCCAGTCCTGGGACCTGATCAAGGACGGGACGCTGGTCGGCTACCAGCTGGACCGACGGATCGCGAAGCTGACGGGGCTCGGCCGGTCCAACGGGTGCGCGTACGCGGACTCGCCGAGCCATGTCCCCGTGCAGCGGATGGCGAACGTGTCGCTGCAGCCGGACCCGGGCGGCCTGTCCACCGAGGATCTGATCGGCGGGGTGGAGCGCGGCATCTTTGTGGTCGGCGACCGGTCCTGGTCGATCGACATGCAGCGCTACAACTTCCAGTTCACCGGGCAGCGGTTCTTCCGCATCGAGAACGGCAAGCTGGCCGGACAGCTGCGCGACGTCGCGTACCAGGCGACGACGACGGACTTCTGGGGCTCGATGGAGAAGGTCGGCGGCCCGCAGACGTACGTCCTGGGCGGCGCCTTCAATTGCGGCAAGGCCCAGCCGGGCCAGGTCGCGGCCGTCTCGCACGGCTGCCCCTCCGCCCTCTTCCGAGGCGTGAACATCCTCAACACGACGCAGGAGGCGGGCCGATGAGCCGCATCAGCAAGCCGTACGAGATCGTCGAGCGCGCGCTCGAACTGTCCACCGCCGACGGCTGTGTCGTCATCGCCGACGAGGAGTCCTCCGCCAATCTGCGCTGGGCGGGCAACGCGCTCACCACGAACGGGGTGACCCGGGGGCGGACCCTGACCGTCATCGCGACCGTCGACGGTGCCGAGGGGGCCGCGTCCGGAGTCGTGTCGCGGTCCGCCGTCACCGCCGAGGACCTGGAACCGCTGGTCCGGGCCGCCGAGGCGGCCGCGCGTGGCGCAGGTCCGGCCGAGGACGCGCAGCCGCTGATCACCGGTGTGCCGTCATCGCCCGATTTCACGGATGCGCCGGCGGAGACGGGTTCCGACGTGTTCGCGGAGTTCGCGCCGTCGCTCGGTGACGCCTTCGCCCGCGCCCGGGCCGGCGGCCGTGAGCTGTACGGCTTCGCGCACCACCAGCTGACCTCGACGTATCTGGGCACGTCGACCGGGCTGCGGCTGCGCCACGACCAGCCAAACGGCACGCTGGAGCTGAACGCCAAGTCGCCCGACCGGTCGCGTTCCGCGTGGGCAGGCCGTGCCACCAGGGACTTCAAGGATGTCGACCCGGCCGAGCTGGACGCGGAGTTGGCGCAGCGGCTCGGCTGGGCCGAGCGCCGTATCGAGCTGCCCGCCGGTCGGTACGAGACGCTGCTGCCGCCGACCGCCGTGGCCGATCTGCTGATCTATCAGCTGTGGTCGTCGACGGCCCGGGACGCCGCCGAGGGCCGGACGGTCTTCTCGAAGCCGGGTGGCGGTACCCGGCTCGGCGAGAAGCTGTCCGAGCTGCCGCTCACGCTGTGCAGCGACCCGAACGCGCCGGGGCTCGAGTCGGCGCCGTTCGTGATCGCCCATGCGTCGGGCGACGGGGCTTCGGTCTTCGACAACGGTCTGCCGCTGTCGAGGACCGACTGGATTCACGACGGCCGGCTGGACCGTCTGACCACCACCCGGCACACGGCGGGGCTGACCGGGCTGCCGGTCGCCCCCGCGATCGACAACCTGGTGCTCGACGGTGGCGGTGAGCGGTCGCTCGACGAGATGGTCGCGGCGACGACCGGCCGTGCTCTGCTGCTGACCTGCCTCTGGTACATCCGGGAGGTCGACCCGGCGACGCTGCTGCTGACCGGGCTGACCCGCGACGGGGTGTATCTCGTGGAGGACGGCGAGGTGGTCGGCGAGGTGAACAACTTCCGGTTCAACGAGTCGCCCGTGGACCTGCTCTCCCGGGCTTCCGAGGCCGGCCGCACCGAGAAGACGCTACCGCGCGAGTGGGGCGACTGGTTCACCCGGGCCGCGATGCCGGCGCTGCGGATCCCGGACTTCAACATGAGCTCGGTCAGCCTCGGCGTGTGACCGCCATAGACTGGCCGCGGAATCAATCGAAACCGTGCAAGGAGAGAAACGACCGTGACGGACATCGTCGACGAGCTGAAGTGGCGCGGGCTGTTCGCCCAGTCCACTGACGAGGACGCATTGCGTAAGGCGCTCGCGGACGGTCCCGTCACGTTCTATTGCGGCTACGACCCCACTGCGGCAAGTCTGCACGTCGGCCATCTGGTGCAGGTGCTCACCATGCGCCGGCTCCAGCAGGCCGGGCTGCGGCCGCTCGCCCTGGTGGGCGGGGCCACCGGTCAGATCGGTGACCCGAGGCCGACCGCCGAGCGCACGCTGAACGACCCGGAGACGGTCGCCAACTGGGTGTCGCGGCTGCGGTCCCAGATCGAGCCGTTCCTGTCCTTCGAGGGCGAGAACGCGGCGGTCATGGTCAACAACCTGGACTGGACCGCGGGCATGTCCGCGATCGAGTTCCTGCGGGACATCGGCAAGCACTTCCGGGTCAACAAGATGCTCACCAAGGACTCGGTCGCCCGCCGGCTGGAGTCGCAGGAGGGCATCAGCTACACGGAGTTCAGCTACCAGCTGCTGCAGGGCATGGACTTCCTGGAGCTGTACCGACGGTACGGCTGCACGCTGCAGCAGGGCGGCAGCGACCAGTGGGGCAACCTTACCGCGGGTATCGACCTGATCCACCGCCTGGAGCCGGGCGCCGAGGTGCACGCGCTGGCCACCCCGTTGATGGTGAAGGCGGACGGGACCAAGTTCGGCAAGTCCGAGAGTGGGGCCGTCTGGCTGGACCCGGAGATGACGACGCCGTACGCGTTCTACCAGTTCTGGCTGAACGTGGACGACCGGGACATCTCGCTGTACATGCGGATCCTCAGCTTCAGGAGCCGTACCGAGCTGGAGGAGCTGGAGCAGCTCACCCAGGAGCGCCCGCAGGCCCGGACGGCGCAGCGCGCGCTGGCGGAGGAGCTGACGACGCTGGTGCACGGCGCCGAGCAGTGCGCGGCGGTCGTCGCGGCGTCGAAGGCACTCTTCGGCCAGGGTGAGCTGGGCGAGCTGGACGAGGCGACGCTGAGCGCCGCGCTCTCCGAGGTGCCGCACGCGCAGGTCACCGAGCTCGGCCCGCTGGTGGACCTCCTGGTCGAGGTCGGACTGGCGCCGAGCAAGTCGGGAGCCCGCCGCACGGTCAAGGAGGGCGGGGCCTACGTGAACAACGTCAAGGTCGCGGACGGCGAGGCCGCACCGGCCCGTGAGGAACTGCTGCACGGACGCTGGCTGGTGCTGCGCCGGGGCAAGAAGAACCTCGCGGCCATCGAGGTCATCGCCGGCTGACCGGAAACGGACGCGCAGTTGGGGGGGGGGCGCCGCCCAGGGGGGGGGGCCGCCGGCCGGGGGGGCGGGGCGGGGGGGGGGCCCCGGCGGGGGGGGGGGGGGGGGGGGG
>NZ_JBLVKW010000078.1:0-35748 GCF_048270745.1 Streptomyces sp. NPDC056231 | reverse complement strand
GGACCGGCGCCTGCTCGATATGCGGCCAATCCGCACCGACACCAGAACCACACCACAGGACCTAACAAAGCCCTACTAGGGCCTGTTTCGAAAGTCCCGCCTGCCGGGCGACGTCTGGCCCCCACGCCCGCTGCATTGTCGGGCTCACCCCGATATGCTCGGTATCGGGACCCTCCGCCTTGCGGTCGCACGCATCAGACGCCGCCCGGCCCGCCCTACGGGCGGACTCCCGGCGTCTGGTGCGTGCGACCGCGTTGATCGACCACACCGGCGAACTCTTCATCATCGAAGGCACGTTGAGCATCCTGGAGATCGACCACCTGTCTGGCGGTCACGATCCACTTCCTGTCTGACTGTGGACATCAGTCACCGGGCCTATCAGGCGCGGACGTCAACCTGCGCCGGCAGGCGTTCCTGCGCATATTCGATCTTGAGCACACCTTCCGGATGATCAAGCAGACGCCGGGCTGGACCCGTCCGAAGCTCCGCACGCCCGAGGCAGCGGACCGGTGGACCTGGCTGGTCGTCGCCGCCCATACCCAACTCCGCCTCGCCCGGCCACTGGCCGCGGACCTCCGCCGCCCCTGGGAGAAGCCGCCGAGTCCGGCCGGCGCACTCCCGCCCGGGTCCGCCGGGGGTTCAGGAACCCCCGCCCGAACCCGCCTTGCCCGGCCCCGGCCGACCACCCGGCTCGAAGAACGGCACCCCGCCACGCTCTGCGACGTGGGTAAAACGGTCAGGCGGCCCAAGACCATCACCGAACGTGACCAGGTCAGACCAGAAAGAACAAGCTCAGGCGTCGTCGTCGTATCGGCTGAGCTGGCGCCGCAAGCTGAGTTCCAGGTGGTCGCGCATGGCCTGTGACGCGCGTTCGGGGCTGCGCCGGAGCACCGCTCTCAGGATCCGGCTGTGCTCCATAGCCGTGGCCGGGCTGCCGCCCGCGACGGCACTGAGACGGAACAGGTGCAGGTGCGTATGCAGCCTCTCCACCGCCGCGGCGAGCATGGTGCGCCCCGATGCGGCGGCGAGCGCGTCGTGGAACTGCTGGTCCAGCACCGCGAACTGCCCATAGACGGCGTAGCTGTGGCCGTTGTCGGGCAGGCCCTGCATCTCCTCGACCAACGACTCCATTCGGTCGAGCTCGGCATCCCCGATGTGCTCGGCGGCCAGAGCGGCAGCCCTGGTCTCCAGCAACAGCCTCATCTCGAACAGCTCCTCGACGCCCTGGCGGGTCAGGAGCTCGGTGGCGCGGTAGCCCGAGAGCGATCGCTTGACGACCAGGCCGTCGGCCTCGAGTCGGGCGAGGGCCTCGCGTACCGGAGTGGCCGATACTCCGAGCGAGCGCGACAGCGCCTCGATACCGACTCGGGCACCCGGCTGGATCACGTGGTCCATCACCATGGCCTTGACCGCTTCGTAGACGCTGTCCGTCAGCACCTCCCGTCTCGGGGACGCAGGGGCGCTGGGTGATGCGCCGGTCAGCGGTACTTCTCCGACAGCATCCATGTTCGACGGCATGACTTCGATCTCCCTCCATCTCCAGCAAATCCTATGCGATTGAAAGCAGCCTTCGGCTCCCAGGCATCCAAGCCCCGAGAGCCTCCACCCCCGGCTCCTTCGGCATCCCGAGGGGCCGCGACGCTTGAAGTGCAGGACATCAGAGCACGTCAGATCGTGTTTAGCGCGCACCGGCAGAGACGCTCGAGCCCTCCGCCGAAGGAGCTCGCGGGGATAGTTGCCGTACGGGTCTTGACGGGATGGCCAACCCTCCCACAGGATCACGGGCAACGAAATCCTATTTGATTCGACTGAGGCAACCACCATGACCCGTCGTAGATCAGTGCTGTCGGCCGCCGTCACCCTCGCCCTTCTCGCCACCGCCTCGGCAGCCTGCACCGTCAAGAATTCGGACGAACCAGGGGCGGCCGGGGCAGCTTCCGCCCGGCCCGGCAGCAAAACGGCAGAGCTCGCCGACGGCTCCGGAACCAAGGTCGCACTCGTACCCGGCGGTGCCCACCCCTACTTCCAGCCCTGGAAGGGGGCCGGCGCGGACGCCAAGAAGACGCTCGGGCTGGGCGACGTCACCTTCGACGAGACCGCCGAATGGGACCAGCAGAAGCAGAACAACCTGGTCTCGACGCTCGCTGCCCGCGGCTACAACGCCTTCGGCATCTTCGGGGTGTCCCCGACCGACATCAACACCACCTTCGCCGACCTCAAGTCCCAGGGCTTCGCCGTGGCGTCGCTCGCCTCCTGCCCCGCCGGCGGCAAGAACGAGGCCGACTTCTGCCTGTCCACGGACGTCGAGCTCGCTGCCTACAAGGCCGCGCAGGCCGCCATCAGCGCGATGGGCGGCAAGGGCGCCCTCGTCCATCTGACGGGCAACAACGTCGACGCCAATACGCAACTGCGCAGGAAGGGCGTCGAGAAGGCGGTGAAGGAGACCGGCGGCAAGGTCACGCTCCTGCAGACCATCACCGACATCGACAAGGACCTCCAGACCGCGCAGAAGGCGGTCTCCGACCTGCTCGCCGCCAAGGGCGCCCAGATCCAGGGCATCGTCTCGACCGCCTACAACCCGGCGGTCGCCGCGGCCGAAGCCGTGCGCGAGTCCGGTTCGAAGGCCAAGGTCGTGGCCATCGACGACGACGCCAAGATCCTCAATTCGGTCAAGAACGGCTCCGTCAGTGCCACTGTCGTGCAGAACCCCGTTGGCCAGGCGGAGATCGGTGCCTGGGCCCTCGCGCTGCTGCAGACCAAGCAGTGCACCATGACGAAGCCCGGACAGATCGTCGACTCGGGTTCCTTCGTCGTCACGAAGGAGAACGTCGCCGACTACGACAGCGCGCGGCAGGCGAAGACCGCCGAGCTGAAGAAGCAGTTCGCCGACGAGTTCCTCTCCTGCGGCTGAGCGCCCCGGCCACGGACCACAGAAAGCCGCCACACGACATGAGCATCATCACCAACGCCACGGCCCTGCTGGCCGACATCGCGGTGGAGACCGACCGCACCGACGCGGTGCAGTCCTTCGTGAAGCAGGAAACGATCCTCGTCCGCCTGACCACCGCGGACGGCATCGAGGGAACCGGCTACGCCTACACGATCGGCACCGGCGGAACCTCCGTACTGGCCCTGCTGCGCGACCATCTCCTGCCGCTCCTCGCGGGGAAGGACGCACGCAACGTCGAAGGGCTCTGGCAGGAGCTGTTCGGCCTGACCCGCGCGACCACGACCGGAGCCATCACCTCGCTCGCTCTCGCCGCGATCGACACGGCCCTGTGGGACCTGCGCTGCAAGCGGGCGGGCGAACCGCTGTGGCGGCTGGCCGGAGGCCACCGCCGACAGGTCCCGGTGTACGACACCGAGGGAGGCTGGCTCCACCTCGGCACCGAGGACCTGGTCAAATCGGCCCTCGCGGCCAGGAACGCACAGTGGGCCGGCGTCAAGATCAAGGTGGGCAAACCGCACGTCGCCGAGGACGCGGAGCGCCTGCGCGCCGTACGCGAGGCCGTCGGTCCGTCCCTGCACATCATGACGGACGCCAACCAGTCGCAGTCGCTGTCCTCCGCCGTACAGCTGGCCGCTGCTCTCGAGCCCTACGACCCGTACTGGCTCGAGGAGCCCCTGCCCGCGGACGACCTCAGCGGTCATGCCCGGCTGGCCCGCTCGACCAGGATCCCGATCGCGGTCGGCGAGTCGATGTATTCGCCGATGCAGTTCCGGAACTATCTGGAGACCGGTGCTGCCTCCGTGGTGCAGGTCGACGTCGCGCGCGTCGGCGGTATCACTCCGTGGCTGAAGGTCGCCCACCTGGCCGAGACCTTCAACGTCAAGGTCTGCCCGCACTTCCTGATGGAACTGCACGTCAGCCTCGTCGCCGCGGTCAGCAACGGCGCATACGTGGAGTACATCCCGCAGCTGCGCGCCGTGACCCGCACCGAACTGACCCTGCGCGACGGACAGGCCGTGGCCCCGGACGAGCCGGGCATCGGCATCGACTGGGACATGGACGCCATCGACGACCGGAGGGTGTCATGAAGACGGCCGTCACTCGCCCCGACAGCGAGACGGACCGCCCCACCGACGGAGTACGCCCCGCGCACCGGCTGCCCATCTGGGTCAACCAGCGGCTGGGACTGCTCGTACTCATCGTCGCGCTCGGCGCACTCTTCGGCGTCCTGCGCCCGGCGTTCTTCGACGAGCGGCTGGTGCTCTTCCCGCTCCTGAGGGACATCTGCACACTGACGGTGGTGGCCCTCGCGCAGATGGTCGTGCTCTCCGTGGGGCACATGAACCTCGCCGTCGGGCGCATGGCAGCGTTCGGCGCCTTCTTCGCCGGATTCGGCTACGACCGTCTCGGCCTGCCTCTCCCGACGGGCCTGGTGCTGTGCCTTGCCGCCGGCTGCGCCATCGGGGCTCTGACCGGCTGGATCATCGCCCGCACGGGCGTGAGTTCCTTCGTCGTGACGCTGGCCATGGACTTCGCTCTGCTGGGTCTGGTCTCCCTGCTCTACTCGGCCTTCACCGAGAACGCCGCGTTCACCACGCGTCCGGACGGGCTCGCCGAGCTGCGTTCCTACTCGCTCGCCGACATCTGCCTCGGGCCCGTCTGCGGTTCCCCGGCCATACCGCAGATGGCCCAGTTCACCGTGCTGGCCCTCATCGGCCTCGGCTTCCTTTACGCCCGCACCCGCATGGGCCGCGAGCTGCTGCTCACCGGTGCGAACCCGGCCGCCGCCGAACTGTCCGGCATCCCGACAGGACGCAGGGTCGTCCTGGCGCACGCCCTGTCCGGCCTGCTCGCCGCGCTCGCCGGTTTCATGGCCGCCGTGGGCACGGGCACGTTCCGCGCCTCCATCGGTGACGACTTCATGCTCCCCTCCTTCCTCGGCGCGGTCCTCGGCGGGACCCTGCTCACCGGCGGTGTCGTCTCCGTCATCGGCGCCCTGCTCGGCACCTCCCTGGTCGGCGTGATCCGCAAGGGCCTCGACCTGCTCGGTGTCGGTCTGGAAAGTCTCAACATCTACCTCGGCTGCGTACTTCTGCTGGCTCTGTCCGCGGACCGGGTGCGCACGGTCGTGTCCTATCGCAAGGTGGTGCGCTCCACATGATCCCGCTCCTCGAACGGGGAGCCGCGGCCCTGCCGGCACTGCGGCGCTTCTCCCGCTCCACAACGATGACCCTGCTGTGCGTGGTTCTCGCGGGCTACGTGGCGCTGGGAGTCGCCTCGTCCGGCTCCTTCTTCGAAGGCCCCTCCGTCCGTACCTTCCTGCAGTACCTCGCCACACCGATCCTCATCGGACTGGCCCAGATGGTGGCCTTGTGTGTCGGTCAGCTCAACCTGGCCGTCGGCGCGCTGGGTGGCTTCAGCGCCTGTCTGATGGGCGTGCTGATGGCCGACAGCGGTGTGCCCGCGGGAGTCGCCGTCCTCGTCGGCGTGCTGACCGCCACGCTGATCGGCCTGGTGACGGGCGTGTTCATCGTCGCCACGCGCATCAACGGCTTCATCGTCACGCTCGGAACCATGACCATCCTGCTCGGAGCGCAGTACCGGCTGTCCGGGACGCGCACCATCGACGGATACTCCGCCACGCTGCGCGACCTCGGCCGCGCCGCCCCGCTGAACATCCCGCTCGTCTTCGTCACCGCGCTCGTCGCGGCGGCCCTGCTCGCCACGTTCATGTACCGCACCGTGGCCGGCCGTCGGCTGCTCGCCGCCGGCGGCAATCCGCTCGCGGCCAGACTGTCCGGCATCTCCACCGACCGGCAGATCGTGCTCGCCCACACCCTGTCGGGACTGCTCGTCGGCATCGCCGCGCTGACCGCCACCGCGTCGCTGCCAGGCGTCAACCGCAGTGTGGGCGGCGACTGGCTGCTGCCCAGCTTCGCCGCGCCCATCATCGGCGGCGTTGCGCTGACCGGCGGCTCCGTGGCGATCCTCGGCACTGTGCTCGCCGCCTTCGTCATGCGGCTCATCGACACCGCACGCGCCCAGTTCTCGCTCGACCCGAGCTGGGTCAACTTCCTCATCGGGATGGTCGTCCTCGGCACGGTCGTGGGCGGTCGTATCCACCAGACCCGTCTCGTCAAGAAGGGCAGGGTGCCCGGACGGACCCCACCCGCGCCGCCGCAGAGCGACGGGCAGCCGGCCGCCGCACTGCCGACCACCGGAGGTGCCGCATGAGCGACGTGCTGCTGGAATGCGACGACATCGTCAAGGTCTTCCCCGGTGTGCGCGCCCTCGACGGCGTGGGCCTGAGGCTCACCGCCGGATCCGTGCACGCCCTGCTCGGCGAGAACGGCGCGGGCAAGTCCACGCTGATCAAGGTGATCACCGGTGTGCACACGCCCGACGGCGGCAGGCTCACCTGGCGTGGCGAGGAGATCCGTCTGCGCTCCCCCCTGGACGCCACCCACACCGGGATCGGTGTCGTCCATCAGGAACGCAACCTGATCCCCGGCTTCTCGGTCGCCGAGAACATCACGCTGCAGAGCCCGCCGTCGCGCCGCGGTCTGGTCGACCGGAAGGCGATGACCGCCCCGGCCCTCCGCTGCCTGGCCGAGCTCGGCCTCGACATCGACCCACATCAACCGGTGCGGGAACTGTCCGTGGCCCAGCAACAGTTGGTGGAGATCGCCAAGGCGCTCTACACCGAGAGCCGGGTGCTCCTGCTCGACGAGCCCACCGCCTCCCTCTCGCCTCAGGAGGCCGAGCGGCTCTTCGACGTGGTGCGGAGGCTCACGGCACGCGGTACCTGCGTCGTCTTCGTCAGCCACAAGCTGGAGGAGGTGTTCGCCGTTTGCGACACCGTCACCGTCCTGCGCGACGGCCGCTCCGTGCTCGAGTCGGCGCCACTCGCCGAGCACACCCAGGACGACGTGGTCACCCTCATGGTCGGCCGCGCCCACGCGGTGACGGACATGACCCCGCGCACCGTTGACATGTCCGCCGCCCCGGCGCTCTCCCTCGACGGGGTCTCCACTGCCGCCGGCCACGAGGACGTCTCGCTCGACGTCCGCCCCGGGGAGATCGTCGGCCTCTACGGCCTGGTCGGCGCGGGCCGCAGCGAACTGGTCAAGGCCGTCCTCGGCCTGGACCGCGTCACGGGCGGCGAGATCCGGGTGTACGGCGAGACCGCGAAGATCGGCTCCCCGCGCGAGGCCCTCCACACGTACGGCATCGGCTATCTGACCGAGAACCGCAAGGAGGAAGGCGTCTTCCTGGAACAGCCCATCGTCCGGAACATCACGGTCACGGTGTGGAAGAAGCTCGCCCGTGCCCTCGGGCACGTCTCGTCCCGCCGAGAGAAGGAGATCGCCGAGGACCTCGTCGCCCGCCTCGGCATCCGTGTCTCCGGTCTCGAGCAGAATGCCGGTGAACTGTCCGGCGGCAACCAGCAGAAGGTCAGCCTGGCGAAGTGGCTCGCCGCCGACACCCGCCTGCTGGTCGTCGACGAGCCGACCGTCGGCGTGGACGTGCGCACCAAGCACGCCTTCCACGAACTGCTGTGGGAACTGGCCCGCGGCGGTCTGCCCATCCTGCTGATCAGCAGTGACCTGGCCGAAATGATCACGTTGGCCGACCGGGTGGTCGTCATGGCCGATCACCGCGTCCGCGACGAGGTGAAGAACGACCACGACTACGACCGGATGAGCGGGAAGATCATCCGCATGATCCACGAGGACACCATCTCCGCCGTGCACGCTCGGAGCGGCACCGCATGAGACGCGTCGCGCAGGTCATCCGTGTCCGCCCCGAGAAGGTGGACGAGTACTGCGAACTGCACCGCGAGGTGCCCGAGGCCGTCCTCGACCGGCTGCGGCGCTGCCACATCACCAACTACTCGATCCACCTGCTCGGCGACCGGCTGTTCAGCTATTTCGAGTACCACGGCGACGACCTGGCGGCGGACCTGGCCCTGATGGCAGCCGACCGGGCCACCCAGAACTGGTGGCAGCTCACCGCCCCTTGCCAGCAGCCCGTCGACGAAGCCGCGTCCGGCGAGTGGTGGGCCTCCATGGAGCAGGTCTTCCTCATGGAGTAGGCGGCCGGGACACCCGTAGAAGACCCCGACCCACCTCCGCGGTGTCCCAGCACCGCGACCGCAAGGACCCTGTGGTCGTCGCAGGCGGGCATTACACGGCCCCCACCGTGCCCGGCTTCTCGTCGGAGATGCACCCCGCGTCGATCGCCGCATACCGCTATCCGGACGGCGCTTTCTGGGCCGCCGACGTCGCCGAAGAGGAGAAGAGGACCAACCAATGAGCGAACTGACCGGGCTCCGGGCCCTGGTGACCGGTGGCGCGTCCGGCATCGGAAAGGCCACCGCCGACCTGCTGGCGGCACACGGCGCAGACGTCGCCGTGCTCGACCTCGATGCCTCAGGGGTGGACAAGCCCCTGCGCGGGTACACCGCGGACGTGTCCGACGACCCCTCCGTACGGTCCGCCGTCGCTGCCGCGGCCGCCGACCTCGGCGGCATCGACATCCTGGTCAACAACGCCGGCATCGGCGCCGTGGGCACGGTCGAGGACAACGACGACGCCCAGTGGCACCGGGTCCTCGACGTGAACGTCCTGGGTATGGTCCGCACCATGCGCGCGGCCCTCCCCCATCTGCGCGGCTCCGCGCACGCGGCCGTCGTCAACACCTGCTCGATCGCGGCCACGGCCGGGCTGCCGCAGCGTGCCCTGTACAGCGCCAGCAAGGGCGCGGTCCTGTCACTGACGCTGGCCATGGCGGCGGACCACGTCCGGGAGGGCATCCGCGTCAACTGCGTCAACCCGGGTACGGCGGACACCCCTTGGGTGGGCCGCCTCCTCGACCGGGCGGCCGACCCGGCCGCCGAACGGGCGGCGCTCAACGCCCGTCAGCCCATGGGCCGGCTGGTGACGGCCGAGGAGGTCGCCGCTGCCGTCGTGTACCTGGCCAGTCCCGCCGCCGCGTCCGTCACCGGCACCGCGCTGGCCGTGGACGGCGGGATGCAGGGCCTGCGGCTCCGTCCGGAGGGGCAGTGATGCGAACGGACGAACGCGGTGCCGGGCCGGCACTGCCGAGCCGCACTCTCGGTCGCAGCGGTGTCCGTGTCACCGCCCTCGGCTTCGGCGCCGCCGCTGTCGCCGGCATGTACGAGGCCGTGGGCGAGGACGAGGCGGCGAGCGCTGTGGAAGCGGCCTGGGATGCGGGCATCCGCTACTTCGACACCGCCCCGCACTACGGCCTCGGCCTGTCGGAGCGCAGACTGGGCGCGGCCTTGCGGGCCATGCCCCGGGAAGAGTTCACCCTGTCCACCAAGGTGGGCAGGGTACTCGTCCCGTACGACGGCGGCGGCGAGGACCGGGCCGCCGGCTTCGCCGTACCGGCCACCCATCGGCGTATGTGGGACTTCAGCGCCGACGGTGTGCGCCGCTCGCTGGAGGACAGCCTCACCCGCCTCGGACTGGACCGCGTCGACCTGGTCCTTCTGCACGATCCGGACGACCATGAGGACCAGGCGTTCCGGGAGGCGTATCCGGCACTCGAGGAGCTGCGGTCGCAGGGAGTCGTCCGAGCGATCGGCGCGGGCATGAACCAGAGCCGGATGCTGGCACGTTTCCTGGCGGACACGGACGTCGACGCCGTGCTGTGCGCGGGGCGCTACACGCTCCTCGAACAAGGCGCGCTGGACGCCCTGCTGCCCGCCGCGGAGGCAGCGGGCAAGAGCGTGATCATCGGGGGCGTATTCAACTCCGGGCTGCTGGCCGACCCGGAACAGGGTGCCAGGTACGACTACGCCGCGGCTCCCGAGGACGTCCTGCGCCGGGCCGTCCGGATGCGCGAGATCACCGAGTCGCAGGGCGTGCCGTTGCGTGCCGCCGCGCTTCGCTTCCCCTTCGGGCATCCGGCGGTCGCGTCGGTGCTCGTCGGGGCGCGGTCGGCACATCAGGTCCGTGACGCCGCAGAGCAGTTCCACCGGTCCGTCCCGGACACGGTGTGGCAGGCTCTGCGAGCGCAGGACCTGCTGGCCGGCGGTGTACCTGTGCCCGGGAGGAGAGTGCCATGACCGTCATCGATGCCCACCACCATCTGTGGGACCTCGGCATCCGCGACCAGGAGTGGATCAGCGGCCCCGAACTCGCCCCGCTGCGGCGTTCCTTCATGCCGGCGGACCTCGAGTCGGAGATGAGGGAAGCGGGGGTGGCGGCCACGGTGCTTGTGCAGACGGTCACTGTGCCCGAGGAGACCCCCGAGTTCCTGTCCCTGGCGGCGGGCAGCGACGTGATCGGAGCGGTCGTGGGATGGACCGATCTGACGTCGCCCGGCGTCGCCGGTGAACTGGCACGGCTGCGCTCGCTGCCCGGCGGCGGGTTCCTGCGCGGCATCCGCCACCAGGTCCAGGGGGAGCCGGACCCTGACTGGCTGACGCGGCCCGACGTGCTGCGCGGTCTGCGCGCGGTCGCGGAGGCCGGGCTCGTCTACGACCTCGTCGTCCTGCCCCACCAGTTGCCGGCGGCGGCAAGGGCGGCCGCGGCCGTCCCCGGCCTCACCTTCGTCCTCGACCACTTGGGGAAGCCGCCGATCGCGTCCGGGCAGCGGGAACCGTGGTCAAGGCACGTGGGTGAGCTGGCCGCCCTGCCGAACACGGTGTGCAAGCTCTCCGGCATGGTGACCGAGGCCGACTGGCCGTCGTGGACGGTCGACGGCCTCCGGCCGTACGCCGACACCGTGATCGACGCCTTCGGCCCCCAGCGGCTGATGTTCGGCTCCGACTGGCCGGTGTGCACCCTCGCCGCCGGCTACGGCGAGGTCATGGCCGCCACTCGGGAGCTCACCGCCGCCCTCACCGCGGCCGAGCAGGACCAGGTGTGGGCCGGCACCGCCCGGCGCGTCTACCGGATGGACGACGTCGACTGAGTCGGCGGCGGGGCGCCGCCCGGCCGGTCACTCCTGTGCGAACCGGCCGAGCTGGCGCTCCAGGCTGCGGTTGAGATGGTCCGCCATCGCCTCGGCGGCACGGTCGGCCCTGCGGCGCAGTATCGCGCGCACCACACGCTCGTGCTCCGCCACGGTCGGATCGTCCTCGCTCTGCAGGCTGCTCAGGCGGAAGATGTGCAGATGCGAGTGGAGCCGCTCCACCGCGTCCGCGAGCAGGGGCCGGTGGGCGGCCTCCGCGACGGCGTCGTGGAAACGCTGGTCCAGGGCGGCGAAGTCGCGGTAGGTCGCGTACGGTCCGTCGGGAACGGGGAGGGACTGCATGTTCTCCAAGAGCCCCTCGATGGCGTCGAGTTGCGACTCGTCGGCATGTAGGGCGGCCAGTGCGGCGGCCCGCGGCTCGAGGAGCAGCCGCATCTCAAACAGCTCCTCCACCCCCTGCCGGGTGAGCAGTTCGGTGGCCCGGTAACCGGACAAGGAGCGCTTGACGACGAGTCCGTCGGCCTCCAGCCGGGCCAGTGCCTCGCGTACGGGGGTCGGAGAGACGTTGAGCGTGCGTGCCAGGGCTTCGATACCGACCCGAGCGCCGGGGGCGATCTCATGGTCCATGACCATGGCCTTGATGTCCTCGTAGACGCTGTCGGACAACGGCTGGCGGACCGGCGACGAGGGCAGCCTGGTCGTCCCGGCCACGTCGTCGGAGTCGGACGGGTCGTGTGCCGGCATCCGGTGTCTCTCCTCTGTGCTCCGGGGCTGTGCTGTGAGGCGTTAGTGCCACCGGCAGTTTAAGGGCTGTCCCGTAGTCCCTGGTGGATCAGCGCGCGACGTCCAGCCAGGCAGCGGGCGGAGGCGGAGGCTGCGGCGGCAGCGCCCACATCCTTCGCCCGCTTCGAGGTCCGTCGCTTCACACGACCTGGGGTGCGCGGTCCGTGTACGCCCTCCACACACTCCAGTTCGGTGTCGGACGTGGCGGACGGCCCGGCCTGCACCGGCGCACGGCGAAGCGCCGCTACCGGGTCACGGTAATGGTGCACCGAGCGGACGTCAGATTTCCGCCGCCAACAGCAAAGGTGACCGTTACGGCGTAGTTCCCAGGTGCGACGTCGGTCCCGGCGCTCAGGCGTACCGTCTCCGAAGCCTCGAGCGGGCCCGAGGCACGCAAACGGCCCTGGCTGCGCTCGGCGGTGAGTTCCTGGGGCGTGGTGAGGGTCCATTCCACGTCGTGCCCCTGGAAGTCGACATCCTGGGCCGAGATCGTCACATCGACGGACCCACCTTGCCGCACGGTGAACTGGACCTGTGGCAGGTAACCCCACGCCGGGGAGCGGTACTCCTTGGCGATCTGCGCCCGGGTGACCTGTTCGCCATAGCGCGGGGTGGTGTAGCTCGAGTCGAGCTGGATGCCGTTGAAGCGGTGCTGCTGGGTCAGCCGGCGGTACAGAGCCATCGCCTGCTGCTTGCCGGTCTGGTCGTTGGCCTGGGTGTACCGGCTGATGTCGATATCCGCCAGGGCGAGTTCGCAGCCCCAGGCCAGCCGGTCGAGGACGATCGCGGCGGCGCTGGTCCCGGCGGTCTTCGCTCGCGCCGCGGCGACGTCGGCCGCGGCAGCCTGGTACTTGGTCCGCAGGGCCGTCCCTTGGCCGGGAGTGTTGAGGACGTCCGGGTCGTCGGCGGTGCGCAGCAGGTAGTCGGCCATCTCCTGCGCTGCGGGCCCGAACCGCGCGGGCAGGTAGCTGCCCGTGAAGTCGTCGTAGGTCAGGGTCGGATCCCAGGCGCTGCGGGCGCCGAACAGGTGGATCGCCTCGAACTGCAGCCAGTTCGCCGGCTCCGAGTACATGCCGATGCCGTTGACACCGACACTGCGGTACATCTCCGCGTCCTGGGCGAGGACACCGATCGGGTTGCCGAGCTCGCGCCAGCGGTAGCGGCGCGAGTAGTCGTAGATCGCCAGTGTGCCCGGGTGGGTCGCGCGCCAGCGGCGCAGCACTTCCAGGTGGTGCGCGTTGACGGCCGAGGACGGATCGCTGAACGGAGCGACGTACGTGCGTCCGTACGCGGCGAAGTCGATGAGCACCTTCGGGTCGAAGGCGTACCCGGCCGTGGGTGTGTCCAGGCCGGCGCCGTACGCGATGCGTTCGACCTGGACGTGGAGTCCGGCGTCGGCGAGGGCGGCGACCAGCTTGTTCACAACGTGGACTTCGGCGTTGGTGGCGGTGCCGAACTTGGCGAGGGTCGCCTTCGGCCACGTCGCCCCGTCCGGCGGCCAGCAGTCGAAGATGGCGATCTCGGGCCGGGCCCGCAGATAGGTGACCACCTCGGCGACATACTGGGACACCGCCGCTTTGTCGTGCACGTTGAAGACGTTGGACCCGGGGGTGTAGTACTGCGGGTAGTCGGCCCGCCGGAGAAACGCGTCGTACCCATGGCCGCCCACTTCCACGACGATGCCGCGCTTGGCGAGTTCCGGTGCCATCCCTGCCGCGAAGTCCTCGTAGCGACTGACTCCGGCCCCGTAGTAGTCGTACGGAAAGACCAGGATGTTGAGCCGCTGCTTGCCCATCCAGTCGATCAGCGCGGTGAGGCCGGCCTGGCTTATGCTCCAGCCCTCCTCGATCGCTTTTCGCCGCACCGGCCAGGGTGGAGTGACCAGGCTGGTCTGGGCGCGGACTGTGATGTCGCCGGTCTGCGGCACGGTCTCGGCGGCACCCTGGTAGTAGCTGAACTGCGGTGCGAAGAAGTCGACTCCGAGCTGCTCCAGCAGGGCGTACGTCGCGTACACCACGCCGCGGTCGCCCACACCGGTCAGCAGCACGCCGTGCGGGGTCGCGCTGACCAGGTAACTGTCCGTCGCCTGGTCGCGCAGCTGCGTGTCGGCCTCGGCCAGCCACACCGGCGGGACGGTGGTCGCTTGGCGTCGGCTTCCGGGTAGCACGAGCACTCCGGAGGTGGCCGTCTGCGGCTGTTCGGGCCGTGCACGCAGGATCTGGAGGCGGGCGCCGCCCATCCGCTCTACATAGTCGGCCAGTTCGGCGGCTGCGAACTGTGCGGTGGCGCCGCCCCACCACAGCACCGTCGCCCTGCCGTGGCCGTTGCGGGCGAGCGCGAAGGCGGCTTCAGACCCGGCGTCCTCCGCCGCCTGGGCCGGTGCCCCGATGGTTGTCGCGGCGACGGCTCCGGCCACGCCGGCAAGGAATGATCGACGCTTGACGTGCTTCATGGCGGCTCCTGGGATCGGGCATCGTGTCATGTGCGTGGGCGTTGGGGGGGCTGGCGGGCGCCTTGCGCGGGGGACGTACGGACTTCGCCGTTGGCAGCGGAAGCCCGTATGACCGACGGGCTGTGCGGGGGTCCTGCAGGGCGTGTGGCGGGGCGGGACGGACCGAGGCTCAGCTTTCTTCCGAAATCGGATCGTATTGAGAGCGAAGTCAGGCCCGCAAGAGGTCTACAGGAGAACCTCGTCTCCGGCGGCTGCATCGGGTCTGTGTCTTCGTTGTGATCTCTGCGCCTGACGGTCACCCAGGCACGGGTATCCGCGGCGACCCTGCGCACCAGCAGTGCTGCCGCATCCGTGCATGCCGGCCAGAATGGAGGCGCCCGTCGGCCCGCAGCTCACCCGCCACCACCGGAGCACGTGCTGCGCTGCGAGACATCCGGCCTCGCCGCCGAAAATTCTTCCCATCTTTGCCCGAATAACGAGCAAGGATGCATCATGCTGCGGTGACCCCTACTCCTGCCCGCCGCAACAGGGCGGCCTACGACGATCTCGTTCTCGCCGAGCTTCGCCGTTCGGGGGCGCTCAGTCGCGCCGAACTGAGCCGGCGCACCGGTCTGCCCAAGACCACGCTGTTCAGCATCGTCGCCGGACTGCTCGAAGCCGGTGTCCTGGTTGAGCAAGCCGCCGACGACACCGCGGGGCGCGGTGTCGGTCGGCCCGCGACCCGAGTCGTGCTCAATCCTTCCGCCGGCCTGTACGTGGGGCTGGACATCGGCCGCAGCCGGATGCACCTGGTCATCGTCAATACCTCTCACGAGGTGGTGGCGAGCGGCATGTGCGCCCTGCCGTCCGCCGTGCGCGCCGACGTAGTGGCCCCGGCGGCGGCGGAACTGTTGCGGCGGGCCGTCGGTGAGGCAGCGGTCGACCCGTCGACGCTGGTGGCGGTCGGCGCGGGCCTCACCGGAATCGTCGGCGTCGAGTGGAAGCCCAAGGAGACCGAAGAGCTGCGGGCACGCATCGCCGAAGAGTTCGGCGTGCCAGTGGTGCTGGGCAACAACTCCCGTGCCGCGGCCCTGGCTGAGGCGACCTGGGGCGCGGGACGCTCGGCGGAAGACCTTGTGTATGTGCGCTGGTCCACGGGAATCGGCGGCGGTTTGGTGGTCGGCGGTCGAGCCGTGGCCGGGGCGCACGGCTGTGCCGGTGAGATCGGCCATGTGAGCGTGGAGCCGGACGGGAAGCCCTGCAACTGCGGTGGCCGCGGGTGCCTCGAAGGAGTAGCCGGGGGCGCGGCGCTGCTGGAGGAGTGCGCCCGGCACGGACTTGTCCTCGCTGACCTGGACGCCCTGGTCGCCACCGTCCGTAACCTTTCCCCGACCGCCGGCCGGGTGGTCTCCAGTGCTGCGGACCGGTTGGGCAGGGTGCTGGCCGGGACTGTGGCGCAGCTGAATCCCTCACGGATCGTCGTCGGAGGCGAATTGGCTCAGCTCGGATCGCTGGTCCTGGACCCGATCCGCGAGGCGCTCGACCGGTTTGCCCTGCCCCGCGCGGCGAGGCGAGTGGATGTCGTGCAGGCGGACCTGGGAGCCAATGCGGCGGCTCTCGGAGCGGTGGCGCTCCTGCTCCGGGAGGAGCCGGCGCGGACATGAGGGAGCGGTCAGCGATCCAGGGTGCCAACCCCTTGTGAGCCAGACCCCGCATGAATATGATCCGGTGCTGGAAAAAAGCGCTGCCTGAGAGCTCTCCGCAGTCCTGAACCTCACCGAAGGCCCCTCATCGCGACCGGAGGGCCCCCGAACCCGCCTCATCCACGGCCGGCCCCGCACGCAAGCCGGCCAGGCGGCTGCGTACTGCAACACGCTGGGCCCCGCAAACGAGTCGCGGCTGAAGAAGTACGACTGGGCCGAAATCCGCCCTGCTCAAGAATTCACAATCCGGGTGTGCATGCACCCGATAGGAGAGGTGTACGTGTCTCATCCCCGTTCCACGCGACCATCCCGCCTCAGATCGCTCCCGGTCGCGTTGGCCACGACGGTCGGACGCGTCTTAGCGCTGATCGTGGCGCTTGCCGTCGCCGCACTCTCGCTGATCGCCGTGCCTGCCGCGGCCTCCGTCTCCGCTACCGCCGCCAAGGATCCTGTCCCGGCCACGAAGGCCGCCGACCCCACCTCGCCCGGCCAGCACCCCACCAATCAGGTGTGCGCCAAGCCTTCAAAAGCCGGCGAGATGTCCTGCCTTGCCATGGTCCGCACGGATGTCGTAGCGGCGAAGGGTCTTCAGGCTGATGCCGCTCCCGCCGGTTTGAGTCCGGCTGACCTGCAGAGCGCGTACAACCTGCCCGCCGCCGGCTCCACTGAGACGGTTGCGATCGTGGACGCGTACGACAACCCGAACGCCGAGGCGGACCTGGCCGTCTACCGTCAGCAGTACGGGCTGCCGCCGTGCACCACGGCCAACGGCTGCTTCAAGAAGATCGACCAGCGCGGCGGCACGGACTATCCGTCCCCGGACTCCGGATGGGCCGGGGAGATCGCCCTGGACATCGACATGGTCAGCGCGACCTGCCCGACCTGCAAGATCCTGCTGGTCGTGGCCGACGACGCCTACATGGACAACCTCGGCGCGGCGGTGAACCAGGCGGTCGCCCAGGGCGCGAAGTACGTCTCCAACAGCTACGGCGGCCGCGAAGGTTCCGATCAAACCCAGGCCGACGACGCCTACTTCAACCACCCCGGCGTCGCGATCACCGTCAGCAGCGGTGACTTCGGTTATGGGGTGGAGTATCCGGCCGCGTCGCCGTATGTGACGGCGGTCGGCGGCACCTCGCTGGTCAAGAACGCCTCCACCAGCCGCGGTTGGACCGAGGCGGTGTGGAAGGGCGCGGGCAGTGGTTGCTCGGCGTATGGGTCCAAGCCGTCGTTCCAGCAGGACAGCGACTGCGCGCGCCGTACGGTCGCGGATGTGTCCGCGGTCGCGGACCCGAACACCGGTGTGGCGGTCTACCACGGTGGCTGGCAGGTCTTCGGCGGCACCAGCGCGTCCGCCCCGATCATCGCCTCGGTCTACGCGCTGGCCGGGACACCGGCGGCGAGTTCGATGCCCAATTCCTACCCCTACGCCCAGCCCTCCGCGCTCAACGATGTGACCTCCGGAAGCAACGGCAGTTGCACGTCGGTGTATCTGTGCAGGGGCGCGCCGGGTTATGACGGGCCGACCGGTCTCGGCACCCCGAACGGGGTCGCCGCGTTCCGCTCTGGGCCGCACGGCACCGTCACCGGCTCCGTCACCGACGGCACCGCTCCGCTGGCGGCGGCCAAGATCACCGTGGGTGACGTGACGGCGATGACGGACGGGCAGGGGCGCTACACCCTGAGCGTGCCGCCGGGAGCGTATGACGTCCGCGCGAGCAAGTTCGGGTACGCCACCAAGGCCGTTCCGGGTGTCGCGATCGCCGACGGGCAGACGGTGACCGAGAACTTCGCGTTGACCGCGAAGGCGCGCGTGAACGTCACGGGTACCGTTCATGACGGTTCCGGTCAGGGCTGGCCGCTGTATGCGACGGTCGGGGTCAAGGATGAGCCGACGGCGGTCGCCTACACCGACCCCAAGACGGGGAAGTACACCCTGAGCCTGCCCGCCGGGAACACATACACCCTGCAGGTCGACCCGTTGTATCCGGGCTATAAGCGGAACTCTCAGGATGTGCAGGTGGGTTCGGCGGATGTGACGCATGACGTCGATGCGTCGGTCGACCAGACGACCTGCAGTGCGGCCGGCTACGGCTACCACTACGAGGGCACCACCGAGTCGTTCGACAGCGGCACAGCGCCGGCAGGCTGGACCGTCGATGACAAGGTGGGCAATGGCCAGACCTGGGTGTTCAACGACTTCGGCAGGCGCGGCAACAGGACCGGCGGGTCCCGCGGCTTCGCCGTCGTCGACAGCAGCTACTACGGTCACGGAAAGACACAGGACACGTCGCTGATCAGTCCGGTTATGGACTTCAGTCAGCGAACCCACCCGTCCCTGGTCTTCCGCACCGACTACTACGGCTTTTCTTTCGGCCAGACCGGGGACATCGATCTCAGCCTCGACGGCGGCCAGACGTGGGACACCGTCTGGCATCACACCAAGGACAGCGCGCGGGGGCCGCGGACCGAGGTCGTGGACCTGTCCCAGGCTGCCGGCAAGACCAACGTCCAGGTACGGTTCCACCTCACCGCCCAGTGGGGGTGGTGGTGGCAGGTCGACGACGTCTTCCTCGGCGACCGCACATGTGACCCGGCACCGGGCGGCCTGGTCGTCGGCCGGGTGACCGACAAGAACACCGGCGCCGGGATCAACGGCGCCTCGGTGACCTCGGCCGACAAGCCCGCGGAGAAGACGACCTCGACGGCGACGCCGAACGACCCGAAGCTGGGCGACGGCTTCTACTGGATGTTCTCCTCGCTCACCGGGGAGCACAAGCTCTCCGCCACGGTGGGGAATTACTACACCGCACAGGACATCACCGTCGACGTGGCCCCGCACGAGGCAACTGACGGCACGTTCGCCCTGCCGGCACCCCGGATCGCGGTCAGCCCGGCCAAGCTCAGCAAGACCGTCGACTGGAAGGGCCAGGGCAGCTCCACCCTGACCGTGAAGAACACCGGAACAGCCCCGGTGACCGCCAAGATCGATGAGTTGCCGGGCGGCTACCAGCCCGCCGCGAAGCAGCAGGGCGCTCCGCTGCAGGAGGTGAAGGGAGATTACAGCCCCCTGCGGGTCCAGCCCGGAAAGACCGCACGGGCGGCGGCCACCAAGCCGTCCATGACGCCGTACGAGGCACCGTGGACGACGGTGGCCGACTACCCCATGCCGATCATGGACAACGCTGTGGCAACCATCAATGGCAAGGTCTACTCGGTCGCGGGAGTCGACGGCACGCATATGCTCAACAAGGCCTACGTCTACGCCCCGGGCGCCCAGACGTGGAGTGCCCTGCCGAATCTGAGCGTCGCCCGCGAGGCACCGCAAGCGGCTGCCTACGGTGGCAAGCTCTATGTCTTCGGCGGCTGGGGCGCGGACTCGGCTCCGGTGCCCAAGACCGAGATCTACGACCCGCTGACCGGCGCCTGGTCCACCGGCGCCGACAACCCGAAACCGTACGCCGGCGCCGCCGTGACCGTGCTGGGCGGCAAGATCTACATCGTCGGCGGCTGCGCGTCCACCTGTGGCACGACGGACGTGCAGATGTACGACCCGGCCTCGAACTCCTGGAGTTCGAGCAAGGCCTACCCGGAATCGACGGCCTGGCTGGGCTGCGGCGCGATCGCGAACAAGCTGTACTGCGCGGGCGGGCTGTCGGGCAGCACCAGCACCAAGCACGCCTACAGCTACGACCCGGCATCCGCCACCTGGACTCCCATCGCCGACCTGCCGGCCGACCTGTGGGGGATGGGCTACTCAGCGGCAAACGGCAAGCTCCTCGCGTCCGGCGGCGTGACCTACGGCTCCACCACACTCACCAACCGGGGCTTCACCTACGACCCGGGTTCCGACGCCTGGACCGCGCTGCCCAACTCCAACCGCACTCTCTACCGCGGTGGCTCCGCCTGCGGCTTCTACAAGATCGGGGGTACTACCGGAAACTTCGTCGCCTTTACGACCTCGGAGCTGCTGCCCGGCTTCGACCAGTGCGCTGACACAACCGATGTCCCCTGGCTGTCAGAGGACAAGACCGACGTGACGCTTCAGCCGGGCGAGAGCATTGACGTCAGCGTGAGCTTCAACGCGAACATCGCCGAGATCACACAGCCCGGCACGTTCACCGCGCAGCTCATGATCAGCGCGAAGACCCCGTACGAGATCGCGCCGGCGCCGGTGACGTTCACGGTGAACCCGCCCACGACCTGGGGAAAGATCACCGGAACGGTCACCGGAGCCGACTGCACTGGCACGCCGAAGCCGCTGGCCGGAGCGACCGTGAAGATCACCTCGAAGAAAGCAAGCTACACGCTGACGACCGACCGGAACGGTAAGTACGTGCTCTGGCTGGACGTCCGCAACAACCCGCTCAAGGTGACCGCTTCTGCGGAAGGCTGGGACCCGCAGACCCAATCGGCCACGGTTGTACCGAGCAAGACGACCACGGTCGATCTCGCTCTCAAGCCCGACCACACCTGCACCTGATTCGATGCTCAGTGCGGGCCGGGGCCGGCCCGCACTGGCAGGCCCCACGGCCCCGCCACCAATCCGATGGTGCCGACGGCTGATCCGGGGCTCGCCTGGCGTCGGTCCCCAAGACCTGGTCGGTCTTGGGGACCGACGTTGTTGTGGGGGTGGGTTTCCCGCCGATGGGGCGGGTGCCAATTCTTCCAGTCTTTGTCTAATAACGGAGGAAGGGGAGCATCATGGCATCGTGACCACTACCCCGAACGGCCGTCCGCGCACGGCCCATGACGACCTTGTCCTCGCCGAACTCCGCCGCTCCGGGGCTCT
Source organism: Streptomyces sp. NPDC056231 (assembly GCF_048270745.1). Classification (NCBI taxonomy): domain Bacteria; kingdom Bacillati; phylum Actinomycetota; class Actinomycetes; order Kitasatosporales; family Streptomycetaceae; genus Streptomyces; species Streptomyces sp. NPDC056231. Next base: position 15,145 of record NZ_JBLVKW010000078.1, on the reverse strand, counting down.
CAGCCGGGCCGAACTCGGTCGCCGTACCGGACTGCCTAAGACCACCCTCTTCAGCACGGTGGCCGGGCTGCTCGAAACCGGCGTCCTGGTCGAGCAGTGCGCGGACCTCTCGGGCGACCGCGGCCGGGGCCGGCCTGCCGGAAAGGTCGTGCTCAACCCGTCGGCGGGCCTGTACGCCGGCATCGACGCCGCCCGTGGTCGCATGCGGCTGGTCATCGTCAATGCCTCCCATGAAGTGGTGGGCAGTGCGACCCGCGCGCTGCCTGCCGCTCCCGACGCCGCAGTGGTGGGTCGAGCGGCAGCAGACCTCATGCGCCAGGCCGCAGAAGAAGGCTCGGTAGGCCTTTCGACCCTCTTGGGCATGGCCATCGGCCTCCCGGGCATCCTGGGCGTCGAGCTCGCCGAGGAACACGTCGAGGAGGTGCGCCGCTTGATCGGCGAGGAGTTCGGCGTTCCCGTCCTCACCGGCAACAACTCCCGCGCTGCCGCACTGGCGGAGGCGACCTGGGGGGCCGGGCGCAATGTGGAGGACCTGGTCTACGTGCGTTGGTCCAGCGGGATCGGCGGAGGGTTCGTGATCGGTGGCCGCGCAGTTGCCGGGGCGCACCGGGGTGCCGGTGAGATCGGCCATGTGAGCGTGGACCGCAATGGACCGGTCTGCCACTGCGGGGGGCGAGGCTGCCTCGAACTCGTCGCGGGCGGCGAGGCCTTGCTGGAACAGTGCGCGCAGCGGGATCTCGTGCTCGCTGACCTCGACGCCTTGGTGGACACCGTGCGGAACCTCTCCCCGACGGCGCTTCGTGTGGTCTCCGCCGCGGCGAGGCGGATTGGAGCGGTGTTGGGCGGGACTGTCGCGCAGTTGGACCCCGCGCGGATCGTGGTCGGGGGTGAGATGGCGCAGCTCGGCTCCTTGGTCCTGGACCCGATCCGCCAGGAGATCGCTCGCTTGGCCCTCCCGCTCGCCGCACGGCGGGTGGAGGTCGTCCAGGCGGATCTGGGGGTCAACGCGGCCGCGCTCGGCGCAGTCGCCTGGCTCTTGCGCAAGGAGCCCTCTCCGGCATGACGGCCGTGCCCCGGGCCTGGCACCCGGGTAACGGGTGGTCAAATGACTGCGCACCCCCTTGTGGGACACGTTTGGGCCTCAATATGATCCGGTCCGGGAAAAAATCCCCAGTGCTTCTGACGCTCCTCTCACATCGCCCGGCGCCGCGCTCATCGCCTCCCGTCGAGGGGGCTGATCGGAAGGTCCACGCCTGTGCCGCCCTGCAATGTTCTGTTCCTGATGACCGACCAGCACCGTGTCGACACGTTGGGCTGTTACGGCAACCCTGTCGTCAGCACTCCCGCGCTCGACTCCCTCGCCGCGGATGGCACCCGGTTCGACAGCTTCTACACGCCGACCGCTATCTGCACTCCGGCCCGCGCGTCGCTGTTCACAGGGCAGCACCCGTTCCGGCACGGCCTGCTGGTCAACCCCGAGCGCAACGGGGGCGCCCGAGACGAGGTCGAGGACAGCGCCCCGGTTCTGTCCGCGCCCCTGCTGGAGGCGGGCTACGACCTCGGCCACGTCGGCAAGTGGCACATCGGCCGGACCCGGGGGCCGGAGTTCTACGGCATGGACGGCGAACACCTGTCCGGTGCCCTCAACCCGTTCCACCACCCCTCCTACGAAGCGTGGCTCAACGCCAAGGGCTACCCCCGCTTCGCCGTCAAGGACGGGGTCTTCGGCGCCGCGCCCAACGGGCTCGGCCGCGGCCACCTGATCGCCGGGCGCCTTCAGCAGCCCGTCGAGGCCACCATGGAGGCCTACCTCACCGGCCAGTCCCTGGAGCTCCTCGACCGCTACGCCGACAACTGGCACTCCGAGGGAAAGCCGTTCATGCTCTCCTGCCACTGGTTCGGTCCCCACCTGCCCTACCTGATCCCGGACGAGTACTACGACATGTACGACCCGGCCTCGGTGCCCCTACCGGCCTCGATGGCCGAGACGTTCGCGGGCAAGCCGGACGTCCAGCGCCGCTACGCCGAGTACTGGTCGGCCGACGCCTTCGACGGCGACGCCTGGCGCAAGCTCATCGCCGTCTACTGGGGTTACGTCACGATGATCGACCACCAGGTCGGCCGGCTCCTCGACGCCCTGAAAGAGCGTGGACTGTGGGACGACACCGCGGTGGTCTTCACCGCCGACCACGGCGAGTTCACCGGCTCCCATCGGCTCAACGACAAGGGCCCTGCCATGTACGAGGACATCTACCGCATTCCGGGCCTGGTCCGGATACCCGGGTGCCGCCCGCAGGTCCGCGACGACTTCGCCACCCTGATCGATCTGTACGCCACCATTCTCGACGTGGCCGAAGTGCCCGTCCCTGACGACTGCGACGGCCGGAGCCTGCTGCCGGTGCTGAGCGGGGAGCCCGCCGACGGCACTCGCGAGGAGGTCGTCACCGAATTCCACGGCCACCACTTCCCCTACTCGCAGCGGATGATCCGCGACCGCCGCCACAAGCTCGTCTACAACCCCGACAGCGTCAACGAGCTCTACGACCTGGACGTCGACCCGCACGAACTGCACAACGTCCACGACGCCCCGGCCTACGCCCACGTCCGCCGGGACCTGACCACCCGCCTGTACCAGGAGTTGCTGCGCCGCGGTGACCCTGCCTACACGTGGATGAGCTACATGTCCGACATCGGATCGGATCGTGCGCCCGACGTCGACGGCGTCGCGGACGAGGTGGCATGAGCATCGAGACCACGCCTGCCCAGGACCTCAGGCAGGCGAATTCCCCACTGGAGGACCCCATGAGGGGTGACAACGCCATGTCCGCGGGCGCTGCCCGCGAGGGAACCGCTCCGGCCGCGGGGGCGACGGTCCGCCGTCGACCGCGGGGCAGAGGGGTCGACACCCGCGGGCTGCTGCTGTCGGCCTGCTCCGCGCTGCTCGGTCTCCTGGTGTGGATCGGACTGGCCCACAGCGGAATCCAGGGCTTCCCCGGCCCGCCGGCGGTGGCCGACCGCGGATGGCAGCTGATCCGGGACGGCATCCTCCTCGACGACCTCGCGGCCAGCCTGCGGCGGGTGCTCACCGGCTACGTCATCGGCGTCGCCGCCGCGATCCCCGTGGGGTTCGCGATGGGCTGGTACCCGATCGTGCGCCGGCTGGTCGAGCCGTGGCTGCAGTTCTTCCGGATGGTCCCGCCGCTGGCGATCATCCCGTTGGCCATCGTGTTGATGGGCATCAACGAGACGCCCAAGATCTTCGTCATCTTCCTGGCCGCGTTCCTGTCCTCGGTGGTCTCCACCTTCCAGGGCGTGGTCTCGGTGGACGCCACCCTGGTCAACGCCGCCCGTGTGCTGGGAGCCAAGGACCGCCGCGTGTTCCTCGGCGTCGTGGTCCCCGCCTCCACCCCGTTCATCCTCGTCGGCATGCGGATCGGTCTCGGCGCGGCCTGGGCCACCGTGGTGGCGGCCGAGCTGATCGCCGCACAGAGCGGCCTCGGCTTCCGCATGCAGCAGGCCCAGCTCTATTACGACCTGCCCACCATGTTCGTCCAGTTGATCACCATCGGCGCCGTCGGCCTGGCCATGGACCGGCTGCTGCTGTTGACCGAGCGCAAGCTGACCGGCTGGCAGGAGAGGAGATAGCCCGTGCCCGCCATCAAATTCAACGACGTCTACCGCGACTTCGACACCACGAAGGGCGGCCTCGTCGCCCTCGACCACGTCAGCCTCACCATCGAGGACGGCGAGTTCGTCACCGTCGTCGGCCCGTCCGGATGCGGCAAGAGCACCATGCTCAATATCGCGGCCGGCCTGCTCGAAGCCGCCGGCGGAACGGTCACCGTGGACAACCAGCCGGTGAACGGCCCCAGCCCCGAGCGCGGAGTCATCTTCCAGCAGTACGCGCTCTTCCCCTGGATGACCGTCACCGAGAACGTCGAGTTCGGCCTCAAGGTCGCAGGAGTCAACAAGCGCGAGCGACGGGCCACCGCGCTGCGGGTGATCGACATGGTCGGTCTCACCGACTTCGCGGATGCTCTGCCCAAAACCCTCTCGGGCGGCATGAAGCAGCGGTGTGCCATCGCCCGGGCCTACGCCGTGAACCCGAAGGTCCTGCTCATGGACGAGCCCTTCGGCGCACTGGACGCCCTCACCCGCGTCCGCCTCCAGGACTCCCTTCTGGAGACCTGGAGCCAGGACCGGCGCACCGTCATGTTCATCACCCACGATGTCGACGAGGCCGTCTACCTCGCAGGCCGCGTCGTCGTGATGGCCGCGCGCCCCGGCCGCATCCACCAGATCATCCCGGTCGACCTGCCTTACCCCCGCACCGAGGAGATGCGCCTGTCCGCCGAGTTCGCCGAACTGCGGCGCCAGGTCTGGAACGCCGCCTACCACCAGCCGACCACAATCGAAGGAGCCGACTCATGATCCGCAGAACCGCCGGCCTGAGGGCGGCCACGGTCATCCTCGTCATGGCAGCATCCGCCACCGGCTGCAGCAGCGGCGACTCCTCCTCCGGCGGCCCGGCCGCCACCCCCGTCAGCCTCGGCTACATCGCGGACTACAGCGGCTCCGCGGCCTTCGCCGTCGCCGCCAAGCAGGGCCTGTGGGCCAAGCAGGGCCTCAAGCCCGACCTGAAGGTCTTCACCAACGGTCCCCTCCAGGTCCAGGCACTCGGCGCCGGCGACCTCGACTTCGGCTATGTCGGCCCCGGTGCCTTGTGGCTGCCTGCCTCCGGCAAGGCCAAGATCATTGCGGTCAACATGCTCGGCCAGGCCGACCGGGTCATCGCCCGCCCCGGCAGCGGCACCACCAAGGCCGCCGACCTCAAGGGCAAGAAGGTCGCCGTCCCCGACGGCACCTCCGGCGACATGATCCTCAACCTCGCCCTGGAGCAGGCCGGTCTCAAGCCCGGCGACATCACCCGCGTCTCCATGGACCCCAGCACGGTCGTCGCCGCCTTCTCCTCCGGGCAGGTCGACGCGGCCGCCCTCTGGTACCCGCTCATCGACACCATCAAGAAGCGGGTCCCCGACCTCGTCGAGGTCACCCGCACCCAGGACTTCTACCCGAAGCTGACCTTCCCCAGCGCCTTTGTCACCCAGCCCGGGCTGCCCGCCAGCAACCCCGCGCTGGTCAAGAAGGTCACCACGGTGCTGCGCGAGGCCGACGACTGGATCGCCGCCCACCCACAGGACTCCGAAAAGGTCACCGCCGACTTCCTCAAGCTCCCGGCCGACCAGCTCGCAGGTTCCACCAAGTACGTGAAGATCATGTCCTCAGGCGACCTGGCCAAGCTCACCGAGGACGGAACGGCCGACGGCTGGTTCAACGGGCTCGCCGACGTGTTCGTGACCATGGGCAAGCTCAAGGCCCCCGGCGACGCCAAGGACTACTACCTCGGCAGCCAGTACCAGGCCGCCACGGCCAAGTGACACAGCAACGCACCGGAAGGCGGGCCTCGCCGCCGACCGCTTCACCCAGCGGCACCCGAGATGGAAAGGGACGCCGTGGTCTTCATCGACATCGAGGCCGTCCGACCGCCGACCGCCCCCTGGCCAACGGCCAAAGGTGCGACCGGCCACGCCTGCTGCGGACCACAGCGCAGCAACCGATCAACGACGGCCCCCGCACCCCTCTCCCCCGCACCCATCGCCGCCCCGCACCGAGAACGCAAGGACATCCTTCGCGGCATGGCTGCCATCCCCGGCGGCACCTTCTGGATGGGCGGAAACGACCCCGACGCCTTCCCCGAGGACGGCGAAGGCCCGGTGCGGCAGGTCGGCCTGCGCCCCTTCCACATCGACGTCCACGCCGTCTCCAACGCCAAGTTCGCCACCTTCGTCAAAGCCACCGGCTACGTCACCGAAGCCGAACGCTTCAACTGGTCGTACGTCTTCCAAGGCTTCCTCCACCCCGACGCGCGGCGGCACGTCCTCAATGGCACTGTCCCCGGCGCCCCCTGGTGGCGCGCGGTCCAGGGGGCCTTCTGGCGAGCCCCCGAAGGCCCCGGATCCTCCATCGGCAACCGGCCGAACCACCCGGTCGTCCACATCTCCTGGCACGACGCCAACGCCTACGCCACCTGGGCCGGCAAGCGCCTGCCGACTGAAGCCGAATGGGAGTACGCAGCCCGCGGCGGGCACGAACGCCGACGCTTCCCCTGGGGCGACGAGCTCGACCCCAACCGCCGCCCCCGCTGCAACATTTGGCGCGGAGACTTTCCGCACAACAACACCGCCGCCGACGGCTACCGCTCCACCGCGCCCGTCAACGCCTTTGCGCCCAACGGCTACGGCCTCTACAACACCTCCGGCAATGTCTGGGAATGGTGTGCCGACTGGTTCAGCGCCGACTGGCACACCCCCGCCACCCCCGCCACCCGCAACGACCCCACCGGCCCTTCCACCGGTCACGTCCGCGTCATGCGCGGCGGATCCCACATGTGCCACCACACCTACTGCAACCGCTACCGTCTGGCGGCCCGTACCGGCAATACCCCTGACAGCTCTGCGGGCCACACCGGCTTCCGCTGCGCCTACTGACTGAGTGCGGCCGGCTGAGCTGATCACCTGGAAACTGATCGCGGCAGCGCCGGAGTGCTCGACGCCCAGCACGGGCTGCACTGCCCCGGAGGTGTTCACCATGTACCTGGAGCTTCAGCACCTCGTCGACTCGCTGGCGACCCAGCTGTCACGCCCGGCGACCGTCGAGGACCGCCGACAGCGGCTGGTGGTCTACAGCCGGCACAGCGAGGTGCCCGACACTGTGCGCCGTGAAATGAGAAGGGACGTACGGGCCGGACAAGTTGTGAGGCTTGCCCGGGCCCATGCGGCCCGTTCCCACCCGGCCCTGTCCGGCACTCACCAGGCACAATTGCGTGCCCTTGCTCCTCGCCGGGAGGCCACCCGGGAGTCGGCGCTGCACGGACGCCATGGCGGAGACCGGCGTCGGACGGGCCGACGCCGGTCCGATGTGGTGTCAGGCGCAGGAGACCCGGAGTTGGTTGGACGTCTTGATCCGGTACTCGCCGCCGATGGTCGTTCCGGAGATGATGGTCCGCCAGGTCTGGGTACCCGTTCCGCTGCAGTTCTGGCGGACGTAGGTGTCGTAGCCCTGGTGGGCGGTGCCCGTCGCGTAGTCCTTCCAGTAGAAGCCGGTCCACCGCTGGATGATCAGCTTTGCGGTCGAAGTGCTCGGGCAGTTGCTGAGACTGCCGTATCCGACGATGTAGCTTCCGCTCTTGTAGGTCGTGCCGATCTGCACGTCGCAGGTGGCAGCCTGAGCAGCGGGCGCGGCGGTCATGGTTCCGCCGACGAACGCGGCGGAGAGCAGGCCCACGGCGATGTGCCTGCGGATGTTCGTGATCCGAGAGCCGACGGTCGGGGAATGCCTGTGCACAAACATGAGAACCTCCAGGTCGAATGGCGAACGGGTGGTGAATCAAGCCGCGGGCGCAGTGGAAGGCCCCCCTGTCGGCTTCCACCGGAACTCCCGCGGCAGACCATTAGGGGGTGAGCCCCCTGGTCCGGCGACCCGGCGTGTGCTGCCGGGGTACCGGGAAACAGTCTGCGTGTGGCGGTTTGCGGTCGCCATGCCTTTCAGGCATGGCTAAAAGGACCAGTTCAGGTCAGGATTGGTCGGCATGATGCGCTTACACTTCACCGCGGCTGACCTGCGCAAAATCACTCTCACACCGCCTGATGCGCTTCAGGAGGCCGTGCTCAGCGTGCGCCGCCTACGCCTCGGACCGGTCGGCGCGCACGGAACACGGCCCGGTCTCGGTCAGTGGCACCGGCGGATGCGCACCGGCTCGGCCGCCCAGGCCGGAATCCTCGCCTCCCTGGCCCAGCGCCTGAGCGACAGCAGCGGTCTCGTCCATGGTGGTGCCGACGCTGGTGGTCATGCGACCGTCGATCGTCGCGAGCATGATCTGTCCGTCTCGCGTCGTGCCGGCGATAGTGCGGGGGTTGCGCGAGTTGTCCGCACCGGGCTTTACCACGATCTGTCCGTCCGCCGTGAGCCGGAAACGACCGCTCACACCGAACAGCCCCTTGCGCGCCGGAAGTTCTTCACCCTGCTCGTTGACCAGGGTGGAGGTCACCTTGAGGCATCCCTGTCCTGGTACCTGCGGGAGGGACCGCATCCCGGCCCGTCGCCTGCAAGGAAGTCTGACCGTCCGTCAGCTCCGTGCCGCGAGTCGTCGAGGTACGCACCACGCAGCCGTGCCGGTCGAGGACGACCCAGGCCCGTTCCTCAGTGCGCTTGACCTGCGTGATGTGGACCTTGGACAGCTCGACCGACTAGATCACGGGGATATTCGCCGCCCGAGCCCCGTCGATCGCCCTGCGCAGTCGTGGCAGGCATCCGAAGTCGTCGTCGACGATGTTCATGACGGCCCGTTGGACGTCCTTGCGGGTGGGTGTCCAAGTGCTCAGGCAGTAGCGCGGAGAATTGGCGCCGCAGGGGTTCGAGCAGGCATGACAGCAGGACAGGCACGAGCCTGCCGGTGATCGCTGAGCTTGGAGAACTCCGTGACCACCGCGGCTCGTGCCTGCTCTTCATCCGGGGCACCTTTTGGCCGCCGGTGCGTGCCTACTGCCGGACGCGCTTAGAAGACGAGCCTCCAGCTGTCGATGTAGCCCGTGTCGCGGCGCTCCTGGTCCTGGACCCGGAGCCTCCAGGTGCCGTTGGCGACCTGGGTGGAGGCGTCCACCGTGTAGGTGGCGCGCAGGTTGGCGGCCGAGTCGCGCCAGTTCCACTTCCTCAGCGGGTACACCGTGCCGTCGGGGGCGACCAGGTCGATGACCAGGTCACCGCGGTAGGTGTGCTTGATGTCCACGTCCACCCTGAGGTCGCTCGGTGCCTGACCCGAGAGCCCGGTGACGTCGATGTCCGAGAAGACCTGGGGGCCCGGGACGCCCGCGCCCCCGTCCGGAATCGACACGTCGGTGGTGTTCTCGAAGATGCCCCTGGAGACGTACCAGGTGAAGGTCGCCGTGGTGATGGCGTGCCTGGAGCCTCTGACGGTGACGGTGACCTCGCTGGTACCCACCGTGGTGGGGGTGCCGGTGATGAGGCCGGTGCGGCGGTCGATGGTCATGCCCGCGGGGAGGCCGGTGGCGAAGTACCTGAGGCGACCGGGGTTGAAGCCGGTGGCCTGGACCTGGAAGCTGGCGGCGGTGTCGACCGCGCTGGTCTGAGGGCCGGGGTTGGTCAGCATGATGCCGTCGACGACGCGCGGGCCGACGTTGATGGCGGCCCAGGCGTTGGCGGCGTTGACGTAGGTGTCGCTGCCCAGCCCGTACAGGTCGGCGGCGGCCTGGAGGGTGGCGGTGCGGGCACCGGCGTAGTCGGTGGACGAGGTCATGTAGGTGGTCAGGGCCCTGTACCAGATCTTGGCGGCGGCGTCCCGGCCGATCCCGGTGACCGGCAGGCCGTCGGAGGTCGGGGAGTCGTAGTCCACGCCGTTGACGGTCTTGGCGCCGCTGCCCTCGGAGGCCAGGTAGAACCAGTGGTTGGCCGGGCCGGAGGAGTAGTGGACGTCGATGGACTCGATACCGGGGTACCAGGCGTCGGCGGACTTTCCGTCCTTGGAGGGCTTGTCCATGTAGCGCAGCGGGGTGCCGTCGCCGCGGATGTCGATCTTGTCGCCGTTGAGGTAGTCACCGGGGTCGGAAGCGTTGTTGGCCCAGAACTCCACGGCGGCGCCCATGATGTCGGAGGTGGCCTCGTTGAGGCCGCCGGACTCGCCGCGGTAGATCAGGCCCGCGGTGTTGGAGGTAACGCCGTGGGTCATCTCGTGAGCGGCGATGTCGATGGAGGTGAGCGGCTTGGCGTTACCGGCGCCGTCGCCGTAGGTCATGCAGAAGCAGCGGTCGTCCCAGAACGCGTTGACGTAGTTGGTCCCGTAGTGGACGCGTGTGTAGGCGCCGACGCCGTCGTTCTTGATGCCGTTGCGGCCGTGGACGTCCTTGTAGTAGTCCCAGGTGAGCTGGGCGCCGTAGGCGGCGTCCACTGCGGCGGTCTGCCGGTCGTTGGTGGTGCCGTCGCCCCAGGTGTCGTCCGGGTCGGTGAACAGCGTGCCGGTGCCGGTGCCGTTGCCGCCGTTGAGGTCGTAGGTCTTGTGGCCGCCGCGGGTGCCGTCGGTCATCGAGTAGCTGCCGTCGGCCGGTGTGGTGCCGATGGTGACCTGGCCGGAGTACTTGCTGTTGCCGATGCCGGTCTCGATGCCCTGGAACTCGAACAGCTTCTTGCCGGACTTGGCGTCGGTGATGACGTGCAGCTCGGAGGGGGTGCCGTCGGACTGGGTGCCGCCGACCACCGTCTCCCAGGCCAGGGTCGGGGTGCCGGACGCGGCCCAGACCACCTTGCGGGCGGTGCCGGCCTTCGCCTTCGCGACGCCCTTGGCCTTGGCGCGGCCCACCGCGAAGGTCTTCGCGGAGCCGGCGCTCTTGGCGGCGGTGGTGGAGGCGACGGTGATGGTCGCGTTGGTGGCCTTGGTGACGCCCTTGGTGGAGCCGTTCGCGGCGGTGTGGACGACCAGGTCGCCGCCCAGGACCGGCAGTCCGGCGAAGGTCCGCTCGTAGCGGGTGTGCACCGTGCCATCGGCGTCCTTCAGGACGGACTTCACCAGCAGCTGCTCCTGGCCGCCCAGGGCCAGGGTCCTGGCGGTGGTGGCGACGGTGGCCTGCGCGTCGGCGAGCAGCGTGGCGCGCTCACTCGGGCTGAGCTGGACCTGCAGCGCGCCGGCCCGGACCTGCGCCTTGGGCATGTCGGCCTGGGTGTCGGCGGTGGCGGACGTAGGGAGCGCAACGGCGATCATCGCGGCGCTCGCTAAGAGCGCGCTCGCGGCAACAGCCTTGCGGGGGGTCGTTCTCACGCGGAACTCCTTCTGTGGCGACCGGGGTTGCGCCCGGTGACAGCCCGGACAGTGGGTACTGTCCGAGGAGAGCTGGTGGTGCGGTGAGGAGGACATGACCGCAGGTGCGAGATCCTTGTGGGGAACGCCTCGCCCCGTTGCGGCCGATCGAGAGCGTGCCATTGTCGACCTGTTCATGTCACGCTTGCGGTGGTGTCAGGTTCCTGACATGCCGGATTCCGACAGCCCAGGCGACTCCCTCTGGCCCTGGCCGCCGCGCACGGTGGTGCAGTCCGGCACCGCCTGGCCCGCCCCTCACGTCGGCTCTGCGCCGGCCGATCTACGGATTCGGCCCGTCAGGCTCCGTGCCGTCTCGTCGAGGGCGATATCGATGTCGATGTCGCCGATATTCGGCAGCCAGCGGCGGCCTGCGCCGACCGCCGAGCCCAGGACCAGGGTTTCCGATCAGGCAGCCGTCACCCTCGCATCGCTCCCCGATGTGGGCCTGACACTTTGACGGCAACTCCTGGCGGCAGGCATGGCCTCACCCGTCCGCGCGGTCGCACTCGAACCACACTGTCTTGCCCGCCCCGCCCGGCAGCTCCTCCATACCCCAGCGGTCGGTGGCGGCGGCGAGGGGCAGCAAGCCCCGCCCGTCCTCGGCGAGTTCACCGGCGGGCGGTGGGGCGATGGTCACGTCCCTTCTCGTGGTGTAGCCGATCAATCGGACGTTGTGCTGGTGGTGTTGGGTAGCGCGGGGGCGCTTTCGGGGAGCTCGGTGGGGTAGAGCTGGTCCATGCCGCCCTCCGGCAGGTAGCGGCGGGGGAAGGCGATCCACTCGTCGTGCAGCTCGAAGAGCACGGCGGTGACCAGCCGCAGGAGCGCGTCCTCGTTCGGGAAGACCTGGACGACGTCGGTGCGGCGTTTGACCTCGCGGTTGATCCGCTCCAGCGGGTTCGTCGACTTGATCTTCTTCCAATGTCGTTCCGGGAAGACCTCGAAGGCGGTCAGGTCGTCCTTCGCCTCCAGCAGCATCGCCTTGACCTTCGGGAACTGCATGCCGAGCATGTCGGCGACGGTGTCCAGCTGGGTGCGGACCCCGTCGGAGGTTGGCTGGGCGAAAATCGTGCGGATCGTCGCGGCGACCATCTCCGCCCCCTCCTTGTTGATCACGCCGAACACGTTGCGCAGGAAGTGAACGCGACAGCGCTGGTAGGCGGCCACAAGCATGACCTTGCGGATGGCCTTGACCAGGCCGCTGTGGTGGTCGCCGATCACGAGCCGGACCCCGGTCAGGCCGCGTTCGCGCAGGTGACGCAGGAACTGGTTCCAGAACACCTCGGTCTCGCTGTCCCCGACCATCACCCCCAGCACCTCGCGGCCGCCGCCCTTGGTGATCCCCGTGACGTTCGTTGGATTACCTTGCAGTAGGCGTCACTTGAGCCTTCGGGTGGTCGGGTGCCGTCCCAGCGGTAGAGATGGGTGGCGCGCCGGATGTCCATACGGAGCGTGACGATCGTGGCGGACAGGTAGAGGTCGACGACCTGGCTGCGCTTCTCGGTGCAGCGTCGGAGTTCGCCAAAGCCGTCTACTGGCCGCGGACGCAGCCGTAGTGGGGCTGCCGGTGATGGCCTCCTCGCGGACACCGCCCGGCCGGTCCGCGGTGAAGACCGATGCCAAGCCGCAGAAGCAGGGGGTGCAGCCATGGAGGTGGGCGAAGTCTGTAGCTGGCCACGGGGTCTTTGACCGAAGCGAAAGGGGGGCGGCAATGAGGACCGCACTTGGCGGATGGGAGCGAGCCGACCCCTTTACCGAGTCAAAGCCATCGCTGCCGGTCCGCGGGCCGTGGAGCGACCAGATCGGGCGACCCGCGGTCAATCCTAGGTTGACGCCAACCGGGGTCGGTGGGAGCACTGGGAGCGTGGGAGCAGGAGAGGGCTCCCACGCTGCTCCCGGAAACGCTTCAGGGGCCGTTCGAAAACGGCCCCTGAAGTGCGACGTTACCGTCGGGACGACAGGATTTGAACCTGCGACCCCTTGACCCCCAGTCAAGTGCGCTACCAAGCTGCGCCACGTCCCGATGTGCGCTTGACCTGGGCTTTCCCCTGGCCGAACGCACATGAGAACAATACCGCACTTGAGTGGGTGCTCACGAACGCCTTTCCATGCTTGACCTCAACCAACCTTGAGGTTGAATGCTGGACGCATGACGATCGAGACAGCCGCTCCGGCGCACACATACCGTGACCTGAACCGCCTGATGAGCCTGATGACCGGCGACGAGAAGCACGGGCCCGCCGCCACCTCCACCCTCGACGCCCTCTGGGTTCTGTACGACCAGGTGCTGCGCGTCACCCCCGACACCGTCGACGCCCCGGACCGGGACCGGTTCCTGCTCTCCAAGGGACACGGACCGATGGCGTACTACGCCGTCCTCGCCGCGCACGGATTCCTCGACGAGGAGCTGCTGCCCGGGTTCGGAGGGTACGAGTCACCGCTGGGGCATCACCCGGACCGTGTGCTCGTTCCCGGCGCCGAGATCGGCAGCGGTTCGCTGGGGCACGGATTGCCGCTGGCTGTCGGCAGTGTGCTCGGGCTCCGGGCGCAGGGGCTGACCCACCCCCGGGTCTGGGTGCTGATCGGGGACGCCGAGCTGGACGAGGGCAGCAACCACGAGGCGATCGCCTACGCCGGTCCGGCCGGACTCGAGCAGCTGCACACCCTGGTGATCGACAACGCCTCCGCCACCTTTGGATGGCCCGGCGGCATCGCATCCCGGTTCGAGGCGGCCGGCTGGTCGGCCGAGACCGTGGACGGCCGCGATCACGAGGCCCTGTACGCGGCATACACGGAACCGCATCCGGGGCAGCCGCGGGCCGTGGTCGCCCGCGTCGCCCCGAAGAGCTGACCCCAGCATCACCGCACACCTGCGACACAGCTTTCGAAACGAGGGAGACCCGACTCATGGACACCATGCGTGACCGCTTCATCACCACCGCGTCGCGGCTGCTGGACGACGACCCCAGGCTCGCCGTCGTGCTGGCCGAGATCAGCCGGGACGGCTTCGACCGCGCCCAGCGCGCCCATCCGGACCGGGTGATCAACGTCGGTATCCGGGAGCAGCTGCTGGTCGGCGCGGGGGCCGGACTGGCACTGACCGGGATGCGACCGATCATGCATACATTCGCCCCGTTTCTGGTGGAGCGACCGTTCGAGCAAGTAAAGCTCGACTTCGGGCATCAGGGCGTGTCCGGGGTGCTGGTCAGCGCCGGAGGTTCGTACGACTGGCCCGCCGGCGGCGTCACCCATATGGCGCCCGGCGATGTCGCACTGATGGACACCCTCGACGGCTGGACGGTGCACGTGCCGGGCCACCCCGACGAGGCGGAGACCCTGCTGCGGCAGGCTGCCGCCGGAGAGGACAAGGTCTACCTGCGGCTCTCGCTCCAGCAGAACGAGCGGGCCCGGGCGGTCGGCGTCGGCGCCGGGTTCACACCGGTGCGGGAGGGGAGCCACGGGACAGTGATCACCGTCGGCCCCATGCTGGACAACGTCCTGGCAGCGACGGACGGCCTGGATGTGACGGTGCTGTACGCGACAACCGTGCGCCCCTTCGACGCGGCGGGACTCCGGCGCGCGGTCGGGGGCCGGGAGACGGCGGACGTGGTGATCGTCGAGCCGTACCTGGCGGGCACGTCGACGAGCGCCGCCAACGATGCGCTCGTCGATCTGCCGCACCGGGTGCTGGGGCTCGGCGTAGGGAAGGCGGAGCTGCGCCGGTACGGACAGATGGATGAACACCTCGCCGCACACGGCCTGGATCCGCACGGGCTGCGGGAGCGGATCACCGGCTTCCTGGGCGGCTGACCAGGGCGTGGGCGGCCGCGGCGGGTCGTATCCGCCGCCGGCGCCCTTCCACATCCGCGCCCAACGCGTCCCGCTTCCCGGTCCAGAAGCGGTCAGACAGCGCCGTCGGTCGCGGCCAGGCCCAGCTCCGGATGGGCGTCCTGGAGTTTTCGGGTTGCCGCCTGGCGCCAGGAGTCGGCGAGGATCGCCGTCAGTTCGTCCACGTCGTCCAGCGCGGCGAGCCGCACCCGGAGCCACCCATGGGTGTCGTCGTGGCCCTCGCGCGTGAAGAACTTCTCCGGTTCGGCGGCGATCAGCTCCGCCCGGTCCTCGACCGGACACTTAGACCGACCGGCAAATGGGAGGTGGGAGAAGGAGCGGGGCTGGGTGCGTGCAGCTGCAAGGCGGAGGATTGAGGCATGGCGGAGCCATGGT
>NZ_JBLVKW010000077.1:4092-36658 GCF_048270745.1 Streptomyces sp. NPDC056231 | reverse complement strand
CTTGACCTGGAACCGGCACACCCCGGCCGACGCCGTCACCCGGCTCGCCCGCCACCCCGAGGCGGAGGTTCGTGCGATGGTCGCCGTCCGGCCCGACCTGGGACCAGACCTGGTGGCGGAGCTGAGGGAGGACCCGGACGAGGAGGTGCGGATGCGTGCACGCCTCCACCCCTTCCCCCGTACCTGGGCCGAGTACAGGGCGATCCAGGGGGTCATCGGGCACGGTCCGGACTGCACCTGCCCGACCACCGAGCCGGCCGCCGGGCCGTCGCCCGACTGGTTCGCCGCCTGCGCGGTGTCCGAGGAACCGGTGCTCCGCCGGGTTGCGGCCAGTTGGCCGGGCCTGCCGACGGAACTCGTCGAGACGCTCGCGCAGGACGACGACGAGGAGGTGAGGATCCGGCTGGCCTGCCACCATCCGCTGGCTCCGCCGCACCTCCTCCTGGACGTCTTCGTCAACCGCCCGGTCCACCGTCCGCACCTGCTGACCCTGCCCGCGTTCCCCCCTACCGGCCGGACCCACCTCGTCGACCACCCGGATCCCGAGGTACGGGCCCTGGCCGCAGCCGATCCCGCCTTGCCCGACCCTCCGGTGGAGGACCCCGACGCGTCGGTGCGCCGAGCAGCGGCCGCCAACCCGAATCTGTCACCGGAGGCCCTGGAGGCCCTCCTCGCCGACCCCCACACCGCCGGGGGCGCTGCGGCCAACCCGGCCCTCCCCGTTCCGCGCATGCACGCACTCCTGGACCGCTGCCTGAACGGTGCTGTCGCCCCACCGGCGGCCGTCCAGCGCTGAGAGACGACGCCCACGTAGCGATCACAGGCATGGCAACCTCCGTGGACCATCGACTGGCGCCGACACACCAGACAAGCGGTCCCAAACCTCATCAACATTCCGGACATCAGCAAAAAGCGACTGCTCCTGCAACTCGTCTACACACGTTCTCCCTTCTCACCTACGCAGCCAACCGGCCAGCCAGGTTGGAGCCACGAACGCTGAAGCGACAAAATTCGCCCTCGGAGAAGAGGCACCCCTGCGACCACGGTCGGTGACCTCACAGGCCGTCAGGCTCCGGAACCCAGACCACCCGATCACAGACGCCTACCAGTACTGGACCCCTGAGCCGGTCGAGCCAGAATCCGGGAGTGGTGCAGATCACAGAGGATCGGTCAAGATTTTTGCCGGTAGCCAGGCCACCCAGGACCGAGAGGTGAAGGCACCGCCTCAGGTAAGGAGCGCAGCAGGTTGTCCATCTCTCACAGCGACCCCGCACCCGCGGCCCGTCAGGCGCCGCAGAAGACGCAGACCGATCCGTTCACCCACTTCCATGGGATCGGCATAGCCACGCTCACTGACAAGCAGAAAAGGCCAAGGGCCGTAGCAGGCACGGAATCCGGTGTGGCCTTGGTCGATGCAACCATCAGCCCCTGGACTGGACGCGGCCTGATGTTCACCATCCCCGATGGCCCATCGGCGTCTGTCCTGGCTCCCGACCTGGCCGCGGCGCTGAGCGCTCAGGAGACCTTCGTCTGCTCGATGGCCAAAGAAGTGCAAACGAGCTTCGTGGATCGGTTGGCGGCCAAGACCCTGCTGGTCCCCCGCAGTGACCGATGGCGCGAGGCGATCTCGACTGCACTGCTCGGCAGCTGGAGTGCACCGTTGTGGGCCGAGGGCCGCCTGTCCTCGACCGCCATCGGAGCGCTGAAAGCGGAGGCTCGCTTGCTGCACCGGCAATTGGTGCCGGTGTGGCGGCGCCGGACCCGGCACGGCCGGGTCTTGTCCCTGGACGCCGCCCTCAGGGACGGACTGTCGCTGTATGACCTGGTCGCGGCCGACGTCGACCTGTTGCAGCGGGTGGCGGGCGACGTGTTCGAGGACGAGCGGCTCAACGCCGTCCTGCGCGGCCTGACCCCGGCCGAGCGGCGGGTTGTGCTCGCGTACGCGGAGGGCGAGGGCACCACCTGGGCGGAGGCTGCGGCGTTCGCCGGCGCCACCGACCCGGAAGCTATCGGCGACCGGGTGCGACGCAAGGCACAGCACCTGGCCGCCGAGCAGCGCCGCCGCCTCACACAGCGTTCCGCCCGGAACGATCCCTTCGTCGTAAACCTCCCCACCCAGCAGACACGCATCTCCCTTACGGGGCACGGAGGACGGAGGCGCCCGCAGACTCCAGCCGACGAGGAGGAGTTGCGCCGCTAGCCCCGTAGCGGTGCAGGGACCGCGATTCAAGCCGGGAGAGGC
This sequence comes from Streptomyces sp. NPDC056231, assembly GCF_048270745.1. Classification (NCBI taxonomy): domain Bacteria; kingdom Bacillati; phylum Actinomycetota; class Actinomycetes; order Kitasatosporales; family Streptomycetaceae; genus Streptomyces; species Streptomyces sp. NPDC056231. The sequence goes on along the minus strand of NZ_JBLVKW010000077.1, from coordinate 34,416 downwards.
AGGAAAGCTGCAGTTCGATGGCCATGAATCGCGGATTTTCTCGTGAGCAACGTGGGTCCGCCGCTGAGGCTTGCGCTGCTAACCCCCCGCTCCCCCACTCTTCGGCACTGTCAGATCCGCTGCCCGCGACACAAGGGCTCGGACTGCTGCACGCTCCGTCCCGCACGCGCACCCGGCGCGTCTGCCCTCCGAGCCCGAAGGACCACCGATATGACCGCCCGCCCGGCCGCGCGCCGTCTCTTCAACTGGACTGCTCCGCCCGTCGGCTTGGGAGTCCTGGCCCTGGCGGCCAAGGCCTATGCCGGCGTGCCCGGATGGGTCGTCGCGCTTACCACCGTGGCCGGTGTCGTCATCGGTGTCCTGCCGGCGCTTCTGCCGCAGGAGTCCGAGCACCGACGTGACGTGTGGCGAGACTGGCTCCGTCACCGGGAGCGCATGGTGCGTCTGCGTATCACCGCCGCCGAAGCACATACCGGCGCCGCGAGACTGGGAAATGATCACCACGAACAATCCGGCTGACCGCGCAAGGTACGCCACGGCGGCCTGGTCCCCACCGTCCTACGGGCTGGAACGCAACCGCATCGCCGCCGCCCCAGCCAGCGTGTGAGCGTTCTGAGCGCCTCCTATGTGCGCGGGTGCTTGGCCGCTGATGGGAGGTCATGGCTGGTCGAAGTCGGTCGGCCGGATCTGTTGGGCCCAACAGGTCGGAGTCCCGCACTACCGACCTCGCAGACTCTGGAACTCGCGAACTTCGGAACCTCGGCACTACGGAAATTCAGAACTCCGGCAGTACCGCATTCCGGTAATCCGGCAGTGCGGTACTCCCGAACTCTGTTTCAGCCTTCTGACGGCCTGACCCTCCCCAAGGACGTCAGTCCCACCGAGATCGACCAGGTCTTGGCCGCAGCAACCGCTATCAGCGGCATGGACAACGAGCTGGGCGGCGGCGGCATGGTCCGCGACGTAGCCAGCCTCGCGATGCAGTGGGCCGCCGGACTGCTGCGAGTGCAGTGCACCGAGCACCTGCGCGCAGACCTGTTCGCCTCCGTCTCACGACTCGGAATCGGCGTCGGCGCCTCAGCCTTTCATTCCTCGCACGACAGGCCGTGTGGATCGGCACTCCGGATGACGGCATCACGTACGCCGAGAGGCGAAGACTTGAGTGAGGTCTATGGATGCGAAGGCGGCGAGGCCGCTTACTTGGAGTTCGCGCCTTCGGGAAGATGGGAAATGTCCGCGACACCACGGCGGCCGTCGGAGCTGCCGATGAGGCGTTCCCCCGGGCCCGCCCTTCGGAAGACCCGCCGTGGATGGCCTACTACGACGCGGCACAGCACAACGGAGACACCGCCCACGCGCTGTTTGATCTGGCCATCCTCTCCGGGCAGGACCCGGGCAGAGCGGCCCCCCTTCGACACTGCGGTGCAGGGACACTCGGACTCCTTCAAGCGGTCCCGCGCGATCTCCCGCACCAAGCTGGCCGCCCTGATCACGGCCAAGGGCGACCCGCGGAACGTTCTGCGGCCCGCCGCAGTGGCCAGCCATCTTCCACGACGCACCGGGCCAGACGTAGGTGGCCTGTCGGAGTCAGTGGGGCATTACGGTGGGACACGAGGGCCTCCTGGCGGTCGGCGGTAGATGTTGCAATCCACACCGAACCCAGAAGGCCCTCACCCGTTCAAGCACCCAGCACGCGTGTCACCAACGTCCCGGGACAACACAACTAGCCCCCCGTCAGCGGGCGGCCCCTGCGGTGGCCGCAGGGGCCGCACGGTCCGCCGTGAATGCCTCGCAGCTTCTGCAGGGGTGGGGAGGGCGCTGTGCCGTTCCCTGCCGATTGCACCGGACGGACCAGGGCCCGGCCCTTCGGTTCGATCGCGTAACCGAGGGAGCCGGTGCGCATCGGGCGGATGAGGCCCCCCTGGATCAAGGCACGGATCGCTGATTTCACGGCACGTGGGGGCACGTGCCGGCAGAGGAGCGACGCGAGGCTTGGGCCGTCGTGGCCCTCCCATTCCAGCAGGAGCCTCAGAAGGGTCGCCTGGAGGGTGGAGCGGTTCCGACGGCGTCGGGTGGGAGCGGCGGCGGCCGCCTTCCGCTGCACGGGGCGCGGAGGCCCTTCCTCCTCGTCGAAGAGAGGGGGATGAGCGGAAGGGGCGAAGGCTGCCAGCTCGCGGCCGTACGAGACGGTCAGCATGTGGTTGTCGAAGGAGAGCGCTTGGATCGTGTCGGGCAGCCACAGTTCGGTGTTGCCTTCGCCGGTGTCCGCGTCCCAGATGCGTACCTCATTGTCCGGACCGCCGACCGCGACAACGGTTCTGTCCGGTGTGCTCCCGAGCCCGAGCACAGGGGTGGCCTCACCTTCAGCGGGAGCGCCGAGACGGACGGTGCTGAGCAGGCGGCCGGTCTCGGCGTCGGTGACGCGCACGCTGTGATGGTCCGCCCGCAGGTGCTGAGACGCCACACGTGGGCCGGAGGGGCCCACGATGAAGCGCACAGCGTTGACGCGCGGTGACGCGCCTGCTGGGCTCAGGACGCGCCGGACGGCGCCCGACGCCAGGTTCCACAGGACGATCTCGCCGTCGGCGCGGCCGGTGACGACCACGGGAGTGTCGCGGATTCGGCCCAGGGCTAGGGCCGACACCCCCTCGTACCGGCTCAGAGGACCGTTGCGGGGGCGGCCCGAGCCCAGTTCCCACATGTGGGTCAGGCCCTGGCTGTCAAGGGTCACGAGTACGGGCCGCCTGCTGGATCCTCCTGCCGAAAGGGCGACGACGGGACTGTCCGGCTGCCGGCTCCACAGGACGGCTCCGGTGTCGACCAGACGAACGACGATGCCCTTTCCCGAGCTGACAGAAGCGGATACGGGACCTTCACGAGTCGCTCCCAGAGCTACCGCGTACACGGGGCTGTCCCCGGCCATGCGCGCGCTGAGGAGGCTGCCGGTGCGGTTGTCCAGGACACGCAGCCGGTGGTCGCCGCAGGCGGTGACCACGAGTGGTCGGCCTCGGGGAGTGTCCGATGCCAGCGCTTCGATGCGCCCTGGGTGCACGGCTCCCGCGATGTGTTCCGTCCGGTCGGAGAGGTCCCAGACTCGACCGGTCGCGTCGTCGCCGCAGCTGACCGCCTTCCACCGGCCGGAATCCGCCATGGGGTCGAACGCCGCGACTCGACGGACGGGGCCCGTGTGACCCGTGTAGGTGTGCAGTTCCCTGCCGCTCTCGGCGTGCCAGCTTCGAACGGTGTCGTCCGCCGAGGCCGACAGGACGATGAGTCTGGCCAGGGTGAGGCGGTTTCTGCGCCTCTGGGTGACCGACCGGACGTGTTGGCGGAAAGCACTTCGATCCATGTGCCGCTCGTCGAGTTCAGGATCGGCGTCGTCCTGCGTCGGGTACGGAATGTAGACGGAGGCGAGTGTCAGAACAGCCTGGTGATGGCCCTCCAGCTGGTGCAGTCGCTCCCCTGTGCCGAGGTCCCAGATCCGGATCGTGCCGTCGGCTCCGCCGGTGACCGCCACGCAGGGGTCGGCGTCGTTCTCGGCCGGCAGATGCAACACGTCCAGGTCGCCCGGACGTCCCCTGCGGCTGAACGTGCGCGGGGAGTCGCCGGTGAAGGCGTCCCAGAGTCGTCCGGTTCCGTCGGCGAAGGTCGCCACGGCGATGGGATCCCCGTCGGACTCTCCGCACTGAAGGCCCGTCACCTCCGCGGTGAACGGGAGGGCGTAGATGGCACACCCATCCTTGAGACCGACGGCCACCACCTGTGCTGGCTCTTCGCCCGTCGCGGATACGGCGGTGAGCGCGATGGGCTCGGCCGGGGTCCCGGCGACGGCGAGCAGCCCGCGCAGCGTCCCGGACGCGGTGGTGAGGAGCACCCGGGACCGCCCCCGTTCGAAGTCCGTGACACGGAGCGTTCCGTCGTGGCCGACGCTCACCGCACACAGACGTCCGTCGTGGAGAAGTGTTTCCAGTCCGGTCACCGGGCCGTCGTGCGCCTCGATGGCCCATGAGGCGCGGCCGGTCCGCGCGTTCCACACGCGGAGCCACCCACGGGTGTCCGCGGTGACGACGAGGGTGTGACTGTCACAGGCGTGCGAGGCCAGCGCGGTGACACCCCCGGTATGGCCCTTCCAGGCGTGGCGCAGGGTGCCGGTGTCGGCGTGGAAGAGGCGGACCGTCTCGTCCGCACCTGCCGTGACAGCGAAGGGCTCGCCGTCGACCACGGCGACGGCGAGATGGCTCAGGGGCCGGCTGTGTCCGGTGAACGAGGCCCGGAGCGCGGGCGAGATATTGGCAGCGGTGGACCACGCGCACTGCCAAGGCGGGTTCTGCTCGCCCGACGGGGCATAGAGGGCACGGCTGATGTCGGGGTGCTGGTGGCGTACGGCGTCCACCGCCAGGATGTGGCGCCGCTGTGCGGCCCGTGCTGCGGCGTGGTGCGGCAACGATGTGCGATAGATGGTGAGAGAAGTGTGGTCCTGCCGCCCGGCCGGGGACGAGGCGAGGATGCCACGCGCGTCACCGTGGACGAGGAACTCCCAATCGCCCAGCAGCGAATCCAGGCGGCCGGCCTCGGCCGCGTGTTCGGCCGCATGCCGCAGGAGATACGGCGATGCCCTGTCCCAGCGGAGGACGTCTCCGTCCGCGACCTCGGCGGTCAGCAGGTCGAAGACGCGCTGTGCCATGCGCCTGTGGGGGGCGGCGCTCCCGTCGTCGTCGACGTCGTCGGGCGGAACGTTCACGCCTGCTGTGCCCCGTCGGCCGGCGGAGCGGCCAGCAGCGCGGCCACCTCCGATGTCTTGAGGTACTCCTCCACATGATGGAAGCGATAGGTCTGGTGAACGGAGCAATGCCGGTCGATCTCCACCCCGTCGAACAGGGCGGAGATGCCACGGACCGGCAGCGCGACGAGGTCTCCGGGGTCCGCGAGGTTGACCCAGCGGCGCACCGCCTCCGGCCTTCGGCCCCGGCCGCGTTCGGGGCTCGGCGTCAGCCGGTGGAAGACCGCCTTCGGCAGAGCCAGCGGCGAGCCCAGCGTGATCAGGAGCGGTACTTCCAGATCTCCGCAGTCATGGAGGGCTTCGTAGGCGACGACGCTGCCCAGCGAGTGCGCGATCACGACATGGGGCTGATGCGTGGTGAGGGCCTCCCGCACCCGCTTCTGGACGGCGAGTCGGGCCGGGCCGGGCTCCAGGTAGCGGTGCACTTCCTTGGCGAAACGGACCACGAACCACTCCATGAGGCCGGGGGAGCACGCCTTAGAGGCGACGATGTCCTGGAGTTGGGAGCGCAGCAGGTAGGTGAGCCAGCCCTGGGCGACGCCCGCCGGAGCCGCGGGCGATTCCAGGAGAGCGAACATGTCCGCCAGAATCGCCTCCTCGGAGTCCGAGAGTTCTTCCAAGCGGCCGTCCTCGCCCTGGTGGCCGCTGTCCTGGAGCAGGTCCGCGTAGTAGGCGACACGTACATCGGCGTCCGGCGTGCCGCCGGCGGCCAGGTGCTTCCCCCAGAGGGCGGACATGTGGCCGGCGACCGTCTCGGGGTCCTCGTTCACGCGGAGGTTGCCGATGCCGTGGATGCCCAGGATCTTCATATGGCCTCGCTTCGGCGAGTGGTGTCGAGTGGGTACGGGTGGACCTGGAGGTAGTCGGCGAGGCCTTGGTGGAAGAGGCGGTACAAGGCCGAGCCGTCGGTCTCGACACCCGTACGCAGATAGAAGGACCCCGCGTCGAGCAGCCCGCGGACGTGCTGCAGCAATTCCTGACCGGTCGCTCCCCGGAGGCCGCGGCCCGGTGCCGCGGCCGGTTCGGGCGCGAACTCGGGTGCGACGGCCGCTACCGCCTCGGTCGGGAATCCGTCGCCCTTGGCGAATGCGACAGCAGCCAGCACCGCACGGAGGTCCTTGCTGTCGGGTCGGTTGTCGATGTCGAGTTCGAGGACGCCCGGCAGGCTCCTGGGGACGGTGCAGCCGCGCGCGACCGCGGCATCCACACTGTCGGGCGCCGGCTCGGTGGCCAGGACGTGGCCGAAGATGCGCGCTACGAGGAACGGCCCCCACTCGTGCATGCGGTCCGCCTCCTCGGTGAGTGCCGCGGCCACCGTCTCGGCCAGCGCGGCTCGAACAGGCCGCTGCTCGGGAGCGCTGTAGTGCGGCAAGGAGGAGAGCCTGCGCAGCATATGACTTCGAAGGTCACTGCGGATCTCCTCGACCGGCACGTTGTCCAGGTCCAGCAGACCGCCGTCCCGATCGGCCAGGGCCAGCAAGGGGCCGGATCGCCATCGTCGCGTGCCGACCAGCAGCCGCACCAATGATCGTCCGTCCGCACGCACCGCCTCAGCCAGCGGTATCAGCAGTGACTTCATGAGGTCGTCAGGGTCCTCCGCTTCGTCCAGGGCGTCGAAGACGAGGGCGGGTACGGCGGGGAGTGTGCTGACTTCGGAGATCAGGTCGGCCACGGTCCACTGTCGCTCCGGCTCGATCGGCAGCTTCCACTGAAGGGCGATCGAGGCCAGGACCGCGTCGATGTCGCGGCCGCGGGAGTGGATCGCGGCCAGGAGCGGGTTGGGTGAACACACTCCTTCCGGATTCTGCGCGGTCAGGTAGGCACGGATGTCGGGGGCGGCGTCGATAACGGCTTCGTGTCCCGAACAGACCAGAGCGCCCAGGAGAGCCGACTTGCCCGAACCGGGCGCGCCCGTGACCACGCGCAGTCCGCCGACCCGGTCGTCGTCCAGCCAAGTCGCCAGCCACTCCAGCTGGGACTGACGGCCCACGAAATGATCGCCCACTCGGTCCATGAAGTGCTCGGCGTCGAGGTCCGTCACGAAGGCTCGAACGGGGGGCGCGACGTCGTTCAGCCTTTCCAGGCGAGTGTCGGGGCGCCAGCGCGGGTTCGGGAAGAAGGGAAGCTCGGGCAGTTCCTGCGAGACGTCCACCCGCGTGGTGTGGATGACCTGCCTGCTGCCGAGTGCGTCCAGGCTTCTCTGAATGGCTCGGGTGACCCGGTCCCAACGAACGAAGCGAATTGAGGGCGAGGTGTCGAGACCGTGGTCGGCGATCTGTTCGAGGACCTCCGCCACGGCCTCGCTGAAGCGGCCGTCGTAGGCGGGGAGATCAGGGCTTGTCGCCGCGATCACCCATGCGTTCAGCTCGCCGTCCGGGACTCGGGTCAGTTCGGACAGGCGAGCGGCGCGACCCGCACGGCACAGGTCGACGACGAACAGGGTGGGCTCCGTGTGCTGGTGAGCGGTCCTCACCCACTGGCTCACATCGGTTCCGGTGCCGAACGTCGCACACGTGGGAACCATGTGGATGTGTTCCTGACCGGCCGCCGCCGGCGAGCGGTTGAGATCCGCCGCCGGAGCTCCGTGGGACATGGCGTGCACGATCCTCGTGGTGCTTGAGGTGACGGCGTCGTCGCTGTGGAGCGTCACGGTTCTTCTGTCCGGTTCGGCGACCGACAGCACGTCGTACCCGACGCGCTTGTAGGCGAGGTCGAGTCGGGACATCAGCCCCGGGACGAAGGTGAGCCGAGGCCAGTCGGTACGACCCGGTTCCGGCTCGGCATGCGGGTCTGTCGTGGTGGGGAACTGCTCGACGCCCATGAGCAGCACCTGCTCCGTGCCCGATTCTCCTGTCCCCACGTGCGCGCTGTCCCTCCCCGATGCGGTCCACCCGGACGCTACAAGAAGCCTCCACGACAAGGGTAAGTGGCGGACAGCAGCAACTCGAACGGGCCGAGAGCCCTCCTCACGCGCATCCGTGTCTGGCTGATCCTCTTCGTCGTCTGTCTCGTGCTGAGTGGGGTCACCGCCTTCCCGCTCGTCACCGAACTCCGGCGGCAAATGGCCTGCTCGCCGACGTCGCTCAAGGTCACGATCCGCTGGTTGTTGCCCGACTGCGCGGTGCACTTGAAGACGCTGGACGGCGGGTTGATGTGGCGAAACTGCTGGAAGCAGCCGCACTGAATTGCCCCGGGCCGCACCTGACGGAGGCTGTTGCCCCGCCGTAGGTCGCGCCGACCGGTCGAACGCCCCTCGGCGGCATGTCAGTGGCTACTTCTACGCTTCCGGCCATGCACATGGACGATCTTGTTTGGCAGGCGGGCAATAATCGCGGCATTTCTCCGGGGAGGGTGGGTCTCCTGTTGGAGCATGGTCACCTGGACCTGGTGATCCGGGCGGCGGCGGAACGCGGCGAGTGGTTCTGCGCGGAGGGCGCGGTGGAGGAGCTGTGCCGGGCGGGGGAGTTCGCAAGGGCGCTGGAGGTGATGGCGCCGTTCGTTACGACCGGGTGGCGGACCGCTCTGTGGGCGAAGGTCGACATCCTGCTGCGGGCGGGCCGGACGGAAGAGGCCGGGCACCTGGTCTGCCCGGACGAAGCAGGACACGCGTCGACGACCGAATGCCGCAACTTCGCTGAGGTGCTCGCCAGGGCAGGGCGCATCGATGAGGCCATCGACCTGCTCGTTCCGCACATCGGTGAGTCGTGGATCCGGTCGGTCCTGGTGGAGATCACTGAAGGTCAGGGCCGTGACGAGCGGGTGCTGGAGTTGATCGCCCCGCATGCCGAAGCCGCGCGGAGAGTTTGTGACGAGGGCCGGTGGGACTACTCCTGCTCGGACGCGCAGGAGCTCCAGGCCCGGGTGCTGGAGCGCGCGGGCCGCGCCGACGTGGCGATCCGGATCCTTGGCCAGGACATAGCCGGGCGCCGCTTCCTCGCCCAGAACACCCTCACCGCCTACGCCGAACTGCTGGCACGTCACGGCCGGCTCGACGAGCTCCGCGAGCTGGCCGCCCAGGATGCGCACACCTGCCTGGACATCTACGCCGGCGCCCTCCGCGCCCACGGCCAGGCCGAGGAAGCCGAGGCCGTGATGCGCGATGCCATCGCCGCTGACGACTGGGTCGGGTATCGCGCCTGGCTCTCCTCGACCTTGCTGCGGGATGGCCGGCTGGACGACGCGATCGCCGTCGCCGAACCCGGCTTCAGCTGGTACGACTGCTCCAACCTCCTGGCCCCACTCGTCTACCCGCTTCTCGACCGCCCCGAGGAACTGCTTCACCTGCTGGAGCACCCCAGTGTCATGCCCCACCACGGCCACGAGGAGTACCGGCACTGGTGGCGGGCCTTCGCCCTCGCCGGCCTCGGCCGCATCGACGAGGCGATCGCCCTGGCCGAAGCTGATCCGCACCCCTGGACCGACCCCCGTATCGTCAAGGCCAACCTCCTCACCACCGCCGGCCACCTCGATGCCGCCGCCGCTGAACTGCGCGCCCTCGGCACGGTTAAGGCACATGAAGAACTGTTCGAGGTTCTGGTCCGGCAAGGCCGGGCGGCCGAAGCGATCGCCGCCCACCCCACGGTGGCCGAGCAGCGGGCCGCCGAACCGAAGCCCGAACCTGTCCCCCTGGGAGAGAACGGGTACTCCCTGGAGCCACCCTTCTAGGGTGGCGTTGTCACGCCCACATCAGGAGTGATGCCAGGGCCATTGCGTAGTCGCGATCGGTCCGGTTCGCCGGTCTCGCGTGTGACATGACGTCATGTCCCGGCTTGGGCTGGCCCGGACCCGGGAAACAGAGCAGGCACGGCGCCGGTGATCCGACGTTCCCGCTTCAGGGCACGGAACATCGACCGGAGACCGACGTAGACGTTGCGGGCGGCGGATCCTCGCAGGCGCGCGCGGAGGTGGCGGCGAGAGCGCAGGCGAGCGTGGAGGCCTCTCTGAACTAGTCGCCCGGAGGCGCTCGTTGGGCGCCTGTAAAGTTCTGTCAACTTGTGTCCACTGTCGTTCATCGGTCTGAGGTGGCCGCCAAAAATGGACGCATGGACGGCGATCAGGACCACGAGTCAGAGGAAACTTCCCGTGAACAGAAGGGGCGTTCATTCGCCATAGCAGTTGCGATCGCCGTGACTTCGGCGATCGCTGGAGGGGTAGCCCAAGCAGTGGCCGAAAAGTTTTTGGCCTCGTAACCGACTCGCGACAAGCAGGGAAAAAAAATGGGCGGGGGACGTCGAAGAATCTCGATGCCGACGGAGTCCGAACTGCCGCCTGGAAGGCATCGCAGTCTGCTCGAAGCACTGCATGAGGTGTACCGAGATGCAGGATGCCCAGGCACTCGAAAGATCAGCTCGGCAGCCAGAGAGGCATCATTCGCTGCAGATGTAATTTCCCACCAGTCAGTTGCGAATGTGCTTAATGGTAAGACTTTTCCGGTCTGGGTAAAGCTGCAAGCGCTGGTGGCGGCGCTACTGATTCTTGGCCGGTCTGAATCAATCGAGCCAGAACTCGAAAGGTTCCGCTCTCTATGGGTGGATGCACATTACGGCGAAACCGGTTCCAAGTCCCCCTTAGCGTCAGTCGTAGACGAATCGATGCGCCGGTCTCGGCTCGGGCGTCAATTTGATCCACCCGTCAAGGCCTCTGCCCCTTCGAGCCCTCCAGCTCCCGAACCCGAGGCGTCGTCGGCTGCACAGTCCGTTCCGTCGACGCCAGCCTCACTATTCTCCAGGGGTGATGATAGCTCCACGGATCCCGAATTCGGAGCGATATTTAGAGAGGCTGCCTGGCCCGGGCCTGAAATGTTCTCTGTAAAACACACCCGTAATGGACTTGTCGTAACGCTGAACGTTGCGCACCCCATGGGGGAATCCATTGCGGAGGCCATGGAACGGGATGAGGAGACATCTCGAACGCTGTGGCTGCTCCTGTTTTCCTGGGCTCGCATGGAGGACGAAATCCCGTTCGCCAAACAGAGACTCAGGGCAGAGGATTTGCGGCACAACTGGAGTCGATATGCGGGGCTCTTCATGAGTGCGGTTGATGAAGCAGGGTTGCGTAAAGCATGACAGGGAAGAAAAGTGGCCTCGCATGCTTGGCTGCCCTCGCGTTCGCACCGGACGGTGAGGCAGCGGTACCCAAAGAGTCAGACGATGGATCGTTCGATCTTCCAGTGGTGCCGGCCGAGCCGCTCGCCCGACTCGATGCCGGGGCGGCGATACGTGGCACGGTCCATCTTTCGCGTAGCCCAGGATACGTACTCGGCCGCGAAATACGTCTTATCCGCACGCAGTTTGACGGGGCGACGTCTGCGCGGGCCGCGGCGGGAGCGGATGGCCGGTATACCGCGGAACAGAGGTCTGAGGGCCAGGCCATCGTGCATGTTCGCACGGGAGACGGCCACGGCAACCGGGGAGGCCCTGAGCTTCCCGCCAGGAACCAACTGCTCGGAGAGATCGACAGCCACGACCGCCATCGTGCAGGAGGGTCAACTCACCACGCGAGACGTCCTCCGCGCCTCCTGCAGATCGAGGCAGGACCGACTGCGGAGAGTGGATAATGTGCCTATGTCTGCGCCTTGTGCCTTCTGTGGCTCTAGGGAGCCGCTGACCCGTGAGCATGTCTTCGGCCAATGGGTAAGCAAGATCGGTTTGGACCTCAGTCCCGTCCGCCATTGGGCTGGGCCCTTGAACGGTTTGCCCCGCGAGATGGGACAACAGCCCCCGTATCGGCAGACGGTGAAGAACTTCTGCGCCTCATGCAACAACGGGTGGATGAGCCAACTCGAGGTTGTCGCCCAGCGCGTCCTGACTCCACTGATCCTCGGCAAGTCGGGGACGATCGCGCCGGAAGATCAGGCCGTGATCGTTATGTGGGCCCAGAAGACCGCGCTCACGGCGATGCTCATCTCGAGCGAGGAGCAGCGGAGCGCAGGGTACGGTCTTCCTCCATCTGTGTACAAGGCCTTTCACCAGTGCCGAGACCGGATGCGACCACTAGACGCAAGCCGCTTCTGGGTGGGGCGGTATGAAGGAATGGCGAGGCGTTCGGCCGTCCACGTCACGCCGCTCGCGGTCCGGATTCCGGGAATCCCCGAACCAGATGCGCCACAAGGGTATGCGATCACGCTTCTCCTTGGCGCGCTCGTCCTGCACGGGCTGTTATTCACCACGTCTGCGCTGGAGGTCGGCGTGACGATGGACCTCGGAATGCCGCAGCTATGGCCGTCAGATGTGCCGGTTCAATGGCCAGAAGGACGGCCATGCACAGAATCCTCGTTTCTCCGCCTTGCGGCCGGAAAGATGCTGCAATCTACAGTTGAACCTGTGGAGATCCGAGCTTGGACTCCCGCAACTTCTCTGCCGCAGAGCGCATTCGTGGATGGGAAGGTTAGAGTTCCTGCGCTCTGCGGTGAGCACTCCTTCTTCTACCCGATCGCACTCTTCGAGGAGGTTCGTCGAGGGAGGTTCTACGCATTTGTGACGGGATGCGAGTGCCCGCGTTCGTATCTGATCCACACCGAATCTGACGGCGTGCACTACAAAGCAGTCGGTGCTGCGGACGGGATCTCCCAGATGTACGAGGACCTGGCCGGGGAGGAGATCTGCATCCGTGACGGGACGGGTGTATTCCCTTGTAAGAGGTTGCCTGCGGGACCCTGAACCGTCCCAGGTCACAACCACAACCTGGGATGAACTCCTCCGGGTTCGGTAGGGACTCGATCGATTGACATCTTCAGCCCTCCCGGACACCTCGCCGCTGGAGTACGCCGCGCGCTCCAGCAGGTACCTGTAGACACCTGTCGGCGTGTCAGTGCGGAACGCGCCCTTGGTAGTCACCTCCCGCACTGTAGGCCTGCACCGACTTGTGCAGGCCTACAGCAGGTGGGTCCGCGGCACCTAGCCAGCCACGCACCCCTCTCACATTGAGCTGGCGGTACCGCCACGGCCAAGCGACTTTCACCAGCTCCACTGCATGGGTCGCTCGCCAATCGCGACCCGGTGTGCTTCCCCGGATTGAGTGTCAGCAGCAATTCAGGGCACCGCTCGGCGAGACCGTCTTCACGGACCGAGCGACAGGTTCATGGTCTACCCCGTCGATGGGGTAGGTCGCGCCGAGAAGCTGGTCAGTACGTGAGCCAACGTCTCGAGCGAAAGAAGACTCGTAGGTCAGAGCTCCGAGCCGCGTCGTACCCCAACTTAGACGACTTCTGAGCCAACGCCTCGGCCGTTAGGGGAGCAGCCGGTGATCCTGGGATCGTTGTTCCTGGTGGTCCTCACGTCATCTTCAACGGACTGTACGCCAACGGTCCGTGACGCTGAGGACTTCCCGGATCCGTGATCGCGTCGAGGGCGGCCCGCCATGCCGTCCTGCGGTCTCCCGGATTCGACTCTGTGTCAGCAGCAAGGGGCAGCGGTCCTTTCCGGGCCGTCGCCCCCGGATCAGGGGGTTCTCATGACCCGTAAGAACACGAATGAGCACAGCGCCGCACAGCTCCCGGTGACCACGACGTCCACGGGCTTCGGCATGCCGCACGCTCTGGTCATCCTCGGCTTCCTCACGGCGGCTGTCGTCCTGCGTCTGGCCGCCCGCGCGAGTGTGCAGGACACCATCGTCCTCCTGGGGGTCGCGGGTGGCGTGAGCGTTGTCGTCCTGCTCGCTGCCGGCTACCACCACGGCCAGGCACGGCGCCGCCTGCTGCGGCGGCTGCTGAATGCCGCGCTGATGCCCGGCTCGGGCAACTGAGGGGGCGGCCGTGGCACGACCGGAAATCCCTGTTAACCACACGGTGCCGGATCTGGGGAAGCTCGCGGAGTACCTCCGCTCCTTGCGCCGCGAAGCTGGACTGACGTACAGCGAGCTGGTCACGCGCACCGTGTGCTCCGAGGCCACGCTGAAGCGGGCGGCCAGCGGGAGGTCGCTGCCGGATGTGGGCGTGGCGTTCCAGTACGCCGTGTCGTGTGTCCCCCATGGTCAGCCCATCCATGACGTCGGCCTGACCGTCGTCACCTTGTGGCGCAAGGCCGAGGAGGCCGTGGAGAAAGCGCGGAGGGCTGCTCACCGCTCGTCGGTTCTGCCCAAGCCGCAGTACGCCCGCGATGATGCCGACCTATCGGGAGCGCTGCGGGACGCCTGGGCCAGGTCAGGGCGCCCCTCGACGCGGGCCATGGAGAAGGCCTCGGGCGGCCAGGTACCGCGCAGCACGGCTAACGTCATCGCCTCTGCCCACGCTGTCCCCCGGGACTTTCGGCAGTACGTCGCCTTCCTCCAGGTGTGCGAGGTTAACGGCCGGGTCCTGGAGCCCTGGTTCCGCGCCTGGTTCAAGATCAGGGGCGTCCCCAACGACCCCCAGGCCGGCTTCAAGGCGCTGCAGGGCGACGGGGAGGCCCAAGCGGTCTACGTCGATGTCTACAGGCAGGTCACCGGGCCGGAGGCCTCCCTTGCGGAGGTACTGGAACGTCTCGTCGCCGACCATCAGTCCAGGGAGGGGTACTACATCGACAGGGACGTAGCAGCCCTCACGGAGCTGGTCGCGCCGTCGGCGGGAAGCCCGCGTAGCGACGGTCGCGATTGGATGGACGCTTTCCTCCGGAAGCGGTGGCGCGCCCGCAAGTCGCGCGGTTCGTACGACCCGTTGGTCCGCAAGTACCCCCTGCCGCCGCAGGACCTGCCGCCGGCGGTCTTCGACTATAAGCAGCCACGTCCCGACGCCTCCATCCAGCGGACTTCACGAACACGTCGGCTGGCTGGCGCAGCAGTGCCAGAAGGCAAGCTTCAGTTCTGCGACGTGCACCGGGCCACCGAGTACCTCTACGGACGTTCCCGGGACGTGCCGAAGGTGGTGCGCTGAAGCCCCTATGGATTCAGGGGCAGCCAATCTGAGGAACACCCTGAGCTTGACCTCAGTCCCGTCTTCCAGCCGCTCCACCTGGCACTGGGGACCTTCATAGAGCCCGTGCGGGCCTTGTACTGAGCCAGGGCCGCAACTCGCTCGAAGACTCCAGAGGCCGCTTTGGGGGCCTTGCGGGCGCTCGGGGTGAGGTCGATCGCCTCGAGGAGGTCGCACTGCCCGTCCATCGGGCCCTGCCAAACGTCGTGCTGCCTCCGCCTGGCCAGCCACTTGCCGACGTCCATCCCCTGCACATTGGACAGCCTTTGCCCGATGGGCCGGTCCAGCATCGGCCCCCAGCGAGACCGGCGGCTCCCGTGCCTAACGTGCCAGAAACCATGATTCCCGCTCTGACATGGGAGATTGAGTTGACAACCCTAGATAACGATCGACGTCGATGACCCAGATCGGGGCCGTGACAAGAAGACCGGTCGGGCTCGCTCCACCGTCCCCCGCGGGCGCTACGCCATCGACCCCGACCCGTGGGGCGCCCCGTTCGTCGCCGCTGAATCCCGCCGCCGCGCCCGCAGCAGCGGGCGTGAGCTGCTGCGACCCGGCACTGGGGTTACGGAGTCAGCCGGATGGCGTGACAGTTTCGTCGTCCACCCAGACGACGTTCTGCCCCACCTCGAACCCTTCACACTCGGGGACAACTGGCTCGGGTGCTGCGGTCCCACCGGCGCGCACGGCCCCAACCTGGCCTGCTTCTGCGGCTCTCGCCTGGCCACCTGGGCCGCCGATTGCATGGGCCCCAATGAACTCCACCTCGACCGCGTCCGTGTCTACGCCTGGCATCAGGGCGGACCAGCAGACGGCCATTGACGAAGGTGTGCCCCCACCGTCCCGGGCGGTCTACTCACCACTCCACGGTTGAACAGTCAATGAAGTAGGGACCGAAGATCGAGCCTGGGGATTTTCACGAATCGCCATCAGCATGGGCCGAACGGCCGGCCGGGCTCCCGGACCGAGCCGTGCATGGGGACGCCTGGCCCGGCAATCTTGTCCGCACGAGCAGCGGTCTACTGATGATGGACCTGGAGCGGTTCTCCGTCGGGCCGCCGGAATGGGACCTCGTGTCGACGGCAGTGCGAAGGACGACGACCGGAGCGGTCACCGCACCGGAATACGACGAGTTCTGTGCGACGTACGGTCTCGACGTCACCGTGTGGGCCGGATACCCGATGCTGGCGGGCGCTCGCGAGCTGCGGATGGTGACCTATGCAGCGCAGCATGCGGCGAGCAACGCCGAGCGGATCGGGCAGGCCCAGCACCGAGTCGACTGCCTGCGCGGTCGCTGCGGACCGCGCCCATGGAACTGGAAAGGGATCATGTAGCCGTCGTGGGCCGACGGACGATCACGGTGCTCGCCAGGATCGGAGCCGCTTGGCGATGCCGTACGAGTCCAGGCGCAGGGCCCGGATGTCGTTGATCAGGTCGCGCCACAGCTCGTACGTGGTGTCGACGGGTTCGCCAGAAGCCTGCAGATAGGCGATGGCGACGCCATACCCGTAAGCCTCGTTGCGGGCGGGGAGGGGGCGCAGCAGTACGCATTCCTCCAGGAACACGGCGGCCCGCCAGAAGGCATCCGGGTCCGCCTGATCCAGGTGCGGGGTGTTCACCCGGTGCCTGGCCGCCATGCCGACGAGGACGGACAGGTCGTTGACGGTGAGGTCGGTGCGGAGGATGTCTTCCTGGCGGGCCAGGAGCCATCGGTAGTCGACGAGCAGTTCCACAGGTTCAGGCCGCCCGCGGAATCTCGTGCGCGGCTGCAGGCGGGAGTCCGCCGAAGTCGGCGTCGAACCGGTCCAGGACGCCGGGCTCGTCGATGACGCGGCGGAACGCGGCCGTCGCAGTGTCGAGCAGCTTCTCGTGCTCCTTCTCCGCGGCCACCTTGGCGAGGTAGTCCTTCATGGACATGCCCGCACCGTCGGCCAGGGCCTTGAGCCTGTCCCTGGTGATGTCGTCGATCTTGACGCTGGTGTCTGCCATGGTTCGAGTATGCCGTCTGGCATACCGTTCTGGCTACCCGCTTCGAAAAGTGGCTCTGACCTGGGCTTTTATGGTGAAGCGGGGTCCTCCTTGAACTGGCCGAAGAGCGGCACAGCGTCCAGTGGATCGGTCTCGGTGGCATCGACGGTGTCGTCCGGCCGGTTGTAGCGGGAGTCGGGCAGCGGAGATTTCTCGCCCCAGTCGCCCGCCTCGCGCCGGTCGGCGAGGGGCACCTTGGCGCGCTTCATGTCGGTGTTCGGGCCGGCCCGTAGGGAGTGGCTCGTCACCTTGAGGCCATTGATGTAGGTCACCCCGGCGGCGGCCGCGCGCTTCTTCACGATCTCGTTGATCGCTCTGCCGGACAGGTGCAGGCCTCGCACCGTGGCGTTGCCGCGGCCCTTCAGATTGCCCGTCGTCGACAGGGCCCGGAAGAGAGGAAGGACCGGGTTGTCGGCGTTGAGCTCGCGCAGGTTGCCGAGCCAGGCCCGTACGCGCCGGACGATCTGCAGGTCGGCCCGGTCGCGGATGAACCGCCACTTGCCCTCGCCGTCGCGGCGGGTCTTGGACTTCGCGGTGTAGATCCACACGCCGTCGTCAGCCACGCGGAGGTTCTTCACGAGCAGGTCAGCGACCTCGATACCGCGGGACAGCTTGCCGTAGGCGACGGCGAGCATGGCCGCGTCCCGGCTGCCGATCCGGGTGCTCTCGTCGATCTTGTCGAGTACCTGGACCAGGTAGAAGAGAGTGAGGCCCGCGGCCTGGTCCCGCTCCCCGCCGGCCGGGATGTACTCCTCCAGGCGGTAGTCCTCGATCATCTGCCTGACGAGTGAGCCGTCGGGCCGCTCACCCGCGCGGTACCAGGTGACGATGCGGGAGAGGTAGGCGAGCAGGCTGTCCGGACTGTACTGGCTTCCGTCCTTCTTGCCGCTCTCCATCAGGTGGTCGAAGTAGGCGACGACGTTCGCCGTGGTGGTGGCTGGCCGGGCGATCCGCCCCTCCTTCACGCACCACTCCTCGAAGCGGTCTCGCGTGGTATCGCGGTTGACGCGGGTGTTCCGCGCGCCGCGCTCCTCGACCCGGCGCTTGGCCGACGGGGGGACGATGAAGTCGCGCTCGGTGAAGGCGGGTTGCTCATCCACGCGCGGCGGCAGCTCCCCTTCGACGAGCAGCGTGTCCCGGGTGATGCGGTACGCGGGAGCGGCGCCAGCAACGGTGGCGGGAAGCAGCCGGACAGGCGGGGCGTCGTCGACGAGTTCGGCGTCGACGACTTCCCCGAGTTCGGTCCCTTCCATCCCTGCAGCAGCCGTCACCGTGACCAGGCCTCGGCGACGGCGGGAGTCTGCGGGGCGAAGTGCGGCTGGTAGTTGGGATGGTGGCCCCAGACGGCGGCGATGTGGCGCAGTCCTTGGCCGAGCCCGTCGGCGACGCCGGTCGCATAGTCGGGACCGGCATCCTCGATGTGCGGCAGGGTCTCCTCCCAGACGGCCATCAGGCGCCAGACGCCGAGAACCAGATTTTCCGTTGTTGCGCTGTGCGGGCCCAGCGCAATGAGCTGTCCCTTCATGAAGGCGAGCAGTTGCTCGTTGGTCTCTCGATCGGTGGGACGAGGTTCGTTACTTCCGCTAACTGTCAAGGTCTCAAAATCCTTGCTGACGCAGTGTTTCCTGATCGCCTCTCAGTACCTCATATTCTGCCAGGAATAGGAGGTAAGGCAACCCTAATCGTGTGACATTAGGTCAATCGGGGGTGTAGTGGCGTTCAGAGTCGCCACATGGCCCGCTCGCAGCCGAACGCGGCAGCCTGCACCCGATCACACCAGGGGAGTCGCGTACGGCCCTTCAGGGCCCCGTTCTGCGGGCCGATTTTTCTGACAGTTCGTTGAAGTTCGCCGCGTTTGCGCGTGTTAGTCCTCCCGGAGTGGCGGGGGATACCTGCTGCCGGAACGGTCTGAGAAGGAAGCACAGTCACCCGTTGCCCCGTCAGTCCGCTCCCGCAGGAAGTGGGCGTGGCAGTTGTGGCGGGTGTACTTCTGGATCATCAACACGTAGATCCAGCGCAGGCTGAGGGAAACCCCGCGCGAGGACGTGAAGGTCTTAGCGAGGTCGTGCCCGGCCGCCGCCGCGTCGCACGCCTTGAGCTCGGTCTGGAACAATCCGAAGTCTCTCTCCGCATCGGCTGCGCGAACTCCATCGAGTCCCTCATTGCCATCTGACGGGCCGGTGAAGACATCACCGATAGCCTCGCCTGCGAAGCTTCGCCGGAACCACCACTGCTCTACCTCCGCCATGTGTCGTACCAAGCCAAGGAGGGTGAGGTTCGACGGCTCTACGGTCGTCCGTGACAATTGAGCCGGCTCAAGCCCGCGCACTTGGCCAGCAACGTTTCCCGATGCCAGCTCAGCCAGTCCTTCAACATGTGACGCTCATTTACGGTACCCAGGCCGCTAGCTGCTGCATGGTGCGCTCGACCGGTGGTGCTGTCCATGTCATGGACCCACCCTGCACCGCTATCTTTTGATGCCCCCCGCCACCTCCCGGGCGCCTAATGCCGGTCGGTCTAGGGTGCATAGGTACCGACCGACGAAACGGCATGACAGCAAGTCCTCACCGGTGGACATTAGTTCGCTCAACGAGTAGGGGGCCGCCCGTGTCTGATCCGTCTGTTTCACCAGAACCGCCGGACCGTCAAGCCGGCTCGTTTGAGCCATCGTTTCACGACCAGGAGCACGCGCCCAAACCGCTCCGAAGTCGTCGGATCGCGGACCGATCTACCGTATCGACACTGCTGCTTAGATCCCCCGGAGCCTTCTGGAGCCTCGCGGTCGTTAACATATTTCTCGACTTGTTCTTAGATGGGCCGTGGGTCACCATATTCACGATTGGGTGGATATTTTCGGGGACGCTGGCTTTCATACCGCAGTTTGAAGTTGTAATCGCACGTGTTCTACTCCGGTTACGTGTCCCCACTGACCAGGAGCTGCAACGCCTGGATGCCAGCTGGAAATCTGTCCTTCAAGCTGCGGGCGTGGGCCGCCATCGCTACCAACTATGGGTAGACGACCGTGACAATGTGAATGCTTCCGCTTCTGGCGGACATATCGTCGCAGTCACGCGACGGGCTCTGACCAGCCTTCCCCCACGGCACCTTGAAGCAATTCTCGCTCACGAACTCGCACATCATCTAAATGGGCATTCCTGGGCTATTATCGTCACGCGCTGGTACGAATTTCCTGCACGCTGCTTCCTTGCAGTGCTCCAGGTGCTGACTGTGACTGTTCTCCGGATTCTTTACGCTTTCAGCGGCTGCGGATTCTTGATTGGGCTTTTTATCGCTGTTGCAATACCACTGAGCTGGTTCTGGATGGGAGTTAGCCGCGGCTCGTTGTTCCTGCAGATAATCATGCTCGGCCCAATTGTGGCCCCCGTCCTTTCGGCGTGGGTGGACCGGCAAGCGGAATTCGTGGCGGACAGCCATGCCGCGGAACTCGGCTACGGACCTGATCTTATTGAAGTGTTCGATCGCGAACTGGACGAGAGCAGCGGCACGGAGGCGGAAGAGGGTGGATGGCTGTCACGGCTGTTCTCGACTCATCCGCCCATGGCAGAACGTATCCGCGCAATCGAACTGTGCATGGGGCAGGGCCCACAGTGAGCCGATTCAAACGGGGAAGGATGGGCAACTCCAGGACAGGAAAGCCACAGCCGTGGGACTGGATGAGGAGCGAGTTTCCCGAGGCCGCTGCGCGCCTTGACGGCCTCTGGGCGCGAGGCGAGCTGACCGATGTCGACGTGGCTCGGATCCTTACCGTCGCCCAACACGCATCAAGCGGCATCGATATCAGTGCAGCCCTCGCCAGCCATGGTGCTGCCGCTGTCCCGCACTCGTCAGAGCAGCGCGACCTTCCCGCGCGCCTTTCAGCTCACAATCTCCTCTATGGACAGGTGCGGCTGGGAAGGATCATCCCTGATTCACGCTCCGACCTGATCCTCCACGGCGACTTCGGAGTGGATCTTGACGTCCTCCGCACCTCCATGCTTGTCATCGGCCCACCAGGGTCAGGCAAGACTCGCGGCATTGCGCTCCCCATCGTGGAGCACCTGTCCTTGGAGGCACTGGCTGGGAAAGCATCGGTAGTCGCAATCGACCCGAAGGGAGATGACTTCGCCCGTGCCGGCTGGTTCGACGTGACGATCGACCCCCTCAACCCGACGCACGGATTCAGCCTGTACGGAGGTGCCACCGAGGCCGACATGGCTGCCGACCGGCTCGCCTCAGCTCTCCTTCCCTCCAAGGTCACCGACGACAAGGCGTACTTCATGGACGCCTCCAAGAACGCGCTGTACGCCTGCCTCGCCCCGTTCCGCGCAGCACACGAACGCTGGCCGACCATCAGAGAGCTCCTCAACCTGATGCGCTGCGACCAGGCTGAACACGACCGCGTCCGATCTCGGCTCGCCGGACCACACGCGAAGGACCTCAAGCGGCTCCTGCAGACACGTGCCGCCCAAGCCAACGTCAGAGTCGATCCTGCCGCCAGCCTTCTCGAACGCCTCACGTTGCTCGACCGCCCGGCCCTAATCCGACTGTTCGACCACCCCGAACCGTTCGAGATGCGCGAGATCAACAAGCCCGTCCGCGTCCGGGTGGTTCTGCCCGAAGCGGAGTTCCCCGACGCATCAAGCATCCTGGCCAGGCTGGTGGTGTCCCAGTTCGTGCAGGTGACATCGTCGGCCACGACCAACCGCAGAATCTTCAAAGCCCTCGTCATGGACGAAGCCGGGCGTTTCGTGGACGACTACATCGCACGTGGCATTCAGCGAGTGCGGTCCAACAATGCGGGAATGATTCTGCTGTCTCAAACCCTGGGGGACTTTCCTCAGGAAATCCTGCCAGTCATCTTCGGTTCCACCGGTTGCAAAGCGGTCTTCAGCGGAATTTACCCCCAGGACGCAAAGCAGTTCTCAGACTGGTTCGGAGATCACTACGTGCGCCAGGTAACCGTCACCCGCGGTACGAACCAGGCAGAGCACTTCAACGAGCGAGGCGAATCCTCCGGCGGAAACCGTGGCGAGTCGGCATCCACATCCATACGGCACATCGAACGCGCACGCTGGAGCGTCTCCGACATCATCACTGACATCCCCTACGGCGCCTGTCTTGCCACACTCACACGCTCCAACGGGAAGCGAGTCGGCCCTCTCGTCGTTGACCTGCGCACCTGATAACGCAACGATGCCGCAACACTCGGGCGGAAAATGGACTCTTTGGCCAACCCTCGTGCGCGGCACCGCCTGCCGCCGGGCATCAACGGTGTTGACGCACCTCCACCCGCAGCGACTCGAAGTCTACCCGCCCACAAGGAAGTTGAACAGACACCCCCTATACATCTGCTCCCATGAAGCGGTAAACTGGGGGTTCACAATTTCATAGTCAGTTCCACTCGGTGATCTCTCAGATCACTCTCACCAGTGCTGTGAGAGAAGCCGAGTGGACTGTTGACACAGCCATCTCGCTTCTTTTTCTGCACAGAAATCGGAAAGAATGGCTGCAGCCAACACCCCGGAGGAATCACGCCTGACCCTTCGCGCGAGGGTCGAGCACTGGACGGAGAAACTCGACCCTTGGGTTGCGTTGCTCCAGAAGGTGCTGATCATCGGCGAACTCTGCCGGGTGATTATGAAGATCACGACCGAGCTCCTCTGACGGTCTGATCGCGTATGCGGCCCCCTCCGGGGGCCGCATATTGCTGTCAACGCATCAACCGGATTCCCGCGGCCGCTGCTTCGACGCGCGCGTTGCCAACGCCCCGGAGTGGGCGAGCACACGCTGCAGTGCCGTTTTCGGGCATCGATCGGTTGTTGGACAACTATGAGGCAAGCTCCTCCCGTTGGCTGAGCATCGGGCAGAGGCCGTGATGCACTCTGCCGTCCGGTCGTTTCCAGACCATGCCGACTCGTGACCTCGACATCGGTCACCAAGACGGTGCGCACGAAGAACTTGCCGGCCAACTGCATCTCCCCACAGTGGCAATGTTCCAGAACTGGGAGTACTGGCAAGAACCGTGCCAACTCGTCCAAGTGGGGCGACCCGCGGGCGAAGCTGCTTGCCGGTGAGGCGTGGGAGCAGGCCAGGCCCACCGTGCTGGCCTCGCTCGGGCTACCCGGCCTAGGGGATCAATCGAACCGTGGTTGGCGCTGAGATTGATCTTGGTCGTTTAACACAGTTCCGGGATACGGTGACAGGTTTCTCTGGAAGTCCAGTGGGCTCGGATGACGGGTGGCTACCGTCCACCGGGTGCCGGTGGAATTTCTTACTGATGTGCAGGCGACGGCGTACGGACGGTTCGTGGAGGAGCCGACGCGGCCGGAGCTGGAGCGGTTCTTCTTCCTGAACGACGTGGACCGGGACCTGATCGCGTTGCGCCGTACGACGGCGCACGGGCAGGTCCCGCGTGACTACGGCCGTCTCGACCCGGCCGACGCCGACCTGGCCAGCCCCTGGCTGGCCTGGGCGAAGTACCTCGCCTACCAGCTCGCGGAGGCCCGTGGCTGGGAACGCTGATGGCGATCTCTGAAAATCCCCACCCTTGCTCGTCGTTCCTCAGGAGAAGGCGCTGAGAGAACTCGTCCCAGCGATGGCCGTGTGCGTCAGGGCCGAAGGTGCTTGAGAGTGAACTGGGGCAGGGCGTAGAGGCCGGCCTGGGGGGCGGTCGGGTCGACTGGGAGATCCGTCCCGGGGATGTCCGCAGCGTGGAGTTCGGCGTTGTCGACAGGGGTGTAGGCCAGTTCCGTCGGGTCGGGGAGTTCCCAGAAGCGGCGGGTGTTGTCGGAGACGGCGTAACCGGTGGCGAAGCGGGTGGAGGGCGGTGCGGCCAGCGCGGCCAGGATGTAACCGACGGCGTCTCGCGGGCTCAGCCAGGTCGCCAAGTGCCGCGGCTCGGCAGGCACGTGCTCAAAACTGCCGATACGCAGGCAGATAACGGAGAGACCGAATTTGTCGGCGTACAGCCGCCCGAGGGCCTCGACAGCCGCTTTGCTCACCCCGTAGAGGCCGTCAGGGCGTACTGGCTCCTGTGGACTGCTGAGATGTCCGGCGGGGTAAAAGCCGGTCACACGGTTGCTGCTGGCCAGCACCACTCGCTCGATTCCCTTGCGTCGCGCCGCCTCCAGGACGTGGTGTGTGCCAAGTACGTTGGCTTCGAGCAGGTCCGAAAGGGGCGCCTCGTCGGGGACGCCGCCGAGGTGGAGCACGCGGTCGGCTCCCGTAAATGCGAACTCCACGGCGGCGGCGTCCCGAAGATCCACGGTGTGCGTGTCCTCGTTCTCGGTCTCCTGGCGGATTGGCACGCGGTCGAGCAGGATCAACCGTGTCGCCTCGTGCCGCAGTGCCTCCCGCACCACGGAACCGATGGTGCCCGCCGCCCCCGTTATCGCGACCGTTCCCAGACTCACTGCGCCTCCCCTGGTTTCGACAATCCACGCATCTTCGCGCTCGTTGATCCACTCATCAAGGTGGTGGGGAACTGAGAGAGCAGGTCTGGCCAACCTTAAGCGCCGGGTGGGGAAGTTCAAGGAGCGTCATCAACGCGGCATCCGCTTCGCCGTCAACCGCGGCCTGGCCCTCGTCCTCACCGGCTACGTCGAGGGCGACGTCATCCGGCACACGGAGATCTTCGCCCCGCTGCGGGCCCTGGACCTGCGGTTCGGCCACGTCGTCACGGTCCTGGAAGAGATAGGGATCTTCGAGGACGACAGCGAACCCTCCTTCGAGGGCTGGCTCGCCGAGAAGCTGGAGGGTCTCGCACCCGGCATCCGCTCGGAGACCGAGCGCTGGACCCGCGTCCTGCGCGACGGTGGCCCCCGCAGTCTCCCGCGACGGGAGGGCACGGTCTGGCTCTCCCTCAACCGTGTCCGGCCGGCCCTGCTGGAATGGTCGAACCGCTACGACCACCTGCGGGAAGTGACTCGCGACGACGTCCTGACCTACGTCAAGACACTGCATGGCCGCCAGCGTCACGACCAACTCGTCGCCCTGCGCTCGCTGTTCACCTGGGCCAAAAGGAACGGGCTGATTTTCCGCAGCCCGACCAGCCGGATCAAGGTCGGACAATACGAGTACGCCGTACTGCAACCGCTCATCCCCGCCCAGGTCGACCGCTCCGTCGCGGCGGCCACCACCCCGGCGACGCGGCTCATCCTCGCCCTCGCAGCGGTCCACGCCGCCCGGGTCGCCCAGATCGGCACACTCATGCTTGACGACATCGACCTCGGCAACCGACGGCTGACCATCGCCGGACGCGTTCGCCCGCTCGACGACCTCACCCTGAAACTGCTGCTGGACTGGCTGGAGCACCGGCGAAACCGGTGGCCCAACACCGCGAACCTCCACCTGCTGATCAACAACCAGACCGCCAACACCACCAGCCGGGCCAGCAACCACTGGATCAGCGCTCCCATGCGCGGCCAGGACGCGACCCTGGAGAAACTCCGCGTTGACCGCCAGCTCGAAGAAGCCATGGTCAAAGGCCCCGACCCACTCCACCTCACCCAAGTCTTCGGGCTCGACGAGAAGACCGCGATGCGCTACGCGGACTCCGCGCGGGCTCTGCTGGAACAGGCCGCCGAAACCGGTCCCGTGTCTTGACGCAGACCCACAGGTCATTCCCCAGAACCAGGGCAGTGGACCTGAAGGTCGTCGCAACCCTCACTCCGACGAGGCTGTGGTGATCCGCTTCTCGAACCAGCGGTGGGCATACGGCTCGTCGTTGAAGGCGGTGACCTCCTCGAAGCCGTAGGAGTGGTACAGGCCGATCGCGGCGCTGAGAGCCTTGTTGGTGTCCAGGCGCAGTACGTGAAAGCCGTGCCGGGCGGCCCGAGCCTCCAGCTCGGCCAAAAACCGCCGGCCGAGGCCGAGGCCCCGGGTGTGGGGCGCGACCCACATGCGCTTGACCTCGGCCGGGGCGCCGGGCGGTAGCTTCAGACCCGCGCAGCCGACGGGCTCACCGTGCAGCCGGGCAACCAGGAACAGCCCGTGCGGCGGCCGAAGTTCGCCCGCGTCGGGCAGCAGGCTCCGCGCAGGGTCGAAACCGGCCTCGAAGCGCTCCTGCAATTCGGTGAAGTAGGACCGCAAACAGTACTGGGCATCGGGGTGGTCCGGGTCGACACCGTCCAGCGCGACCGTCGCGGCGGTCAGCAAGCGGTCGACCTCGGCCATGGCGGCCACCAGCCGGACGCGCTGGGCGGTGTTGAGCGGTTCCAGAAGGGAGCCGGCCAACTCGTCGCTGCGGCGATCCAGCGCGGCGCGCTCCGCGCGGCCCGCGTCGGTGAGCCGAACGGTACGCACCCGTCTGTCCCGGGGCTGCGGCTCCACCGTCACCAGGCCGTCGGTCTCCAGAGAGCGCAATAGCCGGCTGACGTACCCGGAGTCGAGCCCGAGGCGCTCGCGCAGCCGCCGTACGTCCTGGCCCTGCTCGCCGATCTCCCACAGCAGCCGCGCCTCGCCGACGGGCCGGTCGCGGCCCAGGTAGTGATCGTGAAGCACGCCCACGCGTTCGGTGACGGTGCGGTTGAACCGCCGCACCTGATCAATCTCCGTCCCATCCATTCTCTGACTCTAGTCAGAGAACCGGCTGTGCGGCCAGAGGTAGTCCGCGACGGTACGCACCATCCGGCCACGGCCGCAGCCCGTAGGTTCGTTCAGCATTCTCGTGTTCACTTGAACCCGCGGATGCAGCGGCCTGAAGCACACTGGCGGACCCCTCGGTTCGCACTGAAGAAGCTTCGGTTTCCCTGAACCCGCGGGGCTCAGGGGGTCCGAGTAGGAACGGACCAGGAAACCGGTGTTGCTGTCAGAAGTTTTGACAGGCCGTGATCGGCCGAAGCCCTTCGATCCGAAGGCGCCGGTGACCAGCAAAACGGCGGAGACCTTCGACATCTCCCAGGTCGGAAGCCCCTTGGTTTTGAAGCCCGCATGGCTTGCTACGGGGTCTCGTTCCCGAGGGCGTTGACGCGGTTCGCGTACTCGCGGCGGGCCTTGCGCTGGGCCGGGATTGCCGAGGGGGCGTCGAGCGGCTGGCAGCGGTCGAGGAGTTGGCGGTGGACCGAGGGCGCCGCGGGGATGCGGAGTGTGTAGCCCTGGCCGCGCCGTACGGTCAGGCCCTGGTCGAGCGCGTCCCGCTCAGCGGGCTCCAGTTCGGCCGCGCGCAGGAAGTCGGCGACCTTGCCCGGCATGTCGAGGGCGACCGCGATCTCCGGCGCTGGGGTGTCCTGGGAAGCGTCGGTGTGCTCGGGCATGAGGTCGGCGACGGCTGTACGGATGGCGCCGCGGCTGACGTGGTGGTCGCGGGCCAGACCCGCGATGGACTGGCCGCCCAGGTACCCGGCGCGCACGGCGGCCTTCGCGGCCGTGACGACCGGTCGACGGCCGCCCTTGTTGCCCTTGGCCTCGGCGGCCCGCAGCCCGTCGTAGGTCAGCTCGCGCTCGAGGTCGCGCTGGAGTTCGCCAGCGGCGGCGAGGGTCTGCACCATGAACTTCACGGTGGACAGCAGCTCTCCAGTGCGCAGGTGGCGGGCGGTGAGGTCCATGGCGGAGAACGCGCCGTCGTGGATGCGCAGGGCGAGACGGTCGCGGTGGAAGACGTCGAGTACGTCGAGGATGTGCCCGGTTCCGCGCAGGAGGCGGAACATCTCGGAGATGTGCACGGTGTCGCCCGGCCGCGCGTACGTGAGCAGCTCGCCGAACTTCGGCCGCTGGAGAGGGTGGAGACGGCTGGAGGTACCGGGGTCCTCCTCGAAGACGACCGGGTCCTCGATCCCGGCCTCGTCGAGGACGAGGTTCTGACGGTCGGTCGACTGCTGGTCGGTCGACACCCGCTTGTAGACCAGGTTGGCCATGCCGCTCCCCGTTGTGGTGGTCGCATTCGACCCTAGCTCTCAGCAAACCCTGTCATCAGCCGCCATCGGATCTGATTGGATCCGAGCCGCCGTCAGGCCCCTGAAAGTCCGGGTTCATTGGACGCCAGTCGCGCCTGCCGTCATTCGATCGTTTGACGACACCTTCTCAGGTGAAGGCAATGGCGGCTCCGGTTGAGATCGAGAGTTTCGCAGCGTGGAGGAGTTGCAGGCATACATAGGACTCGACGCCGTAGCGCTGCCACCCCTCGGTGGCCAGCTGCTCGGCATCGGCGGCCTCGAAGACCTCTTCGGAGTGCGGATCGAGGTCTTCCGGAAGACCGAGGGCTTCAGCGAGTCGACGGGCTTCCTCCAGCAGACGCACCGAAGACCCCAGGTAGCCGCCCGGTGCCTTTTTGTCCACGATGACCTGGGCGAAGTCGACGGGGACGTAGTAGCCCTCGCAGTCCGAATGATGGACCAGATGGTCGAACGGTCCGGGAGGATCACTCGGGAGAGCCTCGTACACCTCACCCAGGAGCGCGTCGTCAGTCGCCCGCTGGCTGCCGTCCAACGGCTCGGGCAGGCGCCCGCCCGCCGCAAGGTGGACAGCGAGACGGCGAACGGTGTGCAGGCCGGAGTAACCCCACGCCTCGAACTCCGCCCCTTCCTCCTCATCGAGGTCGGGCTCAGTCCACTGTCGCGCTCCCGCACGCTCCAGTAGCTCGCCGATCGCGACGAAGTCAGCGCGAACCATCTCGGTGTAGTCGTCGTCCTCGGCGTTGACGAGGACCCCGACCACTATGTTCAATCCCATGGCCCGATCTTGCCATCGGCGATCCGACGATCACTCGTTGCCCTGCCGCCGAGGTCACGCTGCCTGGCCGTAGCGGTCGGTCTCCGGCTGACCGTCTCCCCGCAGCGGGCTGAAGTCGACGTCCAGGTGCGGGTCGTACGCCTCCGGTTCAAGGCCGAGTTCGTGGGTGGAGTATTCGCCGAAGCGGCGGATGTGCTCGGTCAGGTACGGCGAGATGTGGGCCAAGTCCTCGGGGTCGACGACGTGGCCCTCCTCCTGGAGCTGGCGCACGATCTCGGCGATGTCCAGGGCGTTGTGGAAGATCACCGCGTTCGTGAGCAGCGCGTTGAACTTCACTCCGCCGGACGGTTCTTCGACACCGCCTCGCTCCGCATCACCGCCTCGGCGATCTTCCGGGCCCTCGCCTGGTTGTACGACAGGCCCGTCCGCTGGCGAACGGCGGTCCGCTGCCGTTCCGCCGTACGGTTCGCGGCCTTCGGGACCGTGCCCTCCGGCAGGTCCACCGCGCGGCGCACGAAGTCGACCACTGTCTCCGGGATCTCGCCCAACTTCGGGAAGCACCCCATGCGCTGGTACGACTTCAGCGCGAGCAGCTGGGCCAGGAGGTGCTCATCACAGTCGGTCCGGGCGGCTGCCCACTCAACCTCGTCACGGCTCGGCGCGAAGAACAGATGCAGTTCATGCGCGGTGATCAGCCGCTTGAACCGCGGATACGCGGTCCGCTCGATCGAGGTCACAACCCACCCCGCACCAGACGAAACCCAACGTCACCACCAACGACGCTGAGCCGTCCGAGTGACGGAGCAAGGTGCTCAACAATCCAAGATCATTTCGTGGCGGGTTTCTGGCGTATCTGGGTCATGCCCCTTGCAGCCTGGGTCAGAAATAGGAGTCCCGGGCCGTGCCACAGCAGCTACCTCGGGTCAGGACCGGGAGCCTTGTCCAGGCGACGCAGTTCGGCAACGGCATCAAACCCCGCTTCAGCAAACCAGCGCGAAAGCTCCGCATTGCTGTTCAAGGTATCGGCGTGATCGGGGCCAAGGACACGCTTTCGATCTTCTATGAGTTCTAGTAGAGCCACCGCAGCCCTGGCGGCGTCACCGGCGTTGCCACGGAAGCGGGCGGCCTCATGCCGGGTTTCGAGGGTGTCGGGGTGGTCGGGCCCGAGGATACGCGCCTGGTCTTGTACCAGTTCCGCGAGGGCGGCCGCCGCGCCGGCCGCATCTCCGGCCTCGCCGCCCCAATAGGCGGCGTTGTGCCGGGTGTCGAGGGTGTCGGGGTGGTCCGCGCCCTGGACACGCGTCCGGTCTTGTACCAGTTCCGCGAAGGCGGCCGCCGCGCCGGCCGCGTCTCCGGCCTGACCGCGCCAGTGGGCGGCGTTGTGCCGGGTGTCGAGGGTGTCGGGGTGGTCCGCGCCCTGGACACGCGTCCGGTCTTGTACCAGTTCCGCGAGGGCGGCCGCCACGCCGGCCGCATCTCCGGCCTCGCCGCCCCAATAGGCGGCGTCATGTCGGGTTTCGAGGGTGTCGGGGTGGTCGGGCCCGAGGATACGCGTCCGGTCTTGTACCAGTTCCGCGAGGGCGGCCGCCGCGCCAGCCGCATCTCCGGACTCGCCGCGCCAGTGGGCGGCGTAGAACCGGGTGTCGAGGGTGCCAGGGTGGTCCGCGCCCTGGACACGCGTCCGGTCTTGTACCAGTTCCGCGAGGGCGGCCGCCGCGCCAGCCGCATCTCCGGACTCGCCCCGTAGCTGGGCCAGTCTCAAACGAGTGATCAGGGTGCTAGCGCTCTCTGTCCCTCGCACCCGTTCTTCCACCGGAAGCAGCTCCGTCAGAGCGTTCAGCGCTTCCCGCGGGTTTCCGGCCTCGCCACGCCAGTGGGCGGCGTAGAACCGGGTGTCGAGGGTGCCAGGGTGGTCCGCGCCCTGGACACGCGTCCGGTCTTGTACCAGTTCCGCGAGGGCGGC
>NZ_JBLVKW010000077.1:0-3992 GCF_048270745.1 Streptomyces sp. NPDC056231 | reverse complement strand
CGCCGCGCCGGCCGCGTCTCCGGCCTGACCGCGCCAGTAGGCGGCGTCTAGCCGGGTGGCGAGGGTGTCTGGGTGATCGGGCCCCAGAAACCGTGTCTGGTCTTGTGCCAGTTCCGCAAAGGTGGCCGCCGCGCCGGCCACGTCTCCGGCCTTGCCACACTCAGAAGCGGCTTCGTGCCGGGCACTGAAGGTCTCGGGGCGAGCCTGATCTGAGTCGATCGAAGTAGGCGAACCGGCATCTAGGCCGTTCTCTCGCTCAGGTCGGTTGCTGTCTAATGCGACTGGCATGGTGCCGTGTGTGGACGGGGAGCCCGGCGCAGGCTGCTTGTCTGCTATCTGATCGGGGATCTGTTTCTGGTTCTCAAGGGCGGCGGAGGCATCAGGGAAGTTCTCAGCAGCTGCCGCATCCCACAGAGTGTGGAACCGCTTCACCTCCTGCTCTGCTGGTACACCGCCTGGTACACGACTTGCCAGCTCCGATACGAGAAGCTCTAGCAGTCCCCAGCCCGGCAACCGCGGCTTGGTGAACGCGTCGTGGATTCGGCTGGAGCTGGCTACTCCGGCACCGAATGCACGGGCCAGCTCGCGTACCGAGGGCCACCCGGCACGTCGATGCAGGGCGTGCAGCTCGTCGTTCAGCCGCTTGTGCGAGCCGGAGACCAGTAACGGAGCTGTGAGCTTGGGCATGGTCGTCCCCCGTAGCGGCTGTCCAGAACTGTCCTATTGCGTCCTGCGGACAAATTACAGCGTCCAGAGTCGTCAGGGGATGTGTTGAGTCGTGCAGTGATGTCAGCTCACGTCAACGGCCATCTCTGCCGGTCGAGCCTGGGTGGTACCTGATGGACTCATTGAGGAGGACGCAATGCTCGATACGGCTCTCAGCCTGCTGGCTCAAGGGCTGCTGACCGAGTTGCCCGCCAGCTTGCTCACGGCCGCAATTACCGCTCTCTGTGCTTGGGCGATTCGCAGTAGGCGGAAGCCGAGGGAATGAATCCTGCCTTCTGAGGGCCGCGGCGGCGGCCCTCAGAAGGCAGGATTTGTCCGGTCTCAGATGAGTCCGGGTAGTGCAGGCGCCTGGCCTGGGGTGCCCGGACTTGGCTGAGACGTCTAGGGTCCGATTGTCTCGGACGAGTCCGGGTATTTCGGTGTGGGGCATATGCCGTTAGAGCGCCTTCCGCTCCGCTGTCGCGTAGAAGGAGCGGGTTAGGGCTCCGTGTGTTCCAGCATGGTGCTCAGTCCTCGCCGACTTGCAGGAGCGCGACAACGAATCCGCCTCCCCGGCCGGCGATTACGCCGTCGAAGGTGTGCCTGGTGACCGGATTCCATGCGCGTCCGTTTGCCCAGGGACCGTCGATGTTGGAGAGCCATTCCGACCCCGGTCCCAGAATCGACATCGCCTTCGTCGCAGTCCGCCTTGCGTGGGCGCGATCGTGCCGCGGGTGTCCGGGGAACACCAGGCTGTCGGTGGAGAGGTTGACCATCAAATCGGTTGCCGTGTCACGCGTGACCAGGTGGAGCGCCGCCTCGATCTCCTTGAGCGTGGTCGGTCCAGTGGCGCCCTTTACTGCCTCGTGAGCCCAGTCGGCTTCGGCGGCCTTCGCAAGGTCGTGGACATGGTGCGCGAGGTCAGCTCCCGAACTCCAGCACCAGCGCGAGTACACAACCTCGTCGCTGGCCAGGGAGGAGAGGAGTGCTTCGAGGAGATCTGCGTCGTCCATGCCTGCATCCTCGCAGGACTGGTTTGAGCGAGAGCTTGCGAATGTCCCACGTCGCTGGTTCACAGATAGCGACTTATGGCTGCTTCGATGCGTAGAGCGGTGTCTCTCAGTTCTTTGAGGAACCATGGCTTGCTGCTCCTTCGAAGGGTCCGTTCCTGTGGCAGCCGGCGGATGAACTCGGTCCGGAAGCGGAGGTATCCGCTGTCTTCGGAGCGTGCGAGCTTCCTCCAGCGAGGGGAGGCGTAGAGCGCGGTGGCCGCGACGACCTCGGGATAGACGGCGATGTAGCGGCGGGGGTCCCAGACCTGCGGGTGGTTGGTGCCCAGGATGTCGAGACGACGGCGCCGGTCGCTGGGCCGGTATCCACGTCGGACGACGGCATCCCAGAGGTCGGAGCAGTGCTCGAAGTCCCGACCGAGGCCGACCAGCCGACGTACACCGAACGGGACCTGTACGTCTCTGAGCGGACCCAGAAGCGGCTGGAAGAGGAGTCCGCGCCGAAGAACACCAGCGCCAACTACCGTTCCCAGCGCAACTTGTTCGCCGCCTGGTGCATCGAGCAAGGTCGTGTCGCGATCCCGTGCACCACCGCCACGTACGTCGAGTACGTCGCCCACCTCATCGAGCTCGGGCGGTCCCCGAACGCCATCAACGCCGCCATGTCCGCGATCCGCACCTGGATGCCTGAGGACAAGAAGCCCGGCACCAAGCAGGCCCGGGGGATGCTCAACGAGTACAAGAAGGCGTGGGCGAAGCGCACCGCAGTCCGTAAGGCGCCCCCGGTTACCGACGAGCTGCTGCGCGCCATGGTCGCCACGTGCGACCTCCGCACCTCGGCCGGGCTCCGGGACCGGTGCATGCTCCTCCTCGGCCGCGGGGCCCTCAACCGGCGTATCGAACTCGCCGACCTGTCCATCGCAGATGTGGCGGTCGACGACGACTTCGTCACCCTCCACATCCGGTCATCGAAGACCGACCAGGAAGCCAAGGGCGAGCACACCGACATCCCAGCCGACCCCGACCCGTTCCTCGACCCCGTCGCCGCCGTGCGGGACTGGCTCACCGCACTTCACTACCTCGGGGTCCGTGAGGGGGCGTTCTTCCGGGCCCTCACCTCCCGCGGCACCCTGCAGAACCGGGCGGTCGCGAAGGAGCGCGGGGACTACGTCACCGGGGACGCCATCAATGACTGGGTCCGTGGCCGCGCCCACAAGGCGGGGGCGAAGAACTGGCAGCAGATCACCGCGCACGGGCTGTGCCGCGGTGGCGCCCAGGCCATCGCCGAGGCCGGCGGGGACCCGACGAAGCAGGGCCGGTGGAAGCCAGGCTCGGCGGTGGTGAAGCGGGAGTATCTGGACCGGGCCCAGTCGAAGGCGGAGAATCCGTGACTCAAGGTGCAGGCGAAGCGGCGCGAGGAGCCAGCGTGACATCCAGGCAGTACAGCGCCCCTTCGGTCCGGCCATTTGATGCCGACGCGCGGTCAGGGCAGGTTGCCCGTACGGTCGGTGTGGGTGCCATGACAGGACGGTGCCCACCGGGTTGGCCCCGCGGCCACTTCGCACGTTCCGCAGGGCCAACCGCCATGTGTGGCGTCAAAGCATCCAGGGGCGGCCGGTGATCAGCCAGGTGATGACGGCTCCGACGAGCGCGGAGATCAGTTTGGACGGGACGTGGTTCAGGCGGATGTGCAGTCCGCGGGCCCTGAACTCCACCTCCGGCTGCTGCTCTTCTTCCTTCTTGGAGGTCTGGCGCCGGGCTGCGGTGCGCTTGCTCATGGTGTTCCCCTGTCTTCGTGCCGCACGGGTGTTGTGTGGCGTGTGGCGGCACTATGGAACAGGTGGGGGTTAGCGGCGCAACTCGGCTTTGACCTGCGATTTTACCCGGTTCGGGTCGCGTCTATCACGGTTGAGGGTTAGCCACGCAAGCCCCAGTTCCGTGCACGCGCGGGCACCGTTGGTGACGGGGTCTCATGTCCCGGGGAGGGTGTCCTGCTCGACCTCGCGGCCGGCGGCGGCACGGGGCAGCCGGTTGGGGTCGCAGCGCTCGCCGTACCCGTTCAGCCGGGAGGCGAGGAGGGTGAGCGGTGGTACTCGAACGCTCCGAGAAGCACCCGCTCCTGCGGAACGCTCATAACTACGGATTAGGTCAGCGAGATGGCCAAGGTCCTCGATGCGCGGGTCGGCGAGTTCCGCAACCGGCCGTTGGACGCCGACACGCTCTCCACCCGGGCAGCACCGGAGGGGTCCGCCCGTCTCGGGCGGGCCCCTCTGCCGC
>NZ_JBLVKW010000076.1:26007-37495 GCF_048270745.1 Streptomyces sp. NPDC056231 | reverse complement strand
TGGGCGCCCTGAACGTTCTACGGGCCGGGCTGGTCCGTCGCGAAGCCCAACCGGCATAGCGAGAAGCCCCCTCGTTTACGAGGGGGAGGAGTCACTGTGACAAGGGCCGAGGGTCACCCCCGGCGCAGATCCTTGACCCGGCGGATTTTGCCGACCGAGCGCTCCAGGGACTCCGGCTCGACCACGCACACCTCGACGCTGACGCCCACCCCGTCCTTCACGCCCTTGGCGATCGTCTTGACAGCCGCCTCGCGCTGCTCCGGGCCGGCGCCGGGACGGGCCTCGACGTGGACCGTCATGTGATCCATGCGGCCGCGCTGCGTCAGCTCGATCTGGAAGTGCGGGGCGACATCGGGCACGCGCAGCACGATCTCCTCGATCTGGCTCGGGAAGACGTTCACACCCCGCAGGATGATCATGTCGTCGCTGCGGCCGGTGATCTTCTCGATACGGCGGAAGGCGGGCCGTGCGGTGCCGGGCAGCAGGCGCGTGAGGTCGCGCGTGCGGTAGCGGATGATCGGCAGGGCTTCCTTGGTGAGCGAGGTGAAGACCAGCTCGCCGCTGTCCCCCTGGGGCATGACGGCGTCCGTGAACGGATCGACGATCTCGGGGTAGAAGTGGTCCTCCCAGACGTGCAGTCCGTCCTTGGTCTCCACGCACTCCTGCGCCACACCCGGGCCCATGACCTCGGACAGG
Source organism: Streptomyces sp. NPDC056231 (assembly GCF_048270745.1). Classification (NCBI taxonomy): domain Bacteria; kingdom Bacillati; phylum Actinomycetota; class Actinomycetes; order Kitasatosporales; family Streptomycetaceae; genus Streptomyces; species Streptomyces sp. NPDC056231. The sequence goes on along the minus strand of NZ_JBLVKW010000076.1, from coordinate 36,799 downwards.
CCGTAGATGTCGACGGCGTGGATGTCCATGCGCTCCTCGATCTCGCGGCGCATCGCCTCCGTCCACGGCTCGGCGCCGAAAATCCCGATCTTCAGGGAGCTGGTCCGCGGGTCCACGCCCTGCCGCTCGAACTCGTCGAGCAGTGTCAGCATGTAGGAGGGCGTGACCATGATGATCTCGGGCTTGAAGTCCTGGATGATCTGCACCTGGCGCGCGGTCATGCCGCCCGAGGCGGGGATCACGGTGCACCCGGCCCGCTCGGCGCCGTAGTGCGCGCCGAGGCCGCCGGTGAACAGGCCGTAGCCGTACGAGACGTGGACCTTGTGGCCCGGACGGCCGCCCGCGGCGCGTATGGAGCGGGCGACGACGTCGGCCCACCTCGACAGATCGTTCTCGGTGTAGCCGACCACGGTGGGGCGGCCGGTGGTGCCGCTTGAAGCGTGGATGCGCCGTACCTCGGACATGGGGACGGCGAACATGCCGAAGGGATAGGTGTCGCGCAGATCGGCCTTGGTGGTGAAGGGGAATCGGGCCAAGTCGTCGAGGGAGCGGCAGTCATCGGGCTTCACGCCGGCCGCGTCGAACTTCTTGCGGTACAGCTCGACGTTGTCGTAGGCGTGTCGCAGAGTCGCCTGGAGGCGTTCGAGCTGCAGCTGCCGGAGCTGCTCGCGTGTCATGCGCTCGGCGCTGTCCAGCAGCTCGTCCGGGAGGGGCTCTCCCAGGCGGGGCCCCTGGTCCGCCGGGGCCATCAGTTCGCTGCTCATTGCGACTCCTTCGTCTTCGTGCTTCCAATGCTGCGGCTGCGCCCGCGGAACTCCGCGATCACCTCGCCCGCCGCTGTCCCGCCACTGCCCTCAGCGGCCCGCGCTTCGCCCGGACCGCTCTGGATGCGCCGGACGGTCACGTCGTAGATCCCGCTGCGGCCGAACCGGGTGCGCTCGCAGGCCGTCGCTTCGAGGACGTCGCCCTCGTGGGCCGGGGCGATGAAGACGATGTCGGCCGCGGCCGCGACGGTCACGGGTCCGTGACTGTTGCAGGCGCAGGCGAAGGCGGTGTCGGCGAACAGGAAGAGATAACCGCCGTGGGCGGTCCCGTGCCCGTTGACCATCGCCGGCGTCACGGTCATGCGCAGCACGGCGGTCCCCTCACCATGCTGCACCAACTCGATGCCGAGATTCCGGGAAGCCTGGTCCGCGGCGAACATCGTCTCCACCGGACCGAGAGCCACGTCGGTGGCCTGCGTCACGTTTTCCACCACCTTGTGTACCGACCGAACATTCGGTTAGCGTCGAAGTCGCCAAGTAATCAAGCATCACCACTGCCTGTCAAGAGGTGGACCGCATGCCCCGCAACACTCCCGAGCCCGTTGACTTCTTCGCTCGCCATCGTGAGCTGCTCGAAAAGGCCGTCGCCGCTACCGCCAGCCGGGACCATTGGACGCCGTATCCGGAGTCGCCCAGCAAGTCGGTGTACGGCGAGGAGGCCGCGAAGCTCGGCGAGGCCGCCTTCCGGAATCAGCTGGGCAAGCCGTTCGAGCTGCCCGGACACCCCGGCGACGGGACCGTACAGGCCACCGAGACTTCCCCCTACGGCTTCGCGCTCGGGATCAGCTACCCCCGCGTCGCCCCGGAGGCGGCGGTGGCCGCCGCCAAGGCGGCCACCGGCCCCTGGCGCGAGGCGGGACCCGATGTGCGCGCGGGAGTCGCCGTCGAGATCCTGGCCCGGCTGAACGCCGCCAGTTTCGAGAACGCACACGCCGTGCAGCACACCACCGGCCAGGCCTTCGTGATGGCGTTCCAGGCGGGCGGCCCGCACGCGCAGGACCGCGGCCTGGAGGCCGTCGCCTACGCGTGGGCCGAGCAGAAGCGGCACCCGGAGTCGGCCCGCTGGACCAAGCCCCAGCGCAAGGGCGCTGCGCTGGCGATGGACAAGAAGTTCACGCCGGTCGGACGCGGTGTCTCGTTGCTGATCGCCTGCAACACCTTTCCGACGTGGAACAGCTACCCGGGGCTGTTCGCCAGCCTGGTCACCGGCAACCCGGTCGTGATCAAGCCACATCCGGGCGCCGTGCTGCCGCTGGCGCTCACCGTGCGCACGGCCCGCGAGGTCCTGGTCGAGGCAGGCTTCGACCCCAATCTCGTCGTCCTCGCCGCCGAGGGGCTGGGCGAGCGGACCGCGGGCTTCCTCGCACTCCACCCGGACGTCCGCATCATCGACTTCACCGGCTCCACCGAGTTCGGCGACTGGCTGGAGACGAACGCGCGTCAGGCCGCCGTGTACACGGAGAAGGCGGGCCTCAACACGGTCGTCCTCGACTCCACCGACGACTACCGCGGGCTGCTGGGCAATCTGGCGTTCTCGCTGTCCCTGTACAGCGGGCAGATGTGCACCACCCCGCAGAACCTGCTGATCCCCCGCGAGGGCATCGCCACCGACCAGGGGGTCAAGACGGCCGACGCGTTCGCCGCGGATCTGGGCGCCGCGCTGGACAAGCTGCTCGGCGACTCGGACAGGGCGGCCGGCACGCTCGGCGCCCTCGTCAACGACGGCGTGCGCGAGCGTCTGGAGAAGGCCTCGGCACTGGGCAGCACCGTCCACCCCTCGCAGCCGGTCGAGCACCCCGAATACCCGGCGGCCACCGTTCGTACGCCGCTGGTCGCGCGCCTCGATGCGAGGGCGGACGACGAGACGTACACCCGAGAGTGGTTCGGACCCGTCTCCTTCGTCATCGCCACCGACTCCACCGAGCACAGCCTGCGGATCTTCCGTGAGACGGTGCGCGCCCACGGCGCGCTCACCGCCGCCGTGCACTCCACGAGCGAAGAGGTCCTGGCCGCGGCCGAGTCGGCGGCCCTGGACGCGGGAGTGCACCTGTCGGAGAACCTCACGGGCGGCGTCTTCGTCAACCAGTCCGCAGCGTTCAGCGACTTCCACGGCAGCGCCGCCAACCCCGCGGCCAGCGCCACCCTGTCCGATCCCGCATTCGTCACGGGCCGCTTTGCGACGCTGCAGTCGCGCCGCCCCGTCACAGTCCAGGAGGGCACCCATGCCTGACGAGGTCTACCTGATCGACGGGGCCCGCACCCCGCAGGGCCGCTACGGCGGTGCCCTGGCCTCCGTACGCCCCGACGATCTGGCGGCGCTGGTGGTCGGTGAGGCTGTCCGCCGCGCCGCGATCCCGGCCGAGGCCGTGGACGAGGTCATTCTCGGCGCGGCGAACCAGGCCGGTGAGGACAACCGCGACGTGGCGCGCATGGCCGTGCTCCTTGCCGGACTCCCGCACACCGTGCCCGGCTACACGGTCAACCGGCTGTGCGCCTCGGGCCTGACCGCGGTCGCCTCGGCGGCCCAGGCGATCCGGTCCGGCGACGCCGAACTGGTCGTGGCGGGCGGTGTGGAGTCCATGACCCGGGCCCCGTGGGTCATGGAGAAGCCGGGCACCCCCTGGTCCAAGCCGGGCGAACTGCACGACACGTCTCTGGGCTGGCGCTTCACCAACCCGCGCTTCGCCGCCGCCGATCGCGCGGTGCCCGCCGGGGCAGGGCCGGAGACGGTGAAGGTGACCCTGCCGATGGGTGAGACGGCCGAGGAGGTCGCCGCGCTCGACGGCATCACCCGCGCCGAGTCCGACGCCTTCGCGCTGCGCAGCCACCGGCGCGCCGTCGCAGCGCAGGAGGCCGGACACTTCGACCGCGAGATCGTTCCGGTCCCGGTGAAGGACGGTCTCATGGAGCGCGACGAGGGGCCACGTCCGTCCACGACGCTGGAGAAGCTGGGCTCCCTGCGCACGATCTTCCGCAAGGACGGCATCGTCACCGCGGGCTCCTCCTCGCCGCTGTCCGACGGGGCCGCGGCCCTGGTGGTGGCGAGCGCGGCGGCCGTCGAGCGGTACGGGCTCACCCCGCGCGCCCGGGTCGTCACCTCCGCGTCCGCAGGTGTCCAGCCTCACATCATGGGCCTCGGGCCGGTTCCCGCCACGGAGAAGGCACTCGCCCGCGCCGGCTGGCAGACCGCCGATCTGGACGCCATCGAGCTCAACGAGGCCTTCGCCGCGCAGGCGCTGGCCGTCATACGCCGTCTCAAGCTCGACGAGGACAAGGTCAACGCCGACGGCGGCGCCATTGCGCTCGGCCATCCGCTGGGCTGCTCGGGCGCCCGCATCCTCCTCACGCTGCTGGGCCGCCTGGAGCGCGAGGACGCTCGCCGGGGCCTGGCCACGCTGTGCGTGGGCGTGGGGCAGGGCATGGCGATGCTGGTGGAGCGAGTGTGAGCGGGACAACGCACGAGACGCTTCTCGTCGAGGAGCGCGAGGACCGGGTTGTGGTCACCCTGCACCGCCCTGAGGCGCGCAACGCCATCAGCGGGCTGATGATCCGAGAGCTGCACACGGTCTGTGACCTGCTGGAACGCGATCCGAAGCTGCTGTTGCTCACCGGCCACGGCGGAGTCTTCGCGGGCGGCGCCGACATCGCGGAGCTGCTGCGGCGCGGCCGGGAGGAAGCGCTGCAGGGGATCAACAGCCGTCTGTTCGAGCGGGTGCGCAGACTGCCCATGCCGACGGTGGCCGCCGTCGACGGCTGGGCCTTGGGCGGCGGCGCCGAGCTGTCGTACGCCTGCGACATCCGCATCGCGGGGCCCGACGCCGTCTTCGGTAATCCGGAGCCGGGGCTCGGCATACTCGCGGCGGCCGGCGCCTGCTGGCGGCTGCCGGAGCTGGTGGGCGAGTCCGTCGCCAAGCAGGTGCTGCTCGCCGGGCGGAATCTGGACGCTCAGGCGGCCCTGGCCGCAGGGCTCGTCATCGACGTGGTGCCCGCGGAGAAGCTGCTGGACGAGGCGCACGCGCTGCTCGACCGTATGGCGCGTTCCTCGGCCGTTGCGCTGCGCCTGACGAAGCTCGTGGTCGATGCGCCGGGCGCGCACCCGGTCGCCGACGACCTGGCGCAGGCCGTGCTCTTCGAAGGCCAGGACAAGCAGGACCGTATGACGCGCTTCTTGGAGAAGAAGAACAGGAGCAAGGCATGAGCAGTCCGACCGTACCCACCGTTGTGGGCGTGATCGGCGGCGGCCGGATGGGGGCCGGTATCGCGCAGTCGTTCGCGGCGATCGGCTCTTCCGTGACCGTCGTGGAGGGCGGCGCGGAGGCCTCGGCCGCCGCCCTGGAACGGATCGCCGCCGGGCTGCAGCGGGCCGCCGAGCGCGGCAAGCTCGCCGAGCCCGCCGAACAGGTGCTCGCTCGGGTCACGACCGTGGAATCGGTCGACGGGCTGCCTTCCGGCACCGAGCTGGTCGTCGAGGCCGTTCCGGAGAACGCCGCCCTCAAGGCCCGGCTGCTCGCCGCGGCCGAACAGGCGGTGGACAAGTCGACCGTGCTGGCCACCAACACGAGCTCCCTCTCGGTCACCGAACTGGCTTCGGCGCTGAGGGAGCCGGGCCGCTTCCTCGGCATGCACTTCTTCAACCCCGTGCCCGCCTCCGAGCTCGTCGAGATCGTCGTCGCACCGGATACCTCGCCCGAGGTCGTGCGGGCCGCCCTGGGCTGGACCCATGCGCTCGGCAAGAAGGACGTCGTCGTCAAGGACTCCCCGGGCTTCGCCAGCAGCCGCCTCGGCCTGGCACTCGGCCTGGAGGCGATCCGCATGGTCGAGGAGGGGGTCGCGGAGGCGGAGGCGATCGACGACGCGATGAGCCTCGGCTACAAGCACCCGATGGGTCCGCTGCGCCTCACCGACCTGGTCGGACTCGATGTCCGCCTGGCCATCGCCGAGTACCTGCACGCGACGCTCGGGGAGCGCTTCGCCCCGCCGCAGCTGCTGCGCGACAAGGTCGCCCGGGGCGAACTGGGCCGCAAGTCGGGGCAGGGGTTCTACACATGGCAGTGACCGCAACGGGAGCGGCCGAATCCGAGGGGGCCGGGCCCAGTGTCGGCTACACCCTCGACGGCGGCGTCGCGGTCATCGAGCTGCGCAGGCCCTCCGCGGGCAACGCGCTCGATGCGTCGCTGCGGTTCGAGCTGCTGGCCGCCGTGCGCCGGGTGCTGAGCGACGGGGATTTCGTCCGCTCGGTGCTGCTGACCGCCCAGGGCAGGAATTTCTGCGTCGGGCAGGACCTCAAGGAGCACGCCGAGGCCCTGGAGACCAGGCCGGCATCGGCGTTCGCCGTGGTGCGCGCCGAGTACAACCCGCTGGTCGAAGCGCTCCATGCGCTGCCCCAGCCGGTGGTCGTGGGGGTCGAGGGCGCGTGCGTCGGGGCGGGGCTCGGGCTCGCGCTCTGCGCCGACCTGCGGGTGGCCTCGGCCGGCGCACGCTTCTCGACCGCGTTCACCGGGATCGGACTGGCCGCGGACAGCGGGCTGAGCCTGTCGCTGTCCCAGGCGGTCGGCCCCTCGCGCGCCGCCGCCCTGATGCTGCTCGGAGACCGTTTCGACGCCGAGGGCGCGCAGCGGTGGGGGCTGGTGCACCGGGTCGTGCCGGACGGTCAGGCCGCGGCGGAAGGGCTGTCGCTGGCGCGGCGGCTGGCGGCCGGGCCCACCGCGGCGTACGGCGAGGTCAAGGCACTGCTGCGGGCCGCGGCGGCCGGGGCCGATCTCGGCGCCGTATTGGAGAGTGAGGCGGCAGCGCAGGAGCGCCTCGGTGCCACGCGGGACCACAGCGCCGCGGTGCGGTCGTTCCTCGCCAAGGAGAAGCCTTCCTTCGAGGGCCGCTGAGCGTTGCGGCGGCCGTCGGCACCGACGGCCGCCAGTCGGTTCATTGATCCCGGCCCGGGGGTTGCTGGAGCTGGGAAAATTCGTCAGACTATGTACCGAACGAATGGTCGGTAGGGAAGCTGGTATCGATGACCACGTCACACGGCGCAGCGCCGGGCGGCTGCGGGGAGCCTGAGCTCCAGGAGCGGTTCGACGCGACGATTGCGAGGGACCAGCGGGTCGAGCCCCGGGACTGGATGCCCGAGGGCTACCGCAAGACGCTGATCCGGCAGATCGCGCAACACGCCCACTCGGAGATCATCGGCATGCAGCCCGAGGGTGAATGGATCACTCGGGCCCCGTCGCTGCGACGCAAGGCCATCCTCTTCGCGAAGGTCCAGGACGAGGCCGGACACGGCCTGTACCTGTACTCGGCGGCCGAGACCCTGGGTGCCGACCGCGCGGACCTCACCGAGCGCCTGATCGAGGGTCGCCAGAAATACTCGTCGATCTTCAACTACCCGACGCCGACCTTCGCCGACGTCGGTGTGATCGGGTGGTTCGTGGACGGCGCGGCGATCTGCAACCAGGTGCCGCTGTGCCGCAGTTCCTACGGTCCGTACGCCCGCTCGATGGTGCGGATCTGCAAGGAGGAGTCCTTCCACCAGCGTCAGGGCTACGAGCTGCTGATGACGATGATGCGGGGCACAGACGCCCAGCGCGAGATGGTGCAGGACGCGGTGGACCGCTGGTGGTGGCCGTCCCTGATGATGTTCGGCCCGCCCGACGGCAATTCCCCCAACTCCGCCGCCTCGATGGCCTGGAAGATCAAGCGGCACAGCAATGACGAGCTGCGCCAGCGCTTCGTCGACATGACCGTCCCGCAGGCCGCCAAGCTGGGCGTGACCCTGCCCGACCCCGAGCTGCGCTGGAACGAGGAGCGCGGCCACCACGACTTCGGCGCCCCCGACTGGTCCGAGCTCCAGCGCGTGATCACCGGTGACGGGCCCTGCAACCAGGAGCGCGTCGCGCGGCGGCGGGCCGCCCACGAGGAAGGCGCCTGGGTGCGCGAGGCGGCCTCCGCCCACGCGGCCAAGCGGGCAGCCAGGCAAGCCCGGAACATTCAGGAAGGAACGGTGGCATGAGCAACACCGAAGGCACGAAGGACAGCTGGCCGCTCTACGAGGTGTTCATCCGCGGCAAGCGCGGCCTGAACCACGTCCACGTCGGCTCGCTGCACGCCGCCGACGACGCCATGGCACTCAGCCATGCCCGCGACCTGTACACCCGGCGCAACGAGGGCGTGAGCATATGGGCGGTGCGCTCGGAGGACATAGCCGCCTCCACGCGCGACGAGAAGGACCCCTTCTTCAAGCCCAGTGCCGACAAGGTCTACCGCCACCCCACCTTCTACGACATCCCCGACGATGTCCCGCACATCTAGGAGCAGGACGGCATGAGCGACGTCACTGACGACCACGTCTACCTGTCCCTGGGCGAGGAGCACGGGGGCTCGGACGCCCGCTGGGCCTTCGGTACCGGTTTCGAGGACCCGCTGCACGGCATCGACACGACCGTGCCCGCCGCGGTCGACCCCGCCGAGCTGGCCGCCTGCTGCCTGGCCCTCGGGGACGACGCCCTGGTCGGGGCCCAGCGCCTGGCCCAGTGGTGCACCCGCGCCCCCGAGCTGGAGGAGGAGGTGGCCCTGGCCAATATCGGCCTCGATCTGCTCGGCCAGGCACGCCTGTTGTACGCGCGGGCCGGCCAGGTGGACGGCACCGGCCGGGGCGAGGACGCGTACGCCTACTCCCGTGACGCGGAGGAGTTCCGCAATGTCCGGCTCGCCGAACTCCCCAACGGGGACTTCGCGTTCTCCATCACCCGGCTGCTGGTCATGTCCAGCTGGCGCCTGGCCGTCTTCGAGCGGCTCGCGGCCACCGCGCAGGACCCGGTCCTGAAGGCCATCGCCGCCAAGGGGGTCAACGAACTCGCGTACCACCGCCAGTTCGCGGCCGACTGGACGCTGCGGCTGGGGGACGGCACGGAGGAGTCCCTCCGGCGGATGCGGCAGGCGCTCGCCGATGTCGCCCCGTACCTGGGTGAACTCTTCACGCACCGGCCGGACTTCGACGTCGAGCCCGCGCAGGTGAGGGAGGAGACGACGGCGGTGCTCCAGCGGGTCCTCGACGCCGCCGGGCTGCGCCTGCCGGAGGCCGGGTCCCTGCCCGGACAGGGCAGGGAAGGCGACCACACCGAGCACCTGGCCCCGCTGCTAGCCGAGTTGCAGAGCGTGGCCCGCGCCCACCCGGACGCGACATGGTGACCGCCCTGGACGAGCACCGGGCCCGGTGCGTGGCCGAGCAGGTCCCGGACCCGGAGCTGCCCATGCTCACCCTGGCCGATCTCGGCATCCTGCGCGCGGTCGAAGTGCGACCGGACGGCACGGTCGTCGCGGGACTGACGCCCACCTACTCGGGCTGTCCCGCCATGGCGGAGATGCGCGCCGACGTCGCCGCGCGGCTCCGGGCGGCCGGCTTCGCGCAGGTGGAGATTCGCACCGTTCTCGATCCGCCGTGGACGACGGACTGGATCACCGCCGAGGGCCGCCGCAAGCTCGCCGAGGCCGGCATCGCGCCCCCCGGTACCGCGCTGCGCCGGAACGGCGGGCCCGTGCCGCTGGAGCTGTCGGTCACGCGCCGCGCGGTGGCGTGCCCCCGCTGCGGGTCTTCGGACACCGAGGAGACGTCCCGCTTCGCCGCCACCTCCTGCAAGGCGCTGTGGCGCTGCCGCAGCTGTCTTGAGCCGTTCGAGTACGTCAAGGAGATCTGATGGCCCCGACCACCACGACGGACACCCCCGCGTCCGCCGCCCCCGCGCGCACGCGCCGCCGCCCGGCGTTCCACCCGCTGCGGGTCGCCGCGGTGCAGCCGCTGTGCGAGGACGCGGCCGCCATCAGCTTCGACATACCCGATGACCTGGCGGAGGAGTTCGCCTACCGGCCCGGCCAGTCGCTCACGCTGCGCCGCGAGATCGACGGACGCGACGAGCGACGCTCGTACTCCATCTGCTCTCCCGTCGGCGCCCGCCCCCGCATCGGCGTGCGGGTCGTGCCCGGCGGACTCTTCTCCTCCTGGCTGGTCAAAGACGTACGCCCGGGGGACACGATCGAGGTGATGGCACCCACCGGCGCCTTCACCCCCGACCTCACCGAACCGGGCCACCACGTTCTGATCGCGGCCGGCTCCGGCATCACCCCGATGCTGTCCATAGCCGAGTCGGTCCTGGCCGCGGACCCCCGCTCCCGGGTCACGCTCTTCTATGGCAACCGCCGCACCGACACGGTGATGTTCGCCGACGAACTCGCGGAGCTGAAGGACCTCTACCGCACCCGCTTCCAGCTCGGGCACGTCCTGTCCCGTGAACCGCGCGAGGCCGAACTGCTCTCGGGGCGCCTGGATGCCGAGCGCCTTGCCGCGCTCATCGACGGGCTCGTCGATGTCCGTGGCGCGGACCACTGGTGGCTGTGCGGTCCGCACGGCATGGTCCGGGACGCGCAGAAGCTCCTCGGGAACCTTGGTGTCCCCGTGGACCGCGTGCACCAGGAACTGTTCTTCGCCGATGACGAGCCGATCCGCACCGTCCGCCACGAGGACGCCGCAGCCGACGGCCCAGTCAGCCAGGTCACCATCACGCTCGACGGCCGCTCCACCACGTCCCCGCTCTCCCGTGAGACGACGATCCTGGACGGAGCAGCGCGGGTACGCCCCGACATGCCCTTCGCCTGCAAGGGCGGCGTGTGCGGCACCTGCCGTGCTCTGGTCACCGACGGCGAAGCCGACATGCGCCGCAACTACGCGCTCGAACCTTCCGAGGTCGACGCCGGCTACGTACTCACCTGCCAGACGTTCGCCGTGTCCGACACCCTGACCGTCGACTTCGACAGCTGAAAGAGCGTCTTGTCCCGGCAGTCGCGGTCGGTTCCTGTGTCACGTGTCGCGCCAGTTCTTCGGGGTGGGTGCCCGGGCCGCGCCCCCCGGTACCCCCCCCCGGGGGGGCCGGCCGGGCGGCGGGACACGCACCGTGGCTGCGGCGCGCGCGGTCAAGCTGGCC
>NZ_JBLVKW010000076.1:0-25997 GCF_048270745.1 Streptomyces sp. NPDC056231 | reverse complement strand
GGTGCCCGGGCCGCGGGGGGGGGGCCGCGGCGCCCGGGGGCCGCCCGGGTGGCGGGGGGCCCCCCGGCCCCCCCCCCCGCCCCCCCCACCCCTCGGCGAGGGCCGGCCGAGGTACGGGTGCTTCCCGACGTACATCGCGCTCCCCGTGGTCGACGCCTCCGCCCGCTCGGTCGGCGCCTGATCCGGTGCGGGGAGTTGTGGAACGTCGAGATCCAGATCATGCCGCTGCGACAGCCGTACCACGTCGGCGCGGACGGCCCGATGCAGCTCCTGGAGTCTCAGGACCACCAGTGGCTCGGCTACTCGGAGGGGCAGCAGACCGGGCAGCTGATCTCCGACCGTAAAGACGTCAGCCTGATGCAGATGCGCTATGCCAAGATGCGCTCACAGGCCCTGTCCCCCGCGGACTCGGCGGACCTGTTGACGCGGATGCGAGGAGCGCTATGAGCACCAGCGGCGAGCTGAACTGGTTCAAGAGCAGCTACAGCGGTTCCCAGGGCGACAGCTGCGTGGAGATCGCGTACCAGCCCGGTGCCGTGTACGTCCGGGACTCCAAGGAGAAGGAGGGGCCGCTGTTCGCCGTCCGCCTGGCAGCTTGGGTGAACTTTGTCGGTTACGTCACCCTTTGAATCGTCCGGCCTGCGCGACAAGGGCTCGCTCGAAACTCTTGTCGCGCGGGCTCATGCGTTGCACTGCTGCTCGAAACTTGTGCCGGACGGATTCTGCAGGACGGAGCCGTGCCGCAGTGCGGGGCGGCTGGGTAACGTGGGGGCGGTTGCAGGTCCATTGAGGTGAGGTCGTCCCGTCCATCATGCGTATGTTCTTCGAGCCCGACGACGAAGAGGAATTTGCCGCCGCCTGCGAGCAGCTTGCCCGCCGCGTCGCGGACTGGGGCTGCACTCAGGGCGGGGGCGAGGCAGACCCGATCGTCGTGGAGTCGGCACTCGAGTACCGGCACCGCGGGACCGCGGATGGCCGACTGGGTCTGTGGCAGGCGCGGCATGTGGAGGAGTTCCTGCTGGACTGGCTGCCGCGGACGCTGACCCGGTTGCCGGGCGAGCCTCTGGTGGACGCGCCGCGTGGGCTGCGCGCACTGCTGCGGTGCATGGACGCCATGGGCCTGGCGGACCCGCGCGGCGACGTCCTCGACGTGGTGGAGCGGGCTATTGATGCCGCCGCCGGAGAGTTCGAGGCGGCGATGGCGGACCGTACGCGCTGGGGATTGGCAAAGTTCTGGGCGACGACCGCCGCCGAGCAGGGCGTGGACGTCCGCGACCAGGCGGCGATGATGCGTTTCACCGAGCGTGTCCGGCGCGACGAGGTGCCGTACGACCGCGACGCCCTGGACGTGATCATGGCGCGGCACCGGCGCACCGGCCCGCCCGGATCCGAACGGGCCGAGCCCCAGCTGCCGGTTGTCCTGCCCGGCGAGGACGGGCTGCGGGCGCAGGCCGCCGAGGTGCCGCTGCTCCGGCAGCTGACGGGGCTCGCCGGCTGGGCGGGGCCGGAGGGGCGGCAACTGACCAAGACCGGCCGGCTGCTGATCGCCGACGCCAGGGAACTCGTCGCCACCCTGGAGACCGGGGACCGACCCGGCTCCCCGCGCACGAGCGCGGAGCTGCCCCGGCTGAATCTGATCTTCGAGTGGGCGAAGAAGGCCCGCCTGATCCGGGTGGCGAAAGGACGCGTGTACGCGGTCGCCAAGGCGCGCCCACTGCTCGCCGACCCGCTCGCGCTGTGGCAGCGCGCCTTCGAGACGGTCTTCGAGCTGCGCGAGCCCCTGCTGGGTGACGTGGACGGCTATCGGCGCACCTCGCTGCTGTACGACGTGTACGAGGACGTACTGCCCGACGTCCTCAACACCTTCTACAGTCTTCCATACCCGATTCCCTGGCCCCGGCTCCGGGACTCCGTCCACCTGGCCTACCGGATGAGCTTCGACCTCACGCAGGGGACGGCGGCCCAGCAGCGGGGCTGGCTGCTGTCAGCCGACCACGACCTGCGCCACGTCTTGGACGTCCTGGAGCGTCTCGGCGCGATCAGCCGCGAGCAGGGTATGGCCGACCCGGCCTTCCTGGCACTGCCCTCCCCCGAAACCACCCTCGGTCCCGCCCCGCAACTACCCGCCGGAATGCCGCCCGAATTCGCCGAGCTCCTCGGTGGCCTCCCCTCTGCCCCCGACCCGCAGGCCGACGCGAGCGCGAAGCGGCTGCGCTCAGAACTGGCCGACCGACCGGTGGAGTTGATCCGCCTCACCGACCTCGGTACGCATGCCGTACGGCAGCGCCTCCTCGCGGAGGGACGCAGCGCGCCGCTCGTCGGCGAACTCGCCCACGCCCCTGCCGCCGGGCTGCTCGGCGTACTGGCCGAGCACTACGACCCCGACAGCGCCCGCGCCGAACTCGCTGCCTGGACCACCGCCCACGGCGGTTGTGAAACCGCCCACGGTCAACTTCTGCAGGCGGTACGGCAGGCGCCGTTCCGCACACGCGCCGCCGCGCTGCTCGACACCCTGGCCACAGCGCTGCCCGGAGGAGACGGCGAGAAGCTGCTGGGCTCCCTGCGCGCCGACCCGGAACTGGCCCCGACCGCGCTCAGCGTCCTCACCGCCTGCGACATCCTCGCCCCCGACGAGCTGACCGAGGCGGAAGCGCATCTCATGGTCGCGGAGAGCCTGCTCCAACTGCTGGAGACCAATGGAGAGGACGCCTTCCTCGACGCCGTGCTGTCCGGCGGGCGGAGCCAGGCCGAGGACGTGATCCGGGCCGCCCTCACCTCAGGCCACCCGGACCACATCGGACTCGAGCAGCTCCGACGGTTCGCCCAGGGACCGCTGCGCGCCAAGTCCGCGCAGCTGGGACGGCTCAACGCGGCCCGCGCCCGTGGCCGCACCAAGCCCAAAGGCAGGCGCCGCCGCTGACCCACGTCGCCCCGAGCCCTGCGGTCCGCCCGGCCGCAGGCGCTCCTGCGAGTTCCTCCCTAGTACGCTGCGGGCCGTGAGCGAGTATCAGTACTACGAGTTCCTGGCCGTCGACCGCCCCTTGAGCGAGCAGGAGCTCGATCAAGTGCATGCGCTGTCCACCCGGGCCGAGATCACCCCCACGAGCTTCACCAATGAGTACCACTGGGGAGACTTCCGCGGCGATGCGACGAAGATGGTGGAGCAGCTCTACGACGCCCACCTCTACTACGCGAACTGGGGGAGCCGCCGCCTCGTCCTGCGCCTGCCCGACACCCTGCTGCGGGCCGAGACCGCCGCCCCGTACTGCGCCGAGGAGTCGCTGCGGGCCTGGACGCGCTCCGGGCATACTCTGTTGGACTTCTCCCTCTCCTCGGAGGACGGCGGAGAGTGGGACGTCGAGACCTCATACACGCTCTCGGCCTTCGTCAGCCTGCGCGCCGAGCTTGCCGCGGGCGACCTGCGAGCCCTGTACGTGGCCTGGCTCGCCGGACTGACCGTCTGGGAGCTGATGGACGACGACGAGGGGGAGTACGCCCGCGAACTCGAACCTCCCGTGCCCGCCGGACTGGCGACGCTGACCGGCCCGCAGCGGGCGCTGGCCGACTTCCTGCACGTGGACGGTGATCTGCTGGCTGTCGCCGCGGAGACCAGCGGGCCCGCGACCACGACGGCCGTGGACAAGAAGGCCCTGGCAGCCTGGATCGCCGCATTGCCGGCCGCCGAGAAGGACATGCTGCTCCTCAAGGCCGCGCTCGGCACCGCGCCACAGCCCGGCCTCCGCCTACTGGCCCGCTACCGCGACGCCACGATCCCCAGCCCCCGCAACGCGGGTGAACGCCGCACGGCTGCCCAACTCCTGGACGCCGCCAACCGCCACCGCACCGAACGCGAACGGCTTCGGAAGGAGGCCGAAGCGGCGATCCAACGAGCCCGGGCGTTGGAGATGAGCAAGGCCCGGGACGCACACCTGACCCGGCTTGCCCGGGACACCGAACAGGCATGGCGGGACGTCGACAACCTCATCGCACAGAAGAAGCCCGCCCAGTACGACATCGCCGTCACCCTGCTCAAGGACCTCCGCGAGATCCACGCCCGGGCCGGGACCAGCGCCGAATTCCACCAGCGCGCCGCCGGACTGCGCGAGACCCACAGGGGCAAGCCCGCCCTGATGCGCCGCTTCGACGATGCTGGACTCCTCAGCTCCTGACCGTCGCTCCGGCCGGCTGCCAGGACACGGGACCACGAGATCGGACCGGTAAGGGAACGATCCAGGGTGCTGTACTCCGTGGACAACCAGCAGCTGTGATGTTTTCGACGCCGGCGACGGTGGCCGCGTACCCCTCGATGGTGTTGGGTCCGGCGATTGCCCGGGCGGTGAGCCCTCGCCCTATGGGGCCCGTCGTGCCACGACCAGGCGGCACCTCGGGCTGCCGTCCGGTCGTCGGCCGAGCTCCTCCAGCGGCAGCAGCTCCACCTCGAAGCCCGTCTCGGTCAGGTCCTCCAGCACATCGGGGAGACGGAACGTTCGGTAGTACATGACGAAGCGCGGCCGCCACAGGGCGTTGCGCACACGCATTGTCGTATCGAAGCCCAGCAGGGCCCAGTACAGCGGGGAGCCCACCCGCGGCGGGGCGCCGATCGGGAAGGCAAAGCGGCCGCCCGGGCGGAGTGCCGCGTGCACCTGGGCGAACAGGCCGGGGCGTTCCTCGGGCAGGAAGTGGCCGAAGGCGCCGAAGCTGACCGCCAGGTCGAAGGCCGGCTGGAAGGGGAGGGCGAGGGCGTCGGCTCGTACCCAGTCCAGGGCCGGGCCGCCTGGCGGCGTGGGCGGGTGCGTGGAACGGCCCATGGCCAGCATGCCGGCGCTGAAGTCGACGCCCGTGACCCGTTCCCGGCAGAGGCGCCGCAGGACGTCCATCCCGGCGCCGGTGCCGCAGCAGAGGTCGAGGCCCCCATCGAAAGGACCGAGGCGGGTGAGGGCGTGCTCGACCGCCTTCAGGACGCGGTCCGGGGTACGGAACGGCGTGCGGTCGAACTTCTCGGAGAGCAGGTCGTATCCGCGCTCTGTGGAGGACAGCGCCTGAACCGCGAGTTCTTGGAGGGTGGGTCCCTGTGATGTGAACATCACCGCCCAGGGTAGCCAGTGGCCGGTGGTGCGGGTCACGTGCCGCCTCACGCGTCGTAGTCGGCGGGCGTTTCGGCTCCCAGCGCTGACGCCCGGCGGCTTCTGGGTGGACAAGACGCATCACCCGACGGTCACGGACGACTGGGTGAACTGACCGGATCGGTCCGCACCCGGACCTGATGCGGCCTGTCACCACCCCGGCCGAGCCGGACAGACTTCAGGACATGAACCGAGCACTGATCGTCATCGATGTCCAGGAATCCTTCCGCGCCCGCCCCCTGTGGGAGACCATCTCCGACCTGAAGATCGCCCACCAGGTGGGCCGCCTGGTCCGGCTCGCCCGCCAGGCCGGGGACCTGGTGGTGTGGGTGCTGCACAGTGAACCCGGCAGTGGCGACGTCTTCGACCCCGCTCTCGGCCACGTCCGGCTGATGGAGGAACTGGACCGCCAGGACGGCGAACCGATGCTCCACAAGACCTCGCACAACGCCTTCACCACCACCAGCCTGCAGCAACTCCTCACCCAGCGCGGCATCCAGGAGCTCACCGTCTGTGGCATCCGCACCGAGCAGTGCGTGGAGACCACCACCCGCGTCGCGAGCGACCTCGGCTACCGGGTCACCTTCGTCATCGACGCCACCGCGACCAACCCCATCCCGCACCGCGACGCCCCCGCCGACCTGAGCGTCGCCGACATGCTCGCCGACCCCCGCACCCTGAGCGCGGAGGAGATCATCGGGCGTACCGAGTACGCCCTCGCCGGACGCTTCGCCACCATCGCCACCGTCGAGCAGCTGGAGGCCGCGGCCGCGCCTAAGGCATGATGACCGGATCGTGAGCCACATTGCCTTCTTCCTGGTACCTGGAGTCCATCTGCTGGACCTGGCCGGCCCCGCACAGGTCTTCTCCACGGCCGCGGACTTCGGGCACCCGTACACCCTCAGCTACATCGCCGAGCAGCCGCAGGTCCCCACCGCCCAGGGCCTGCCGCTGGTCGCCCGGCTGGACTGGCCCGACCTCGGCCCCGACGACCTGATCGTCGTCCCCGGCTGGCGGGCGCTCACCCTGGCCGACAGCCCCGCCGTCGGGGACGCGGCCCTGCAGGCCCTCCGGGACCACCACGCCAGGGGCGGCACCGTCGCCAGCGTCTGCGCCGGAGCCGAGGCGCTCGGCCAGGCTGGGCTGCTCGACGGCCGCCGGTGCACCACCCACCACGACGTCCAGGACGAACTGGCCAGGCGCCACCCCGAGGCGGCGGTCGTCCGGGACGTCCTGTACACGGCGGACGACCGAGTGGTCACCTCGGCCGGTATCGCCAGCGGTATCGACCTGGCCCTGCACCTGATCGCCACCCATCACGGCCCCGCCGTCGCCGCGCAGGTGGCACGCGACATGGTCGTCTACGCCCGCCGCAACGGCCACGAACCGCAGGCCAGCGCGATGCTTCGGTACCGCTCCCACCTCGACGACACCGTGCACCGCGCCCAGGACCAGCTCGACGCCCGCTTCGATCAGCCACTGCCCCTGTCCGCCCTGGCCGCGACCGTGGGCGTCAGCGAACGCACCCTCACCCGTCTCTTCACCCGTGCAACCGGAGGCCTCACCCCACTTCGCTACCAGCAGACCCTCCGCCTCGAACGCGCCGAACACCTCATCAGCCACGGCGCCACGGTCGACGTGGCCGCCCGCTCGGTCGGTTTCGAGGACCCCCGTATGCTGCGCCGTCTACGGGCGCGCAAGGTCTGAGCCCGGGCGTCGGCGGTGACGTCCAGGACGAAGCGCTGGGCCGTTGACCTCACACGCCGCTCGTGCCCGGAAACCAGTCGCGGTCCGGGGCGAACTCCAGGCGTCGGCTGTGTCGATGACGACCGTGAGGGCTGGACCGTCGACGAGACGGTACGGCCGGCCAGGGAGTTGCAGCCGCGTGGCGTCGATCTGCTGGACGTCTCCAACGGCGGCAACGTACCGGGGCCCGCGTCACGACCGGGCCGGCAGACCAGGTTCCGTTCGCCGTCCGGGTACGTGAGGGGACTGCGCTTCAGGTCGCCGCCGACCCGCACGCCGGGGTCGACGACGTCGCGGCCGCCGCGCACCGTACCTGGGACCGGGAGCTGCGCTCCGTACGCATCGGCGGCTGTCCGACGCCGTCTTCCTCCCCCGAGTGGGGGAGTCGGCTTGGACCTTGCGCATGATTCGGCGGGGCGGTCCGCCGGACAGCATGGAGCCATGGTCACGTCTGGGACACCTGCCGCTGTCGCCGTCCATGAGAGCGCACCACCTGCCCGTTGGGTGGTCCGAGTCGCGCACATCGCGGCCCTCACCGCTGTACCCTCCGGGATTTGGCGGATCACCATGGGACTCGGCATCCCGGTGGGATTCGACACCAAGGGACTGCACGTCCCCGGCTGGTTCAGCATCATGTGCATCGCGATGAGCCTCGGCGTCGAAGGGCTCACACTGCTCACCCTCGGCCTGGTCAAGCCGTGGGGCGAGGTGGTACCGCGCTGGATCCCGCTCATCGGAGGGAAGCGCGTCGCGCCGCTGGCCGCCGTGATCCCGGCATCCCTCGGCGCGGCCGTCCTGATGCTGCTGACGATCCCCAACGCGCGGGGCTTCGGAGGGGCCCCGGGAGCTCCGACAGGACTGGCCCTTGCCGTGATGGATGCCTGCTACGCACCACTGCTGCTGTGGGGGCCGCTGCTCGGGATCGTCACGATCGCCTACTACCGGCGGCGGCTGAACTGAGCAGGCGCAGTCGACCTTGTTGCGGCCAACCCGCATCCCTTGCGCCCGCCAGGGATTACGGGACAGCCCTCAGACACGCAGGGGCACCTGCATCAGGCAGTCTGTCTGCAGTACGCCGAGCACGCCCGGTTGGGAGCTGCTGCGAGCTGCCGGGCTGTCGCAGGAGAGGACGCCTCAGCCGTGCGGCAAAGTACGATGGGTCTCGTACGATAAGGTGTCCGTTCGGAACGATGTCAGGGGAGTCACTGTGACCGCCACCAGCGCCGCCGCCTCGGACGGCGGCGCCCGTGTACTCGCCCACCCCGCCCGCGAGGAGATCCGTATCGAGGCGGTGCTCCACGCGCTGTCCGACCCGATGCGGCTGCGGGTGGTCCGTGAGCTGGCCGCCGCAGAGGACGAGCTCACCTG
This sequence comes from Streptomyces sp. NPDC056231, assembly GCF_048270745.1. Lineage (NCBI taxonomy): Bacteria > Bacillati > Actinomycetota > Actinomycetes > Kitasatosporales > Streptomycetaceae > Streptomyces > Streptomyces sp. NPDC056231. The sequence continues at coordinate 17,760 of NZ_JBLVKW010000076.1, read as the reverse complement.
CTCCCGTATCGAACTGCCGGTGTCCAAGTCCACGACCACACACCACTTCCGGGTGCTGCGGGAGAGCGGCATCGTCAGCCAGACCTACCGGGGCACCGCCAAGATGAACGGGCTCCGCCGCGACGATCTGGACACGCTCTTCCCGGGGCTGCTCGACGCGATTCTCGCCGCCGCGAACCGGCAGGCGGACCGGCTCGGCGAAGACTGACACCATCCGGAGCGGTTCAGTGGCAGTCGCTGTGTGCGGCCTGCAGGAGCCCTGCCCAGTCCGGGATCTTCACCGGCCCTCGGCCGAGCGACTGCCCGAGGGCCGCCTCGGCCCGCTCGATCGACAGCCAGCCGTCCCATTCCACCGGCCGTAGCCCCCACGCCCGCAGCGCGGCGACCGGATCGGGGGCCGACGGCCGCCCCTCGAGCAGTGGCGCATCGTCCAGCAGCGACGCGACCGTCTCCTTCGCGCACGGCCGGTTCGAGCCGATCACGCCGGTCGGCCCCCGCTTGATCCACCCCGCGACATACTCCCCGGGTGACGGCACGCCGTCACGCAGCACCCGCCCCGCCAGGTGGGGCACGGTACCCCGGACCGGATCGAACGGCAGACCGGGCAGCGGCAGCCCCCGATAGCCGACGGCCCGCAGGACGAGCTGGGCGTCGATCTCCTCGTACGTACCGGTGTCCTGTACGCCTCCGCTGCCGTCCGGTGCGGTACGTGCGAACCGGACCCCGGCGACCCGCCCGTCCTGTTCGAGGAGCTCGACGGGACGCAGAAAGAACCGCAGGTGGATCGTGCGCATCGGGTCCGGCCCGGTGGCAGGGACACCGGCCTCGGCCCACCCGCGCAGCACCTCGATATTGCGCCGCACCACCGCCGGCAGCGGCACCGGTGAATCCGCCGGCGCCCCGACGGGGGCGTACACCGGATCGCGGGCCAGCTCCGCCCCGTCCACCATGACCCGCGTCCCCGGCAGCCCGCCCAGTTCGCGCAGCTCCTTGGTGGTGAACCTGGCCTGCGACGGTCCCCGCCTGCCTGCCATGTGCACCTCGCGCACCCGGCTGCCGGCCAGCGCGCCGAGCGCCGGGTGGGGCACATCGGTGGGCCGCAGTTCCTCCGCGCCGCGTGAGAGGATCCGCGCCACGTCGACCGCCACATTGCCGACCCCGATCACCACGGCCGAACGGGCCTGCAACGCAAAGCTGTTGGCAGCAGCATCGGGGTGTGCGCTGTACCAGGAGACGAACTCGGTCGCCGAGTGGCTGCCGGGCAGATCCTCGCCGGGAATGCCGAGACCGCGGTCCGTCGCCGCCCCGACGCAGTAGACCACCGCATGGTAGAGCTCGCTCAGCCGTTCGGGTGGCAGCCCGTCCTCGCCCACCTGGACATGGCCGAGAAAGGTGATCCGCTCGTGCTCCAGGACGGTCCGCAGACTGTTCTGCAGCGACTTGATCTTCTCGTGGTCGGGGGCGACGCCGTACCGCACGAGGCCGTACGGGCAGGGCAGCCGGTCCAGCACGTCCACCCGGACATCGGGCACCCGGGACTGCTCGACCAGAGACTGGGCGGTGTAGACCCCACTGGGTCCGGAGCCGACGACGGCGACACGGAGCACGGTGCACCTCTTCCCGGAAGGGTGACTCCAGCATCCCACCGGTCGGCGGAGCAGGGGAGAGGTGCGGCCGCACGGCGCGTCAGGAGGACAGGGCGCGCATCCGGTCGATCTCGACCGTCTGCTGGGCGATGACATCGTCCGCCATCTCTTCGACCTGAACGTTGTTGCCCTCCGAGAGGGCCTCGGTCGCCATCGTGATCGCTCCCTGGTGGTGGGTGATCATCAGCTGCAGGAACAGCTTGTCGAAGGCCTTTCCCTCGGCCGCCCGCAACTCCTTCAGCTGCGCCTCCGTCGCCATGCCGGGCATCCCGGCGTGGTCGTGACCGCCCGAGCGTTTCTCGCCGCCGTTGTGCGTGAGCCATCCCTCCATGGCGCCGATCTCCGGTTTCTGTGCCGCGGAGATGCGCTCGGCAAGTCGTTTGACCGAGGCGGACGAGGCACGGGACGGCACCAGGGCGGTCAACTCCAGTGCCTGGGCGTGGTGCTGGATCATCATCTGTATGTAGCGGAAATCGGCCGAGTTGGGGGTGTCCTTCCCGGCAGCCTTCACGGCTTCCTCGACGGACAGGGTCTGAGCGGGCTCTCCCGGCTTCCCCGGTGCCAGGACCGAAGGGCCGCCTCCTGCACGCGCTTTGGTCTCATGGCCGTCACCGCCCGCATCGCACGCGGCGAGGGAGAGTACGGCTGCCGCTACGGCAGCGACCACAGCAGATCTGTGCACATGAGCGACCTGACGGAAAATCAACAAGGCTTCCTCCACTGCCACATGAGGTCGTAGCGGATCATTTGGCGCACATCCGCCACCTCAGGGGTCGGTCACTTTCATTACGTTCCTGTTGCCATCTGTTGGGATACCCGTGAGAGGGACGATACTGCCGGGGTCAGTCAACCGTTCAACCACGCTTTGGTACAGGGGAGGACGCAGTGACTTCGTTGCACACCACCCAAGTGCGGCGCAGACGTCTGGGTGTGGCGGCAGCCGCAGTCGGACTCTTCGCCACTCTGCTGACGGCCGGACCGGCGGCCGCAATGCCCGACCCCGGTGATTCACCCGCCACCCGCACCGGTCTCTCCGCAAGCCAGGAGGCTGCCGCCACGGCCGCCATCGAGGACGGCGAGGTACCCGGTGTGGACGAGATCGTCCACAGCGACAACATCACCCACCTGGCCAACGTCCCGAAGGGCGCACTCAAGGGTCTCAACACGGACCTGGCCTTCCAGGGGAAGTACGCATTCGCCGGAAATTACGACGGCTTCCGGATCTACGACATCAGCAACCCGAGTTCCCCGCAGACCGTCACCGAGGTGCTCTGCCCCGGATCCCAGAACGACATCTCGGTCTCCGGGAACCTGCTGTTCCTGTCCACCGACTCCTCGCGCAACGACAACTCGTGCAACAGCACCACCCAGCCCGCCACGGAGAAGTCCTCCTGGGAGGGCATGAAGATCTTCGACATCAGCGACAAGCGCAACCCGAAGTACGTCGCCGCCGTCGAGACCGCCTGCGGCTCGCACACCCACACGCTGGTTCCGGACGGCAGCAACGTATACATATACGTCTCCTCGTACTCGCCGAGCGAGGCGTTCCCGGACTGCCAGCCGCCGCACGACGGGATCTCCATCATCAAGGTGCCGCGCAAGGCGCCCGAGAAGGCCGCGGTCGTGAACTTCCCGGTGCTCTTCCCGGACGGCGGCAACCCGGGCGCGCCCACCAACCCCGGGGTCTCGAAGACGAGCGGCTGCCACGACATCACGGTGCTGCCGTCGAAGGACCTGGCCGCCGGTGCCTGCATGGGGGACGGCCTGCTGTTCTCCATCAAGGACCCGGAGCACCCGAAGATCATCGACCAGGTTCAGGACAATGTGAACTTCGCGTTCTGGCACTCGGCGACGTTCAACCAGAAGGCGGACAAGGTCGTCTTCACCGATGAGCTCGGCGGAGGTGGCGCGGCCACCTGCAACAAGGAGATCGGGCCGAAGCGCGGCGCCGACGGCATCTACGACATCGTCGGCAAGGGAGACCACCGCAAGCTTGTCTTCCGCAGCTACTTCAAGATCGACCGCCCGCAGGCTGCCACCGAGGTCTGCGTCGCCCACAACGGTTCGCTCATCCCGGTCAAGGGCCGCGACGTGATGGTCCAGGCCTGGTACCAGGGCGGAGTCTCGGTATGGGACTTCACCGACTCCTCGGCGCCCAAGGAGATCGCGTTCTTCGAGCGCGGTCCCATCAACCTGAACGCCGTCACCACGGCCGGCCCCTGGTCGACGTACTACTACAACGGATACATCTACTCCAACGACATCGCCAAGGGCTTCGATGTTCTGAGGCTCGACGACCGGCGGACCGACCCGGCGAAGCGCGTGCGGATGCCGGAGCTCAATGTGCAGACGCAGCCGGACTACTTCGAGAACTGACCTGGCTGTGCGGCTATCGCCGGACCCGTGCGTTCACGGCGCGTTCCCGCCGGGCGGATCCTCGCCCGGCGGGAAACGGCGAGCAGTCGCAGCCTGGCGCGGTGCACGGCCTCATGGCCCGATGAGCCGGGCGGGCACATGCTGAACCTGCGTTGACCGGTTCATGCCGTCCCTCGTCAACGCGGCCCCCGACCGATGCCCGACGGGCCAGGTCGACCGGGGTGGCTGCCTGGTTCCGGCGGCGCAGGGCATCGCCGGGATCGGCCGTTCCTGCGCGGCTTCGTACCGGTGGGCCCGGCCACCCGGCCACTCGACCCAGCCGAGGCTGTCGAGAATCCGCTCTGAATCGTCGAGCCCGGCAGCCTCCAGGAAAACGATCACATCGTGATCCGAGCGGGCGAGCCCCAGGATCTGGACCCGGCCGTCACGCTGCATGGTGCCTCGTCCCCCGCCGGAGGGGGACGGCCGGAAATCACGATCGGGGGAGAAGCCAGGCCTCCGGAGGGCGCCGCACGGGCCGGACGGGGAGCGGCATGCCGCCCCGTACCGCTTACGCGGCAGACCTCGCGCTGCCGCCGGTCACCGCGGCCCACTCCACAAGGAGTCGCTGGTACTCCTCCTCGTCGTCCGGGGAGAGGCATCCGCCGGAGCGCTGCCACAGGTCGCGAATCTCTTCATTCACCACTGCGGCGGAGCGCACGGAATCGGATGAGCGGGGAGAACGGGACATGCCACCAGGCTAAGGCCACGGTGTGACAATCGGACCCATTGGGCGTCAGGGACATCACTCACATGTCCCTCCGCGGGATCACGGAATGAGCCCGAGCGCCCGTAGCCCGCCCGGCCGTTCCTCCACCGGCAGATGGTCGACGAAGCGCACGTCACACCCCAGCGCGGCCGCTCCGCCATCCGCGTGTCGATCGTCACCCACCATCACCACATCCTTCGGATCCTGGCCGATAAGTGTGCAGGCGGTGTGAAAAAGCTGTGGGTCCGGCTTCTGGATTCCGTGCTCGTACGACAGGACATAGGCGTCGACCAGGGCGTCGAGACCATGAGCACGGAAGATCGGCCGCAGGTCCCAGCCGACGTTGCTGACCACGCAGACCCGGGTCCCGGCGGCACGCAGCGCCCCCAGCACCTCCGCCGCGTCCGGGTACGGCTGCCACGCCGCAGGCGACATGTGCCGGTTGTAGAGCGCCTCGTACAGCCCCGGATCCGGCAGGGCGACCTGGCGGGCCAGTCCCATGTACGCCTCACGGTGCCGTTCCGTACTCTCGTCGCGCGTGGCCCACGCCGCGGCAAGCCGGTCGGGAACGCGCTGTGGATTCGGGCCGCCCGGCAGCGCCCCGGCTGCCGTCAGGTCCGCCACGTACCGCTCGAAGTCGGCATCGGCCACGGTTATGCTCCGCTCGGCGAGGACCGCCGAAAGCCACGACCGGACTGGTTCGATACGGAAGAGGGTCCCGGAGAAGTCGAAGAGCACACCCTTGATCATCATGGGTTCGATCCTCGCGCGTTCAGGAGCGGTGCGGCAAGGCCGCCCGTTCCCGTCCCTCGTACCGGGCGAACACGGCGATCGAGAACGCGACCACCGCCGCACCCAGCAGCCAGCCCCCCAGTACATCGGTCATCCAGTGCACCCCCAGATAGAGCCGGGTCACCCCCACACCGATCACCGATACCCACGCCACCGCGAGCGCGGCGTGCCATACCTGCCGCCGGACGCCGTGCCGGTGCAGCAGCCACAGCAGCAGACCACAGCTCACCACCGCCGTCATGGCGTGACCGGACGGGAACGCCGCGTAGTGGGCCGAGTCCACCGGGTGCGGCCACTGAGGGCGCTCCCGGCCGACCGCGGACTTCAGCCCCTGCTGCAGCAGGGTGGCGAACAGGCTCGTCGCCGCCACCCACCCCGCGAGCATCCGGGCACCGCGCCACCACAGCCACACCACGGCGACCGCGATCAGGGTGCGCATCGTCCAGGGGTCCCACACCCAGTCGGTCAGGATCCGGTTGATGTGCACGAGGCCCGGCTCCGCCACCGCCCGCCGGTGCAGCGTGTCGGCGACCGTACGGTCCAGCGACATCAGCGGGGACCAGTGCAGGGCGACCAGGATCAGCAGCACCAGGGCGAGGGATCCGCACACGATGCCGGCTCCCGGAGCAGGTGAGCGCTCCGGCGGGGAGAGGGGCGGGGACGGGGCTGGGGAGTGCATGGGGTGATCCTTGCGGACGGGCCACGACACCGGCTATCCCAGCGCGCTGAGTCCCGGCACGAAGGCCACCAGAAGCGGGACCGCCGGTACCAGGGCGGCCGCCGCGGTCAGCCGCAGCCGCCGCCCCGCGGTGAGCCGCTCGACAGGAGACAGCAGCCGGTTCACGCGCAGTGGCAGTTCCGCGTCCGGTGTCGGGCAGGGGCCGAACACGCCCCGGTCCTCGTTGAGTTCGACCAGGGCGAGAGCGATCGTCAGCCGCCCGAAGCGCCGTGACGCCACATCGTCCGCTGCCAGTTCGACGAGCCGGTGCATCTCGTCGCGGAAAGCGGCGAACACCGGTACCTGCGGGAACCCGTTCGCCAGCGCTGCGGAGCAGTGCAGCAGCCAGTCGTGCCGCGCCTGCGCGTGCCCCTGTTCATGGGCCAGCACAGCATCCAGCTGACGGCCTTTCAGTCGTCCAAGTGCCGCAGTGGTGATGACCAGTTGAGGAGCCGATCCGGGCAGCCACCAGGCATCGGGGCGCTCACCCTCCAGCACCATGAGCCGGCCGTTTCCGGGCTCCTCGCCGGGCATCAACGGGGAACGGACCAGCAGTTCGGCCCGGCGCAGCCTGCGCCGCACCTGCGCCCGGCGGATCTCCCGCGTCAGCATGGCCGCGCTCCAGATACCACCCAGTGCCAGCAGAACGGCCATGACGGCGGACCACGGCCCGTACGCGCCCAGCGCGTACGCCTCCACCACGGAGTGAGGTGCGTGTGCGAACACCTGCCCGCGCACTGCCTGCCAGGCGGCGGCCGCGCTGAACGTCATGGAGAGTCCGAAGGACAGCAGTACCCCGGCCACCACGCACTGCCACACCCACAACGCCACCACGGGTTCGCGCTCGGGCCATTCGGCCCGTGCCATCAGCCGCGGGGTCACGACGGCGGCCAGCGCACCGAGCAGCAGCAGCACGAGGGAGACCAACATGGCGTCAGCCTATGAGCGGCACGGTACCCGCGGGTATGGCTGCGCTCGGCAAGTGATGTACGCCACGATTGACTGCACCCGCTGTCTCACAGTGTGAGCAGCATCGCGAACATGGCGATCCCCATCGTCAGCCGGCAGGCAAGTGCCAGCTCCGGCCGGACGCCCCAGCCGCCTCCCGTCGGCCCGTCGGCGGGACCCGCTCCGGCGACCGGAATCAGTCGCGTCCCGGACCGCAGCACATAGGCCGCGTAATAGACCAGCAGCATCCCCGTCAGCAGCGGCACTCCACCGGGGACCTGCGCCATCTGATGTCCGCGGTGCACACTCTGCACACCGCCCGCACCGTGCGAGGCCGTGCCGCTGCCCGGCGCCATCACCAACGCCATGTAGACCATCGCCAGTGAGCCGATCAGATGGTGCAGATGGTGCCCATTGCGGCGGGCGAACCAGAGGGCGCGCAACGCAGCCCCGCCGAACAGCACCACGTACACAGCCCATCCCCACGCGGGCGGCGGGAAGACCGCGGCGGGCGCCGCCATCGCGGCCATGCCGAAGCCCATGACCGCCTCGGCGCGCGCCGTTCTGCGCTCCTCCTCCGTCCCGCTGCGCATCCGCAGCAGGCAGTACGCGCCCGTGAATCCGCATAACGTCATCAGCAGCCAGCCGGACATCGCCGGTCCGTGCACAGTGCACCTCCCCAGGGCGTACGACGTCGGTGTCGACTAGTCGATGCCCCGGCCCGGCAGGTCGTACGCGGCGCACTGATGTACGAGGGGAGCGCGTCGAGGAATTCCGCAGAAGGGCGTGGCCAGTTGTGCGCCGTCGCGGGTCACTGCCCTCAGGGCCGATAGCGCAGCGGATGGTCCTCCGGCACTTCGACGACGGCGATCCGCAGCCCGTCCGGATCGGAGATCCACATCTCCACGAGCCCCCACGGCTCGCGCACCGGCTGCCGTTCCACCTCGACGCCCCGGGTCGACAGTTCCTCGTACGCCGCCCGGACGTCCGCGACCTGCAGCCACAGCCGCAGCCCGGGCGAGGGCGGCGCGACGGAGCGCCCGGAGACCTCCAGGAAGCCGCCGCCCAGGAAGTACACCGTCCCGCGCTCGGGGCCGGTGCCGAACTCCCGGTACACCGGCAGCCCGAGGGACTCTCCGTAGAACATCCGTGACCGCTCGGGGTCGGTAGGGCTCAACAGGACCCGGCTGCTCAGCACATGCACCATGGTCGAGACATTAGGCGCGGACCAGCGGGTTAGTCTGCTGCGGCACGGCCCACCAGAGAACGGAGAGGCTCACCATGGACACTGCCCCGCCCCGCGACTCGGGACAGCTGACCTTCCGCGACGCGGCGGACGCCGATGTGCCCGCGCTCGTGACGCTGATCCAATCGGCGTACCGGGGCGACTCGAGCCGCGCGGGGTGGACCACCGAGGCCGACATCCTGCAGGGGCAGCGGACCGACCCCGACGGGGTTCGCGCGGTGGTCGAGACCCCCGGCAGCCGGCTGCTCGTGGTGGAGCGGGACAGCGAGCTGATCGCCTGCTGTCAGCTCGAACACCGCGGGGAAGCCGCCTACTTCGGGATGTTCGCGGTCCGCCCGGAGCTGCAGGGCGGTGGCCTCGGCAAGCTGATCATCGCCGAGGCCGAACGCACCGTCCAGGAGAGCTGGGGCGCCACCGAGATGCACATGACCGTGATCTCGGTACGTGAGGAACTGATCGCCTGGTACGAGCGCCGCGGCTACCGCCGTACGGGAGAGCTGAGCCCGTTCCCCTACGGCGACGAGCGCTTCGGCGTCCCGCAGCGCGACGATCTCGCCTTCGAACTGCTGATCAAGGACCTGAAGGAGGGCTGAGGGCTGTCCCGTCATCCCCGCAGGATCAGCGCGCGGCGTCGGATGCGGTGCATCGCAAGGCGGAGGGGCGTCCTCATACTGGGCGTATTCGGGCGTTCCGGCAACGCGGCGAGGTGCCGTAGCCGTCGTCGTGTGCCCGCCAGGGATTACGGGACAGCCCTGAGGGCGTAGACGACGCCTGGCGGTCGGGACTTTCGAAACACGCCCTGGCCCCAACGCCGTTCAGTTGGGCGCGGGCGCCAGCCCTCCCCCAGCTACGCGGTGAAGCGGCCGGCGCGGCGGATCTCCGGGAAGTCGGTGGTCGCGCCGTCCAGCCCCAGAGCGCGTACCAGACGCAGATGATCCTGGGTGTTCACCACCCAGCCGATGACCTTCACTCCCTCGGCGTGCGCCTGCTCGACGACCTCCAGGGTGAGGCGGCGGATGTTCAGTGCGAGCGTCGCCGCGCCCACCGCCTTCGCCCGGTCCACCACATCGCTCTTCCACCGGCTGGCGATGAGCACGGTCCGTACCCCGGGCACCAGTTGAGCGATCTCGGCGACCGCCTCGTCGTGGAACGAGGACACCTCGACCCGGTCGACGAGATCGCGCCGCCGCATCACCTCGGCCAGTGCCCGGGCTGCGGCCGCATCCTTGATCTCCGCCTGCAAGGGGGAGCGCACGGCATCGAGCACCTCCTCGAAGACGGGCACCCGTTCGCCCTGCCCGGCATCGAGTTCCCGCAGCTCGGCCAGGGTCTTCTCGGCGATCGAGCCGGTGCCGTCGGTCGTCCGGTCCACGTCGGCGTCGTGCATGACGGCGAGTGCGCCGTCCTTGCTCAGATGAAGGTCCAGTTCGATGGCGTCCATGCCGGCCTGCTCGGCGTGCACGAACGACCGCAGGGTGTTCTCCGGCTCGACACCCATCACCCCGCGATGACCGATGGTGAGAAAAGTCAAGGCACTCTCGCTTCCGTCGACGGCGTATCCCCGCGTGCTGTTCCTGCCCACGCGGCACTTCGGCACTCGGCTTACGGCAACTCGGCAGCCTAGTGGCCCGGACCCGGGAGGGAGCCGGTCACGCGCGGGTGAGTGGCGCCGTGTCCCCGGACAGGTGGGAGGGGGCGGATGACATCCGTCTTGCCGGTGGCGCCGGGACCCGGCGACCTGTGTCACTCGTACGGGGGTGCGCCGCGCGCGGCCTGAACGCCCCAGTCGGCGGTTCGGTAACGCTCGGAACCGACGGAAGGAGTCGCGCAATCGGAATGTGACAGGAAGAATCGCGGTGACTGTGGGGGGTCAACAGGATAATTTCCTGATGCTCACTTGTCTCGAAGAACCACACATGGATACGGTTGCTTGACGCGAGGTTCTCCCGTGGAGGAAGTGTGATGACGGAAATTCTTGTGCACGACGCCGAGGTCGGCGCGATAGCTACTGCCCAGCGGGTGGTTGAGCAGCCTGCCTGGCCTGCGCTCAGGGATGCCGTGGAGGAGATCCGGCCCTGGCAGTCGAAGGACGGTTCGATCGATTTCGACGCCGACGGCGCCCCCTCACCTGACACCGTCCTGGCGACGCTGGAACGTGTGATCGCCGCGATCGAAGAGCTTTCCCCGTTGCTCCCGCACGATGCCGCGTACCACCGCGCTCTCGTCATGGACCTGCGCCGTTGGGCGGCGGACGGCTTCGGTGTGCCGGACTTCCTGGACTCGCTGCTCGCCTTCCAGCCCGCCAAGAACCGCACGGACGGTCTGCAGCACCTGGTCGTCTTCGCGATGTACACGCAGAACGGCAACCCGGACCGCAATCTCGAAGCGGTCGTCCTGCGGATGGTCTGGCCCGAATGGCTCGCCGAGCTCGAAGCCACCCGCTACGACAACCCGCTCTTCTGCGGTATCACCTTCGAGGGCTTCACCTCCGGTTACGACACCAATTCCGCGGTGCTCTTCCCGGAGACGATCGCCGTGCGCGAGGCCCCCGAGCGATTCAGCTGGGGCGGCATCTTCTGTGACCGTGAGGCCGCCCGCTTCCGCCGCGTCACCGAGGCCTCCGTCGAGCTTCTCGGCGTGGAGCTGCCCGAGGACATCCGCGGGATGGTCGGCGACCAGCAGCGCTGCGAGCAGGCATTTGTGCTCTGGGACATGGTCCACGACCGCACCCACAGCCACGGTGACCTGCCGTTCGACCCGTTCATGATCAAGCAGCGCCAGCCGTTCTGGATGTACGGACTGGAGGAGCTGCGCTGCGACCTCACCGCCTTCAAGGAGGCCGTGAAGCTGGAGGCCGACGGCTTCGCGCAGGGCCGTGACGTGCAGTACGCCGTGCTGTTCGACCGCATGTTCCGCTTCCCGGTCACCGGCGAGCGGGTCCGCAACTACGACGGTCTCGGCGGCCAGCTGCTCTTCGCATACCTCCACAAGCACGATGTGATCCGCTGGACCGACAACACCCTGAAGATCGACTGGGACCGGGCCCCGCAGGTCACCAATCAGCTCTGCGGTGAGATCGAGAAGCTCTACCGCGACGGCATCGACCGGCCCAAGCTGGTCCACTGGTTCGCCGCGTACGACCTGGTCTCGACCTACCTGGCCCCGCACCCCGGCTCCGTCTGGGCCAAGGGTCCGGACGCCCTGGACCTCTCGCAGCCGCCCCGCAAGCTCGTGGACGACGTGCTTCCGGACGAGTTTCCGCTGAGCATGTTCTATGAGGCGCTCGCCAAGAAGCTGAAGAATGTGATTGCCTCCACCAAGGGGATCACCGCGGCGGACGTCGAGCAGGCAGCCGCGTGAGCGCTCGTTCCAAGGAGGCAGTGGCCATGAACGCAAACGGCAAGGGCAATGGGAACAGCGCGTTGGAAGGCGCGGTGATCGCCGTTGCCGGAGCCGCCGGACCGGCGGGCCGGGCGACGCTGCTCAGGCTCGCCGAGGCTGGTGCGATCGTCGTCGCCTCGGACGCGGACGCCACCCGCCTGGCGGAGGCTGTCGACGCCGCACGGTACGCCCACGGCGGCGCCACCGTCACCGGCGACACCGTCGATCTGCTCGACCTCGCCGCCGCCCGGGAATGGGCGGACAAGACCGAGAAGGAGTTCGGCCGGATCGACGGTCTCGTCCACCTGGTGGGCGGCTGGCGCGGTAGCGCCACCTTCGCCGAGACCGACCTCGCCGACTGGGATCTCCTGGAGAAGCTGCTGATCCGCACGGTTCAGCACACCTCGCTGGCCTTCCAGGAAGGGCTCCAGCGCAGCGACCGCGGCCGCTACCTGCTGATCAGCGCGGCCGGGGCGAGCAAGCCCACCGCGGGCAACGCCGCCTACGCCGCGTCGAAGGCGGCCGCCGAGGCCTGGACCCTCGCGCTCGCCGACGCCTTCCGCAAGGCGGGGGGCGAGGAAGGGCCGAAGACAGCGGCTGCGATCCTGATCGTCAAGGCACTGGTGCACGACGCGATGCGCGCCGAGCGCCCGAATGCGAAGTTCGCGGGCTTCACCGACGTCAAGGAACTGGCCGAGGCCATCGCCGGCGTCTGGTCCAAGCCCGCCTCCGAAGTGAACGGAAAGCGTCTGTGGCTGACCCCGCAACCATAAGGACCGACGCGCGACGTCACCACGATCCGCAGATACGCGGTTTCGCCAGTGACAACTACGCGGGCGCCCACCCGGAGATCCTCGCGGCCATCGCCCTCGCCAACGGCGGTCACCAGATCGCCTACGGCGAGGACGACTACACCGAGAACCTCCAGCAGATCGTCAAGGGGCACTTCGGCCCCACCGCCGAGGCGTTCCCTGTCTTCAACGGCACCGGGGCGAATGTCGTCTCGCTGCAGGCGATGACCGACCGCTGGGGCGCGGTCATCTGCGCCGAGTCCGCGCACATCAACGTGGACGAGGGCGGCGCCCCGGAGCGCGTGGGCGGCCTCAAGCTGCTCACCGTGCCGACCCCGGACGGCAAGCTCACTCCCGAGCTCATCGACCGGCAGGCATACGGCTGGGACGACGAGCACCGCGCCATGCCCCAGGTCGTGTCGATCACTCAGAACACCGAGCTCGGCACCGTCTACACACCCGATGAGATCCGTGCCATCTGCGAGCACTCCCACGAGCGCGGCATGAAGGTTCACCTCGACGGGGCGCGGATCGCCAACGCCGCGGCGTCGCTGGACGTCCCTGTGCGTACCTTCACCAGCGAGGCCGGCGTCGACGTCCTCTCGTTCGGCGGCACCAAGAACGGTGCGCTCTTCGGTGAGGCCGTCGTCGTCCTGAACCCCGATGCCGTGCGGGCCATGAAGCATCTGCGCAAGCTGTCGATGCAGCTCGCATCGAAGATGCGCTTCGTGTCGGTGCAGCTGGAGGCACTGCTCGCCGGTGACCTGTGGCTGCGCAACGCCCGGCATGCCAACGCCATGGCCCAGCGGCTCGCGGAGGGTGTTCGGGCGGTGGACGGCGTCGAGATCCTCTACCCGGTCCAGGCCAACGCCGTCTTCGCGCGTCTGCCGCACGACGTGAGCGAGCGGCTCCAGAAGCGCTTCCGTTTCTACTTCTGGGACGAGGCCGCCGGCGATGTGCGCTGGATGTGCTCCTTCGACACCACGGAGGACGACGTGGACGCGTTCGTCCTCGCGCTGAAGGAAGAGATCGCCAAGTAGCACCACGCTGCGCATGAATATGCGACTGGTCGGAAAGTCATTGCTTTCCGGCCAGTCGCTTCCGTACGCTCTGCATGCATGGAGCTGACCCAGCAATCCCCGGATATGGTCGCCTATCTCGCCGCCGATGCGGCCATCGACCATGAGCATCCGTGCGTGCGGCAGACCGTCGAACGCCTTCGCGTCGGCACCACCGATGCATACTCATACGCGCGCGCGGCCTATGAGTTCGTCCGGGACGCCATTCCGCACTCCGTCGACTCGGGTGATCTCAGGGTCACCTGGCGCGCCTCGGACGTCCTCGCCACCCGTAACGGCATCTGTCATTCCAAGTCCCATGCGCTGGCGGCCCTGCTGCGCGCGGCAGGCATCCCGACAGCCCTCTGCTACCAGGGCTTCGAAGACGAGAACGGGAATCCGGACTTCCTGCACGGGCTGATCGCCGTGCGCCTGCCGGGCCGTGACTGCTGGGACCGCCAGGACCCGCGCGGCAACAGCCGGGGCGTCGACGCCCAGTTCTCGGTCGGCGAGGAGCGGCTGGCCTGGCCCGTCGGGCCGGAGTCCAATGGAGTGGACTATCCAGTACTCTATGCGGCACCGCATCCGGCGGTTCTCCGCGCTCTGCAGACTGCCGAAGACCGCACGCACCTGTGGCGCACGCTCCCGACCGCGCTCTGACCCGTCCCGAGACAAGGCAGCAGATGACCCTGACGCTCACCGTATCCGACGACGTACGCACCCTCGCGCCCGGCTTCACCCATCTCGCCGTCGAGGCGCGCGGGCTGGTCAACGGGCCGAGCAATGAGGACAGTTCGGCCCTGCTGGACGATGCCGCCCGACGGCTCGTCGAACGACTCGACGGCAGGGCCCCGCACGAGGACCCCCACGTCGCCGCCTGGCGGGACGTGTACGCCGCCTTCGGCGCCAAGCCGTCCCGCACCCGCAACTCCGCCGAGGCGCTCGCCAAGCGCGCCCTCACCGAGGCCGGGCTGCCGCGGATCAATCTGCTGGTCGATGCGTACAACGCGATCAGCGTCGCCCATCTGATCCCGGTCGGCGGTGAGGACACCGACCGCATCAAGGGTGCGATGCGCCTCGTACGCGCCACGGGCCGGGAACCCTTCCTCACGGTCGCGGGAGGCGAGGAGGGTGTGGAGCACCCGGAGCCCGGCGAAGTCGTCTGGTGCGACGACGAGGGCATCACCTGCCGCCGCTGGAACTGGCGGCAGGGCGTACGCACCCGGCTCACCGAGGAGTCGGTCAACGCCGTGTTCCTCCTGGAGAGCCTCACCCCGATGACGATCCGCGAGCTCGAAGCCGCAGGCGCCGAACTCGTCGAGTCGCTGGAGAAGCTGAGCCCCGGAGCGCGGATTACCGTCCGCACCCCGGAGTGACGTTTCAGCTGTGGTGGTGAACGGGCCAGGTCAGCTGGTCCCGCGCAGCTCGGCGGGCGTCGGAGCCGTACCGCCGAGATGCGCCGGCACCCACCAGGTGTCGCTCGCGTCCCTCGGCCGCACCGGGTAGGCGCGCTGCGCCGCTTCGAGGAGCTCCTGCACGCCTTCTCGCAGGCGCCGGGTGATCGCACCCGCGTACTGGTCGGTGGGGGCCTCCACCGGCGCACCCACCCGGATCGTCACCGGGATGTGGCTGCGCTTGAGGTTGCGCGGCCGTCCCTTGGTCCAGATCCGCTGTGTGCCCCACAGGGCCATCGGGATCAGCGGTACGCCGGCCTCCTGGGCCAGCCGGGCCGCGCCCGACTTGAAGCTCTTCAGCGTGAACGACTGCGAAATGGTCGCCTCGGGGAAGACGCCGATGATCTCGCCGGAGCGCAGCGAGGCGAGCGCGTGCGCATACGCGTTCTCTCCCTGCTTCCGGTCGACCGGGATGTGCTTCATGCCGCGCATCAGCGGGCCGGAGACCTTGTGCCGGAAGACCGATTCCTTCGCCATGAAGCGGACCAGCCGCTTCTGCGGCAGCGCCGCGAGCCCGGTGAAGATGAAGTCGAGATAGCTGATGTGGTTGCTGACCAGTACCGCACCGCCGGTCTTCGGGATGTGCTCCGAACCCTGAGTGTCGATCTTCAGGTCCAGCGCCTTGAACATGGTGCGAGCGGCGCCGATGACCGGCCGATAGACGAGTTCTGCCATCTGGAGAAGACCCTTCTTCAGCGCCTGAGGAGGGTTCTCCCGGCGGAAGTTACGCAGCCGTAGGTTTGCGGCATTGCGCCGATCGTGCCCCATGTCCGTCGCGGTGGCCAGTCTCGGCGGGCGCGGGGCGCGAGATTCTCGTCACGTGGGGCCGGCGGGAATGACTCGGTGACCGACGGTGCTGACCCTTTTCGAGGGGCTCTGACGGGAGGCGGACGGTGGACGGGCAGACACATGCGAACAGGCTGGATGCGGCCCAACTCGGCGTGGAATTGGGGGAGCGGGCGACTCTCGTGCAGTTTTCCAGCGCCTTCTGCCAGCCCTGCCGGGCCACCCGCCGCACCCTCGGTGAGGTGGCCGCAATGGTCGACGGCGTCGCGCATGTCGAAATCGACGCCGAGGCGCATCTCACTCTGGTGCGCGAGCTCGACATCAGCCGCACGCCGACGGTGCTGGTTCTCGACGCGACCGGCCGGATCGTCCGCCGAGCGGCCGGGCAGCCCCGCACCGTCGACGTTGTCGCCGCGCTGGGGCACGCGATGTGACAGACCGTGATGCATCTCCCACATTGCGGAACCCTCTTGACTGTACCGACCACGCATCGTCAGTCTGACGCTATGCCGCCGGAACTCCTTCTCTACGGCCGGGTCCACGTGGACCTCGCCCGCAGCGCGAGTGCGCGCTGTCCGGGCGCCTGAGCACCCACGCCCCGTATGCCTCCCTCGCAGAAGGACATCTCCATGACGGCTTCGCCCGAGCTCTCCAGCGCCCGCACGGCCTCCCCCGACCTCCTGCGCTCCGTCTTCCGGCAGCACGCCGCTGGTGTCGCGGTGATCACCGCCGCCGGTGACCGGCCGGTCGGCTTCACCGCGACCTCCCTCAACTCCGTCGCCGCCGAGCCGCCGCTCATCTCCTTCGGCGTGGGGACCTCGTCCTCCAGTTGGCCCGTCATGGCGGAGGCCGAGCACATCGGCGTCCACATACTGGGCGAGCACCAGCAGGAGCTGGCCGCCACATTTGCGCGCAGCGGCGCCGACCGGTTCGGTCCGTCCACCTATTGGCGCAGCGGGCCGGAAGGTGTCCCAGTGCTCGATGGAGTGCTTGCGTGGCTGGTCTGCCGCGTGGTGGCGCGCATCCCGGCGGGGGACCATCGGATCGTGATCGCGGAGGCCGTCGTCGGCGATCCGGCCGGGGGCGGCCGCCCGCTTCTCTACCATCAGGGTCGTTTCACGGCGTTGCGGGACTGAGAGTTCCCACGTGGCGCATGGGTGCCGGGCGTCGGCTAGGTCACAGGGCAAAGCGCTTGCCTATCGGTAACGTACTGGGTGTACTGACGAGTAATATTTCGCTCGGAGCATCGGTCGCCCCGACCGGAATCCGCCCCATCAGGCGCCTATGCTGCGTGCATCAAGGCAGCCCAGAAATGACGATGCAGTAGGAGAGCCGGCGTGAGCTTGAGGATCGTTGTCTGTGTGAAGTATGTGCCCGACGCCACTGGTGACCGGCACTTCGCGGATGATCTGACGCTGGACCGTGAGGATGTCGACGGTCTGTTGTCGGAGCTGGACGAGTACGCGGTGGAGCAGGCGCTGCAGATCGCTGATGAGGCGGATGACGCGGAGATCACTGTGGTGACGGTGGGTCCGGAGGATGCCAAGGACGCGTTGCGCAAGGCGCTGTCGATGGGTGCGGACAAGGCTGTTCATGTCGAGGACGACGATCTGCACGGTACGGATGTGATCGGTACGTCGCTGGTGCTGGCGAAGGCGGTCGAGAAGACGGGTTACGACCTGGTGATCTGTGGCATGGCGTCGACGGACGGTGCGATGGGTGTGCTGCCGGCGGTGCTGGCGGAGCGGTTGGGTGTTCCGCAGGTCACGCTGCTGTCCGAGGTGAAGGTCGAGGGCGGCACGGTGACCGGGCGTCG
>NZ_JBLVKW010000075.1:0-38051 GCF_048270745.1 Streptomyces sp. NPDC056231 | reverse complement strand
GGCGCGACCCACGTGGGTCGCGCCCCGGCCGCGTACCCGCAGGAGCATCCATGGCCGGCCACATCCAGGACCGCTGGTTCAAGACCGACACCACCGCCGAGGGCGAGACCATCCGCGTGAAAACCGACCGATACGGGCTCGGACTCCGCTACCGCGCCCGATACATCGGCCCCGACGGGTCCGAGAAGTCGAAGTCCTTCCCCGACCGGCAGAAGCGTCTCGCCGAGAAGTGGCTCACCAACGTCGCCTCCGACATGTCGCGCGGCCAGTACATCGACCCTCGCGCGGCCCGGGTCACCTTCAAGGGCTACGCTGAGAAGTGGCTCAAGGCGCATAGTGCGGACTTGTCGAGCCAGATCGTCACTGAGCAGCGTCTCCGCTTGCACGCGTTCCCCGTTCTCGGGTCGCGCCCGCTCGACTCCTTCCGGCCGGAACACCTCCGCGACCTGGTGAGCGCCTTGGAGGCAAATCCGGGCGTGAGTGGCGCGTATGCGCGCAACATCTACGGTGACGTTCGAGCCGTGCTGAGCGCGGCTGTGGACGATGGCCTATTGTCTCGCAATCCGTGCTCCGTGAAGTCCGTACGCCCGCCATCGGTCGAGCGGCGGCGTGTCACTCCGTGGCTGCCCTCTCAGGTTCAAGCCGTCCGCAGGGCCCTCCCCGAGCGCTACCGGACCATGGTGGACACCGGCGCGGGATGCGGGCTCCGGCAGGGTGAGATCGTGGGACTTGCTGAGGATGCACTCGACTTCGAGGGCGGCGTTCTGCGGGTAGTCCGGCAGGTGAAGCTCATCCGGGGAAAGGCCGTGTTCGCCCCGCCGAAGTGCAACAAGGAGCGGGACGTACCGCTGCCGTCGTCCGTGTCTGAAGCCCTGCGCGCCCACATGGACACCTACGAGCCGGTTGAGATCACCCTGCCGTGGCGGAAGCCAGACGGGCCGAAGATGTCGGCCCGTCTGCTGTTCACGAACACCGCGAGCGGGGTGGTGTGGCGCAGCAACTTCAATATCCAGGAGTGGAAGCCTGCTCTCTCCGTGGCTGGCCTCATCCCGAAGGCCGGAGAAGACGGCAAGCACCAGTCCGCTCGCGAGCACGGCATGCACGCGCTGAGGCACTTCTACGCGTCCGTTCTGCTGGACGCCGGGGAAAGCATCAAGGCCGTCAGTCAATACCTCGGGCACACCGACCCCGCGCTGACGCTACGTGTGTACGCGCACCTGATGCCGAGCAGCCAGGAACGCACCCGTAAGGCCGTCGATGACATCTTTTCGGCCGCTGGGGCGGACGCCCCCTCGCACCAGCAGCCTGACCAAACCCGTGACGCGGCAGGCACGGCAAGCTGTCTCTCAGCCTTCCCGAGGCTCGACTGGGCCAGCTGTCCGGGCGCGTGAATCCTTGCGTGCCGAGAGCAGGAACAGGACCGCAGCGGCGGCGGCGAACCCGAGACCGACGGTCGTGCAGACCATGACCGTCTCGAATGAGGCGTCGGCGATCCGAGGGATGCCGTTGACGAGCATGAGGGCGTAGAAGCACAGAAGGCCGTAGGCACGAAGCCGCATCCCGGCCTGTCGCTTGCGCATCCACGGCGGCGTCCACCCCGCCAGTATCGCCACCGGCACCGGCAGCATGAGCGCCGTGGACACTGCCAGCGCTATCCAGTGGTACAGCGGATTGCCGTTCACCCCGCCCCCTTCGTAGGCGATCATCACCAGTCTACGGAGGGTTGGCGAGGCCCGTCCATGCCGAACACCGAGACCTTCCGGCGAACCTATCCGGTCAGAGCACTAGCACCTAAGCTCGCTCTTCCCATCTCCGGACGAGGGGAGTTGGCCCAGACTACGCAACCACCCACCTAGTGTTCATACCGTCCGCTACGGTGCCCAGATACCGACTTGACGATCACGTTCGGGGAATTTCAGTGCGTAAGCACCTCATCGCAGTTTGCGCCGTTCTACTGACCGGACTCACGGGTTGCACGACAGGGCCATCCAGTGCCGACCGTAACCGGGACACTGAATCTGCCGATGCCTCCCCGTCAGTTGCCAATTTCGTGGGTCGAACGAAGGAGGAGGCGCAGGCCGCCCTCAGCGGAACAGGTACTGTGTTCGGCTTCCAAGACACGAAGTCAAACCTTCGAAGCGACTCCGAGTACGACTCCTGGATCGTGTGCAAGCAGGACGCCAGTAAGGAACCTGTCTGGTTTACCGTGGCAGCCAGCCGAGAGGCGTGCGGCCTGCCAGCCGCTCCGCCAAACGGAGAGAGTGAAAGCCCCTCCCCCTCATCACCGTCATCCGAAGCCACGGATCCGACCGTTGACCAGGACTCCCGCTACGCTGCCGCCGTCAAGGCGCAAGTACCGAAGCTGAGGTCAGTCGCTGACGACGGGCTCGGTGTCCAAGGACGACTTGTGTGCACCTTGCTCGACTCCGGCGATAGCCCGAAGTCAGTATTGGGAACCATGCAGGCTGCGTACCCCGACAACGCAGGCCGCGTCATGGTCATCGAGGCTCCACCCGTGTACTGCTCGAAGTACACCGCCAAAGTGAAAGGGGCCTTGAAGTAGCGGCCGACGGCCCAGAGACGGCCCAGCTCCAGGGAACGGCCCTGGCATGATCAATAAAACCGCTGGTAGACCGCTACTTACTGCCCTAGAAGTGCCAGTTCTCCGGGCTTAGGCATGGTTCATCCAGTGTCGCAGACACGCCGTGGTGCCGGCTCTCGTCGTCAGCTCAGGCGGGACAGGGTGCGACCGCGCCCGGTCGAGGGCGCTCCTTGCCTGTCGCCATTGGGGGCCACCGACGGCCCGCGGACGGCCCGGCCGCGCCCGCGGACCGTGACCGATCACACGGCACGCACGTGGCGCGCACAGCAGCCCACTGGCCTCGAGCCGGCGCCGGGCGAGGGCGGAACCATCGCGCAGACAGATGAGTGAGGGCCCGCCGTCCTGTGGGCAACGGGCCCTCACTCATAAAAACGCAGGTCAGGCCGGGGCGACCCGGGCTTCTCAGCTGGAGCCGACGAAAAGCACCAACAGGAGCCAGACCACCGGAGCGGTTGGCAGCAGCGAGTCCAGTCGGTCCATGATCCCGCCGTGACCGGGGAGCAGCGTGCCCATGTCCTTGATCCCGAGATCCCGCTTGATCATGGACTCGCCCAGGTCACCCAGGGTGGCGCTGGCAGCGACGGCCAGGCCGAGCAGCAGCCCCTGCCACCAGGTGCCGTCGTCGATCAGGAACTGCATGCACAGCGCCCCGGCGACCATCGCGAAGGCGACGGCTCCGAACAGTCCCTCGCGGGTCTTCCCGGGGCTGATCCGCGGCGCGAGCTTGTGCTTGCCGAAGCGCCAGCCGACGGCGTACGCCCCCGTGTCGCTGACCACCGTCAGCAGGAGGAAGGTGAGGACCCGCTGCGCCCCGTCGTCGGCGCTCAGCAGCATCGCGACGAAGGTGGCCAGGAAGGGTACGTAGAACGCGGCGAAAACACCGGCCGTGACGTCCTTGAGGTACCCGTCGGGCGGCTCGGTCATCCGCCAGACGAGCACTGCCAGAGCGGTCAGGGCCATGGCGACCCAGGCGCCCTCGGCTCCGCGCACATAGCCGGCCACGACCATCGCCGCGCCGCCGATCGCGAGCGGTACGAGCGGTGCCTTGATGCCCTTGCGCTCCTGCAGCCGGGAGGTGAGTTCCCAGAGGCCGACGACGACGGCGATGGCTATCACGCCGATGAAGACGGCCTTCACGATGAACAGCGAGGCGACGATGACGGCCCCGAGCCCCACACCGACCCCTATGGCGGCTCGCAGGTCACGACCCGCACGTTTCTTCTGCGGGGGCGTCGGCGCGGTGGACATGGGCTCCTGCTGCTTCTCGTCACGGTACGGAGGACCGCCGCGCCGGCCGGCGGCTCCCCCGTGCCGGTCGTCACGGTCGTCAGCGTCTCTACCTGCATCGGGAACGTCCGGCACGATGGGCATGGGCCGAGTCTGCTGGGCGTCATGAACATCGTAAGCAGGACCTGCCGGGGCAGCCCTCATGTCGGGCGTACCCCCGTAGCCGGCTCCCTGCGGGGCGCCCCAGGAAGAGTCGTTCATCAGACTTCGAGCAGCTCGGCTTCCTTGTGCTTGAGCAGCTCGTCGACCTGCGCGACGTACTTCGCAGTGGTGTCGTCGAGCTCCTTCTCGGCGCGGCGCACCTCGTCCTCGCCGGACTCCTTGTCCTTGACCAGCTTGTCCAGGGTCTCCTTCGCCTTGCGGCGGACGGCCCGGATCGAGATCTTGGAGTCCTCGGCCTTCGTCTTCGCGACCTTGATGTAGTCGCGACGACGCTCCTCCGTGAGGTCGGGGAAGGTCACTCGGATGATGTTGCCGTCGTTGCTCGGGTTGACGCCGAGGTCGGAGTCGCGGATGGCCTGCTCGATGTTGCGCAGCGCGCTCTTGTCGAACGGCGTCACGACAGCCATGCGCGGCTCGGGAACCGAGAAAGAGGCCAGCTGGTTGATCGGGGTCAGCGCGCCGTAGTAGTCGGCAACGATCTTGTTGAACATCGCCGGGTGCGCACGGCCGGTGCGGATCGCGGCGAAGTCCTCCTTCGCGACCACGACGGCCTTCTCCATCTTCTCCTCGGCCTCGAGGAGGGTTTCTTCGATCACCACGTGCTCCTGCGTGTCTTGAGTGGGCCCGGCGTGCTCGGGCCCGGCGGGTCCTGCGTCGCGTCCTCACCTGCACGGTGTCCGACCGGCAGGCCGTTGTCCATCCTTCGGGACCGTCCCCCGGGGGAATCCCCGGCCGGCCCCGGAGCCGTCGGGGGATTCCCCCGGGCGGCCCCCCGGTTGTCAGGCCCGGGTGCCCTGGTCGCTCACGAGCGTGCCGATCTTCTCACCCTTGACGGCGCGGGCGATATTTCCGGCCGCGGTCAGCTCGAAGACGAGGATCGGCAGCTGGTTGTCACGGCAGAGCGTGATGGCGGTGGCGTCGGCAATCTTGAGATCGCGGGCGAGCACCTCGCCGTATTCCAGCGCGTCGAACTTCACCGCGTCGGGGTTGGTCTTCGGGTCGGAGTCGTAGACCCCGTCCACCCCGTTCTTGCCCATGAGCAGGCCCTCGGCGTCGATCTCCAGGGCGCGCTGGGCGGCGGTGGTGTCGGTGGAGAAGTACGGCATGCCCATACCGGCGCCGAAGATGACGACGCGTCCCTTCTCCAGGTGGCGCACGGCGCGCAGCGGGATGTACGGCTCCGCGACCTGCCCCATGGTGATGGCGGTCTGGACGCGGGAGTCGATGCCCTCCTTCTCCAGGAAGTCCTGGAGCGCCAGGCAGTTCATGACGGTGCCGAGCATGCCCATGTAGTCGGAACGGGCCCGGTCCATGCCGCGCTGCTGGAGCTCGGCGCCGCGGAAGAAGTTGCCGCCGCCGATGACAACCGCGATTTCCGCGCCGCCCCGGACGACAGCCGCAATTTCCCGGGCGATGGCGTGTACGACATCGGGGTCGACGCCGAGACCCCCGCCGCCGGCGAATGCCTCCCCGGACAGCTTCAGCATGAAGCGACCGGCCACCTTGCCGTCCTCGCGCTTGTGGTCACCTTTGGCGGCGTCCGCGCCCTTGTTCATGGAGATTCTCCTCGTGCACATACGAAGAAGGCCATTGCCGGTGGGTCTGGTGTCCCTCAGCGGCAATGGCCTCCTCGTCAGATCTGCGGTCGTACGGCGGGTGTGCGGCCGACGACTGCACTGGACCCTATCGGGGTCCACCGTTTTTCGCGGACGGACTCAGATGCCGACCTTGATGCGCGAGAAGCGCTTCAGGGTGACACCGGCCTCGTCCAGGACCTTCTGGACGGACTTCTTGTTGTCCTTGGCGAAGGCCTGCTCCAGGACGACGACGTCCTTGAAGAAGCCGTTGACCCGACCCTCGACGATCTTCGGAAGGGCGGCCTCGGGCTTGCCCTCCTCGCGAGAGGTGGCCTCGGCGACACGACGCTCGTTCTCGACCGTCTCGGCCGGAACCTCGTCGCGGTTGAGGTACTTCGGGGCGAAGGCGGCGATGTGCTGCGCGACGTCCTTGGCGACCTCGGCGTTCTCCTTGTCCAGCTCGACCAGGACGCCGACCTGCGGCGGGAGGTCGGGCATGGTGCGGTGCATGTACGCAGCCACGTATCCGCCGGTGAACTGCGCGAAGCGGTCCAGAACGATCTTCTCGCCGAGGTTGGCGTTGGCCTCGTCGACGTAGGCCTGAACAGTCTTGCCGGCCTCGATCTCGGAGGCGAGCAGCGTGGCCAGGTCGGCCGGCGAGGTCGCGGCGACGTGGGCGGCGAGGGCGTCGGCGACGGCCAGGAACTTCTCGCCCTTGGCGACGAAGTCCGTCTCGCACTTCAGCTCGAGCAGGACGCCGGAGGTCTTGTCCTCGGAGATGAGGGAGACGACGGCACCGTTCTCGGCAGAACGGCCCTCGCGCTTGGCGACGCCCTTCTGACCCTTGATACGGAGCGCCTCGACGGCCTTGTCGACGATGCCGTCGGCCTCGTCGAGCGCCTTCTTGCAGTCCATCATGCCGGCGCCGGTGAGCTCACGGAGCTTCTTGACGTCAGCGGCGGTGTAGTTCGCCATGAGTCTGTGTTCTCTCTCGAAGTCTGAAAGATCTACGGGTGAACGGCGGGGGCGGTGCCTGTGGCACCGGCCCCCGCCGTCATTCAGCCGTGACGGAGTTGTCAGGCCTGCTCGGCGTCCGCGGCCGGAGCCTCGGCAGCGGCCTCGGCGGCGTCCGCGGCCTTCTCGGTCTCGGCGGAGGTCTGCACCTCGGCGTCTGCCTTCTTGTCGCCCTCGAGCAGGTCGCGCTCCCACTCGGCGAGCGGCTCACCGGCAGCCTTGTCGCCCGGCTTCGAGTCGCCGGTCGCGGCGCCGGAACGGGCGATGAGGCCCTCGGCGACGGCGTCGGCGATCACGCGGGTGAGCAGGGTGACGGAGCGGATCGCGTCGTCGTTGCCCGGGATCTTGTAGTCGACCTCGTCGGGGTCGCAGTTGGTGTCGAGGATCGCGACGACCGGGATGTGGAGCTTGCGCGCCTCACCGACGGCGATGTGCTCCTTCTTGGTGTCGACGATCCAGACGGCGCTGGGCACCTTCTGCATCTCGCGGATACCACCGAGGGTCTTCTCCAGCTTGGCCTTCTCGCGGGAGAGGACCAGGAGCTCCTTCTTGGTGAGGCCGGAGGCGGCCACGTCCTCGAAGTCGATCTGCTCGAGCTCCTTCAGACGCTGAAGGCGCTTGTAGACGGTGGAGAAGTTGGTGAGCATGCCACCGAGCCAACGCTGGTTGACGTACGGCATGCCGACGCGCGTCGCCTGCTCGGCGATGGCCTCCTGGGCCTGCTTCTTCGTACCCACGAACATGATGGAGCCGCCGTGCGCGACGGTCTCCTTGACGAACTCGTAGGCGCGGTCGATGTACGACAGCGACTGGAGCAGGTCAATGATGTAGATGCCGTTGCGCTCGGTGAAGATGAAGCGCTTCATCTTCGGGTTCCAGCGACGGGTCTGGTGACCGAAGTGGACGCCGCTCTCCAGCAGCTCCCGCATCGTGACGACGGCCATGGCCGTACTCCTTGAGGTACTCGGTTGTCGCAACCGCAGGATTGCGGTCGCGCCTGACGCCCCGACGCGCCGTGCCACAAGGGACCGAGGAGCGCGGCCACCGTCCGCAGAGAGGGAGGTGGCGGGGCGTGCGAAGTCGACCCGGTGACCCGGATCGCCACAAGAAGTGTACGGGACCCGTCGAGTGCCGGGTGACGGCGCTGTCCACAACCGGCGAGTAGTCCACAGATCCGGTCCATGATCCCCACGGATCCGCCGAGTGCGGAACGGTTCGGGTCATGCGATACACACCAGAACCGACGGCTCGCCTTGCCCGGGCGGCGCTCGTGGCAGCGTTCATTGCCGCGCTCACGATGCTGTCCGGCGCGGGCGTCGCCGCCGCGGACGACCCCACGCCGGACGGAGGGCGCGCGTGGCCGCTAGCGGGGCGGCCCGCGGTCGTCCGGGGGTGGGAGCCGCCAGCCGGCACCTACGGGCGGGGGCACCGTGGCGTCGACCTCGCCGCCGCGCCGGGTACCCGGGTGCGAGCCGCGGCCGACGGCCGGGTCTCGTTCGCAGGGCGCGTCGCGGGACGGGGGGTGCTGGCGATCGAGGTGGCGGGGACCGGTGATCCGCCGCTGCGCACGACGTACGAGCCGGTGCGGGCGGTGGTCTCGGAAGGTGACGAGGTCCGCGCCGGCCAGACAGTCGCGGTCATGGAGGCCGGGCCGTTCCACTGCGAGTCCAGGTGTCTCCACTGGGGGCTGCGGCGTGGTGACGCATATTTGGATCCGCTGTCGCTACTGCCTCCGGCGCTGCTGCGGCAGGGTCCTTCGCGGCTGCTGCCGGTCTTCGGCGTACCGGAGCCGCGGGCACCGGGCGCCGTCGGGTACGCAGCCCCGGCCGTGCTCCTCGTCACGGCGGCCGGGTACGGGCGTCAGCCCCGTACGCCCCGCAGGATCATGGCGACGGCGGTGTCAGCGATCACCTCGGGCGCCTCCGCCACGCCCAGTTCGATACGGCGCACGGCGGCGTCCACCGAGCCCTGCAGCAGCATCGCCGCCAGCCTCGGCTGTTCATGGCCGAGGTCACCGAGCGCCTCGACGATCATGGCGATCAGCCCGCCGTGCGCTGCCCGGATCTTCTCCCGTGCGCCCGCGTCCAGCTCGCTCGCCGAGATGGCGACGACAGCGCGGTGCCGCCGGTCCCCGACCAGATCGAGCTGGCGGCGTACATACGCCTCGATCTTTCCCTCGGGCGTCTGCGCCCGCTCCATCGCGTTCTCGACCTCGGCCGCCCAGACGGGGAAGTCGACGGCGCACAGCTCCTCGACGACGGCCGCGCGGGAACGGAAGTACTCGTAGACGGAGGACCGTGCAAGGCCCGTGCGCTCGGCGAGAGCGGGGAAGGTCAACGCCTCCGTACCGCCCTCGGAAAGCAGGGATCGGGCAGCGTCCAGGAGGGCGCCGCGCTGCATGGTCCGGTGCTCGGCCACGGAGGCCGCTCGAATCCTGGGCACGGATCCACTCTACGGCGGCAGGTGTTCGAGAAGGGTTCGGGCAGCCAACATCGCCCGGCCGGACGCCTGCTCAACGTCCTGCGTCGGCCAGTTTCGCGCGGAGCTGCAGCACCGATTTGGTGTGGATCTGGCTGACCCGGCTCTCGGTCACCCCGAGCACGTTGCCGATCTCGGCAAGGGTGAGCCCCTCGTAGTAGTAGAGGGTGACGACGGTCTTCTCGCGGTCCGGGAGAGTGTTGATCGCCCGGGCGAGCAGCCGGCGGAGCTCACGGTCCTCGGCGACCTCCACCGGATTGTCGGCGGCGGTGTCCTCAAGGGTGTCCATCAGGCTCAGCCGGTCGCCGCCCTCGCCGCCGACATGCAGCAGCTCCTCCAGCGCGACCACGTTCGCCAGCGACAACTGGCTGAAAACTGCATGCAGTTCTTCCAGCGCGATGCCCATCTCCGCCGCGACCTCCGCCTCGGACGGGGTACGCCGCAGCTGCGCCTCCAGTGTCGCGTAGGCACGCTCCACAGCCCGCGCCTTCTGCCGTACGGAGCGCGGGATCCAGTCGAGCGCCCGGAGCTCGTCGATCATCGCTCCGCGGATGCGCGTGATCGCGTACGTCTCGAACTTGATGGCCCGTTCGATGTCGAACTTCTCGATCGCGTCGATCAGTCCGAAGACTCCCGAGGAGACGAAGTCCGCCTGCTCGACATTGGACGGCAGTCCCACGCTCACCCGGCCCGCGACGTACTTCACCAGCGGCGAGTAGTGCAGGATCAGCTGCTCCCGCAGCCGGCCGTCGCCCGTGGACTTGTACGAACGCCACAACTCCTCGAGTGAGGAGGGGGCAGGGGGGCGCACAGTGCCACGCGCAGCGGGTGGCACTGCTGCGCGGTCAGACCCGGAGGTGTGCTGGGGCATGTGGTGCCTTGAGCCGTTCTGCTGTGAAGTGCTGGGGGACTTGTGTCTGAGCCGGATTCCTTGTGAGCGTAGCGTGACTGAAGCGTCGCGGTCCGCGCAGGATAGAGCATCGGTGCCGGGTACTTCCGGGGGAACGGACACGACTATGCGCCGGGCCCGTCGCCTGTGCAGCGGTCCCGGAGGGGTCGCTGAAGGATCCGCCGAGGTCATCAGCATCACCTTTTCACCCGAATGCTCCAGGTCAAGGACCGCCTCGCCGCGCGTCCCCATCGCATGCCGACCGCCGCGTCAACCGCCATCCATCGCCATCACGTTCGACGAACCCCAGTGAGTGGAGTTCGTACAATTTGCCGAGCGCTTCGTCGGCGCCGGTTCCCGCGGCGCGTGCGACATCCCTCGCGTTGACGGAACCGCGGGAGGGGAGGGCGTCGAGGACCCGGGCGCAGACGGCGTCGAGCAGGTCCCTGGGAAGCAGAGGACCGCGTCGGACGGGAGCGAGATCACCGATGTCCCCCACCAGTTCGACCACCTCCGAGGCGTCCGTGACCAGGACGCCTTCGCCCCGGAGCAGTTCATGGACACCGGCCGACAGCCCGCTGGTGGCAGGTCCCGGAACCCCTATGGTGAAGCGGCCGAGCTGCTGAGCCCTGCGCGCCGTGACCAGCGAGCCGCTGCGGTATTGCGCCTCCACCACGACCGTTCCCCGCGTCAACGCGGCAATCACCCTGTTCCGAAGAACAAATCTGCTGCGAGTCGGATGATCGGACGGTGGCAGCTCGCCGATGACCAGGCCCTGTTCCGCCATGCGTCCGATCAGCTCGGCGTGGCCTCGGGGATAGGCGACATCGACACCGCAGGCCAGGACCGCCATGGTCACCCCGCCGGCCGCGAGTGCGCCGCGGTGTGCCGCCCCGTCCACCCCGAAAGCGGCGCCCGACACGACCACCCACCCCAGCTCCGCGAGCCCGGAAGCGAGGCTCGCCGCCATATGCGCGCCGTACGGAGTGCAGGCGCGGGCGCCGACCACGGCGACGGAACGCAGCGCCCAGAGCCGCAGATCGGGCCGGCCCCGCACCCAGAGCGCGGTCGGCCTGGAGTCACCCAGGTCGTCGAGCTGGCTGGGCCACTCCCGGTCACCGGGACAGACCAGGCGGCCGCCCACCGCGGCAACCGCTGCCAGGTCCCGCTCGGGTTCGGCGGACTCGACCCGCAACCGGTATCCGGCGAGCTGCCTCGGCGTCATGCCGCTCAGCTCTTCCGCGGTCCCGTCCCGGGACGTGAGCCGCCGCATCAGTTCGACAGCGCCGACTTGGCGCAGCCAGCGGCCACCGTGCTCGTCCCCCGGCTCCAGCACGCGGGTCAGCGCAGCCCGTGCCAGCCGCTCCCGCTCCCCCATCGTCCCCGGCGCACGTACCGGTTGCCGACCGCCCACCCGCTCCTGCCCGCACCCTGATTCGCGGTCTCCCACCGACTCCGGCATCATGACGCCCCGCCCCGGGCCAAGGCTCCCCGGGCGATCCCGGTCCGCAGTTCCAGGGCCACCGCGATATCGGACGCCTCCGGGCGATCCGCGCCGCGCAGATCGGCGACGGTCCACGCCACCCGCAGCACCCGGTCGAGTCCCCGCGCGGTGAGCAGTCCCCGCTCCATGTCCCGTTCGGCCTCCATGAGCGCCCCCGGCGCCGCGAGCAGCCGGGTTCGCAGCTCATGGCCGGGCACCTCGCTGTTGGTGGTCCATCCCGTGCCCGCAAGTCGTTCTGCCGCCCGGGCCCTGGCTTCCCGCACCCGCGCCGCGACGACGGCCGTGGACTCACCCCGGCCTCCCCGGCCCATCAGGTCCTCGCGCGTGACCGGTGCGACGACCACCCTCAGATCCACCCGGTCGAGCAGCGGCCCGGAGAGTCTCGCCTGGTAGCGGCGGACCGAAGAGGGCGGGCATTCGCAACCGGCGCCGATGAGGGTATGGCGCCCGCAGGGGCAGGGATTCGCCGCCAGCACCATCAGAAATCTGGCGGGCAGCCGCACCACCCCGGCGCTGCGCGCCACCACCACATGGCCTGACTCCAACGGCTGGCGCAGCGCGTCGAGCGCCCGGACGGAGAACTCCGGTGCCTCGTCCAGGAACAGCACACCTCTGTGGGCCAGCGAGACCGCCCCGGGCCTCGGCAATCCGTTCCCACCGCCGACCAGGGACTGCATGGTCGCCGAGTGGTGCGGTGCGCAGTAGGGCGCCCGGGTTACCAGCGGTTCGCCCGGCGGCAGCATGCCCGCCACCGAGTGCACCGCCGTCACCTCCAGGGATTCCTGCCGGGTCAGCGTCGGCAGAATCGCGGACAGCCGCTCGGCCAGCATGGTCTTGCCCGCGCCCGGAGGTCCGGAGAGCAGCAGATGATGCCCGCCCGCCGCTGCGACCGCGAGGGCCAGACGCGGCGTCTCCTGGCCGGCGACGTCCGACAGGTCCGGGCGAGGTCCCTCGCCCTGTGCGGCGACCCGTGCCAGTCCGGTGCCGACGCCCGCGCCCGGCACCATCAGCCCCGCCAGCATCGTGGAGGGGCGCCCTTCCTCGTCGCTCTCCCGCTCGTCGGGCACCGGCTCGTCGCTGAGCACGGCGATCAACTGCCGCAGGCTTCGCACCCCGAGGACCGAGACCCCGGGCACCAGCGCCGCCTCGCCGGCGGTCTGTTCGGGCACGACGACCTTCCGGTATCCGGCATCCGCCGCGGCGAGCACGGCAGGCAGCACACCGCGGACCGGCCGCACCCGGCCGTCGAGGCCGAGCTCTCCGATCATCACCACATCGGAGATGGCCGAGGGATCGATCCGCTCGGCCGCGCCGAGTACGGCACACGCGACAGCAAGATCGAAGCCACTGCCTCCTTTGGGCACGGAAGCCGGGGAGAGCCCGACCGTGAGTTTCTTCTGCGGCCACTCGGCCCCGGCGTTGACCACGGCGGCCCTGACCCTGTCCCGGCTCTCCACCAGGCTCTTGTCCGGCAGACCGACCAGGGTGAACGCCGCCACCCCCGGCTCCAGGTCCGCCTGGACCTCCACCACCACGCCTTCGACGCCGACCAGCGCCACCGAGCACGCCCGCGCGAACCCCATCAGGCCACCCCGCGCGCATGCTCGGCGACCGGCGCACCCCGTCTGGGCAGCACCACGCCGATCAGGTCGATCCGCACGCCGCCCGGCGGCGGGCCGCCGTTCCGGTCGAGCCAGATCTCGGCGAGCCGCCGCAGCCGGTCCGCCTTGACCGGGCCGACGGCCGCCATCGGATGCTCGAACGCCCCCGCCCTGCGGGTCTTGACCTCGCAGACGACCAGCGCGTCCCCGTCCATCGCGACGATGTCGATCTCACCGGCGCGACAGCGCCAGTTCCGTTCCAGTACGGCCATGCCGGCGTCGGTCAGCAGCCGCGCCGCCAGATCCTCGCCGTACCGCCCGAGTGCCCCCCGTGCGTTCATGTCGGCACCACCTCCGGCACCGACTCTGACGTGTCCCAGCCCCGCTGGTGGATCTTGGTGGACAACTCGGCGGTTGTGGACAACTCCGTCACCCGGACGGACCGGCGACCGCCGGAGCGGCTCAGCCGCCCGGGAGTTCGAGATCGCTCTTGCTGAGTTCTTCGATGTTGACGTCCTTGAAGGTCAGGACGCGTACCTGCTTGACGAACCGGGCGGGCCGGTACATGTCCCAGACCCACGCGTCCGCCATGGACACCTCGAAGAAGACCTCACCCTGAACCGAGTGCACCTGCATCTCGTAGTCGTTGGTGAGGTAGAAACGCCGTTCGGTCTCGATCACATATTTGAACAGACCGACGACATCTCGGTACTCCCGGTAGAGCTTCAGCTCCATCTCGGTCTCGTACTTCTCGAGGTCCTCGGCGCTCATTGGCATGTTCCCCTTCAGCCGTGCGTCCACCTATTGTGCGCCAGGCTCCCGCGCCCCCGAGGGCTTAGACGATTTCGGGGGCCAGAACCACTGGCGTACGTGGCGGACCCTCGTCGAGCAGCGTGCGCAGCAGCCCGGCGAGCCTGGTCGGGTACACCGTCTCACGCGCCGCCGACAGTTCGGCGCAGGTCCACCACCTCAGGCCCGAGACACTGCGCTGTTCCAGCCCCGTGAGCCCGCTCAGATCCGTATCGGTCTGCGTGGTTCGTGCCAGGTAGTACCACTCGTCCTGGTCCCAGCGCCGCCCGTCGAACGGGAAGGAACAGATACGCTGCCAGAGCACGGGGCCGAGCTCGACGTCCGTGATCCCCGTCTCCTCGGCGAGCTCGCGCAGCGCGGCCTCCTCGCGGGTCTCGTCGCCCTCCAGGCCACCTCCGGGCGTGAACCACCAGGTGATGTCGATGTTGTCCGGTTCGTAGCCGTGCATCAGCAGAATGCGGTCATCCGGGTCGAGCAGGATCACCCGGGCGACCTTCCGGGTCTCAGCGGGCACCCGCAGACACCTTCCCGCCCTGTCCGCGCCTGGTCCGTGCGGACCGCGCCGCGATCGGTCCGTACGCCGCACCGCCGACGATGAGCACCACACCCGCTGCCACGGCCCGGATCTGGAGCTTCAGCGGTCCGGGCTTCGACACCCCGCCGGAAAGGTCCGCGAACGCCTGCGGTCGCTCGATCATCCCGTTCATCGGCCATGCGATGGCATCCACCCGGGCCTGCACGGCACTGCGTGGTACCGAACCCTGCCCCGGGTCGTCCAGGTGGACCCGGGAGTCCAGGGAGCCGCTGCGCTCGTCCCCGAGGAGGAAGAGCTGCCCCTTGGGCACCTCCGCCGTGAAGTTCTTCACCGAGGCGAGGCCCTTGGTCTGCAGATACGGTTCCTCAATGGACTTGCCGTTGACGGTGAGCCGGCCGTTCTTCTCGCAGCAGGCGATCCTGTCGCCACCGATGCCGACGACCCGCTTCACCATGGGCATGTCGCCCCACGCGGGGTCCTTGAAGACCACCACGTCACCGCGGCGCACGTCGGCGCCGTCCACCCGCTCCGCGAGCACCCGGTCACCCGCGTCCACCGTCGGCGTCATCGATTCGGTCGGCACGGTGTACGGCTTGTACACCACCGCCGCCCACGCGAAACCGCCGAGGAAGAGCACACAGCCGACGGCCACGGCCAGCCCGGACAGCATGCTGCCGAGCCGGCCGTGGCCGTCACCCGTACGTCCTGTTCCACTCATCCCAGCGTCCCCCACCTCGGAGATCGACAGTCGCTGATCCGAGTCGGCACCCTACCCGGCAGTACGCCCGGTGGTCAGCCTCTTGCGACGCCACAACACGAGGGGCAGCGCTCCGGCTACACCGAGTGCTCCCGGCGCCAGCCCCATCGCGACGTTCAGCCCCGGCTGGTCGAAGGTGCTCGGGACCGGCAGGGTCGCCCAGCGGTTGATCGGCCATGCCACCACGATGGCCCGGCCGACCACCTCGTCCGTGGAGACCGTGCCCTGACCGGGCAGCTCCTGGTGGTAGCGGGAGTCCAGGGAGTTCTGGCGGTGGTCACCCATCACCCAGATACGGCCCTCCGGCACCTTGATCGGACCGAACGGCTCGTCGTTGCACGGGGTGTTCCCCGGGTAGATGAACGACTGCTCTTCCAGCGCCTTGCCGTTGACCACGACCGGCCCGTTCTTCCGGCACTCCACCGTGTCGCCGCCGACCGCGATGACCCGCTTGATCAGGTCCTTCTCCTCGGCGGACGGCATCAGTCCGATGAAACTGAGGAACTTCTGCGCGAGGTTGGGTTCCGGCGTCGACTCGCCGTCCACCAGCCAGCCGCCGGGGTCGTGAAAGACCACGACCTCGCCGCGCTGCGGCTCGGAGCCGAACCAGGGGGTCAGCTTGTCGACCAGCACCCGGTCGCCCCTCTGGAGCGTGTTCTGCATCGAGTCCGAGGGAATCGAGAACGCCTGCACCAGAAACGTCTTGATCAGCAGCGCCAGAATCAGCGCGATGCCGATGAGCAGGGGCAGCTCCTTCCAGAAGGAGCGTGGCTTCCCCGGAGCCCTGCCACCACCGTCCGGGGAATCGCCGTCACTCTCCGCCCGGCCCGGCGTCGCCTCGGCAGACCTTTCGCTCTCGGGCCGGTCCTCGGGTTCGTCGTGTCCGGATCGTGCGCCGACCGCCAAATCCCCCACATCCACTCCTCACTCCGTGCCACCGCCTGCCCCCTAGTCGGTGCAGGCCCACCACTCCCATAACGAGCGGGAGTTCCGCAGGGGTCGGGAGCCGGACCATTCCATTGAGGTCCTGGGACGACACACTATTCGACGGTGCGTACGCCGCCGACGTCCCGGCGCGCGCGTCCGGGACCGAAGCGAACGTCTCGGGCTCTTCCAGTCTCCGCCAGTGCCCGAAGGGCCAGGCGATGACGACAGCCCGCCCCACGACCTCGTCCTCGGAGACCGTGCCGTGATCCGGCTCGTCCAGGTGGAAGCGCGAATCGGCGGAATTGGAGCGGTGGTCGCCCATGACGAAGATTCGGCCGGCCGGAACCTTTACCTCGAATTTGAGCGTGGAGGGCGGATTGCCCGGATGCAGATAGGGCTCGTCGAGCGGTACGCCGTTGACGGTGACCCTGCCGTCCTTGCCGCAGCACTTCACGGTGTCACCGCCGACGGCGATCACCCGCTTGATCAGATCCTGTTCGTCGTCGGACGGCAGCAGCCCGATGAAGGTCAGCACTTCCTTCACCTGCTTGACGACGACGGGAGAATCCTTCTTCGCGACGTTCTCCTGTCCCAGCCAGTTCCCCGGGTCCTTGAAGACGACCACGTCGCCGCGCTGGGGCCTGGATCCGAACCAGGGCGTCAGCTTGTCCACCAACACCCGGTCGCCGATCCGGATCGTCTGCTCCATCGACCCGGACGGGATCACGAAGGCCTGCACCAGGAACGTCTTGAGGACGAGCGCGATGAGCAGTGCCACGGTGATGAGGAGGGGTATCTCCTTCACGGCGGAGCCGCGCCGCCGCCGTTTGACCCGGCGTGCCAGCTTGCGCCGCTCCGCCCGGGTCGGCAGCGAGCGCGCGGCCGTCGGCCCGGTGCCGGCCGGCAGCGGAACGTCGGCGTCGGACGCGCCGCTCGCCCGTCCGCGGTTACCCATGCGTCCCGCCAGGCAGCCGTACGGAGTCGAAGGCGCGGGTCTCCGGGATCGAGCTCAGCCGGCCCAGCGGCCAGCCGATCCAGTCCACCCGGCCGATGACCATGTCGACCGGCACCATGCCGCCGCCGGGCTCGCCGAGATGGTCTCGGGAGTCGCGGGAGTTGCTCCGATGGTCGCCCATCATCCACAGCCTCCCGTCGGGGACGACGATGTCGAAGGCCACCCGGGACGGGTCGTCGCCGGAATGGAGATACTCCTCGTCCACCGGCTGCCCGTTCACCTCGATCCTGCCCCGCTTGTCGCAGCAGACCACCCGGTCGCCCCCCACGCCCACCACCCGCTTCACGAAGTCGGTCTCGGCAGGTTCCGCCAGCCCCAGGGACGCTGCCGCGCCGTGCAGCAGCCCCGTGACGGGATTCTCGGCGGGTGCCACCTGGACGAAGGACCCGGTGCCGTCGAAGACCACCACGTCACCGCGGTGCGGTACGGAGCCGAAACGGTACGCCAGTTTGTTGACGAGCACCCGGTCCCCCACCCGCAGGGTGGACTCCATCGAGCCACTGGGAATCAGGAACGGCTGCAGCACATAGGTACTGAAGAGCAGCAGGAAGACCGAGCAGACGGCGCCGAGGAACGCTGCGCGCCGCCACGAAAAGGAGGCGAACCGGTCCGCGATACGCAAAGAGCACGACCTCCCCTCCGCCCCTGCTTCGGGTGCGGAAGAGCGGTCGCGCTCCGTGTGCTCTGCTTCCATGTCCATCGGGGCCAGAGCTTATCCGGCCGAACCGTGGAGCTGGGAGCCAGTGCCGTGACCGGGCAGTGTTTGCGACGGGGCAAAACCTGCCGGGAGGGGCACTGGCTCAGTTGTCGCGCTTCTCCTTGATCTTCGCGGCCTTGCCGCGCAGCTCACGGAGGTAGTACAGCTTGGCGCGACGGACGTCACCGCGGGTGACGAGCTCGATCTTCTCGAAGATCGGGCTGTGCACCGGGAAGGTGCGCTCGACGCCGACGCTGAAGGAGACCTTGCGGACCGTGAAGGTCTCGCTGACGCCAGAGCCCTGGCGGCGGATGACTACGCCCTTGAACTGCTGGATACGGGAGCGGTTGCCCTCGATCACTCGCACGTGGACGTTGACGGTGTCACCGGGGCGGAACGCCGGGACGTCCGTACGCAGGGAGGCGGCGTTGACGCCATCGAGCAGGGAAGCCATGTTGTCTGCTTTCTTCGCCGATGCCACAGGTCATCGACGGGAGTTCGTAAGGAGATGGGGTGCTGATCGCGTCGGGCGGGCGTCGTTCCCCCTGTGGCAGGGGCGCACACCGGACGTACAGCAGCGGCTTATTCTTCCACGGCTTCGGGCCTGCGCCAAAATCGGCCACCGGGCTCCGGGGACCAGCCGAGGATGGAGAGGATCTCACGGTCCTTCTTGTCGAAGGCGCTTGCCTCGCAGCGCTCGATCAGATCGGGCCGGTTGAGCGCGGTGCGCCGGAACGCCTCGTCCCGCCGCCAGCGCGCGATCTTCCCGTGGTGACCGCTGAGCAGGACGTCCGGAATGCCCCGGCCGCGCCACTCCGGCGGCTTGGTGAAGACCGGGCCCTCCAGCAGATCGGCCATGGCGCCGGGGGCGAAGGAGTCGTCGCGGTGCGACTCGGCGTTGCCGAGCACGCCGGGCAGCAGCCGGGCCACCGCCTCCGTGATCACGAGCACGGCGGCTTCCCCGCCGGCCAGCACGTAGTCACCGATGGAGACCTCGACGACCGGTATCCGGGTGGCGTACTCGTCCATGACCCGCCGGTCGATGCCCTCGTAGCGGGCCGGGGTGAAGATCAGCCACGGTCGCTCGGAGAGTTCCACGGCGAGCTTCTGCGTGAACGGGCGGCCGCTGGGCGTGGGCACCACGAGCACCGGAAAGTGCGCCCCCGCCTCGTACCCGTCCGCCAGGGTCTCGTCCAGGGCGTCGCCCCACGGACCGGTCTTCATGACCATGCCGGGACCGCCGCCGTACGGGGTGTCGTCGACCGTGTTGTGCCGGTCGTACGTCCAGTCCCGCAGATCGTGCACGTGCACATCGAGGCGGCCGCGGGCGCGGGCCTTGCCGACGAGCGAGACGTTCAGCGGTTCCAGGTACTCGGGGAAGATCGTGACGACGTCGAGCCGCATCAGGCTTCGTTCTCCTGCTCGGCAGCCTCGTCGTCCCGCGCGGAGGCGACCACGGCCTGGCTGCCGTCGATCAGGCCGGGCGGCGGGGTGATGACCGCGCGCTGCTCCTCCAGATCGATCTCGGTGACGATCTCCTCGACGAACGGGATCATCACCTCGCTGCCGTCCGGGCGCTCCACGATGAAGAGGTCCTGGGACGGCAGGTGCGAGATCTCGGTGATCCGGCCGATCTCGGTGCCGTCGGCGAGGACCACATCGAGGTCGATGAGCTGGTGGTCGTAGAACTCCTCGGGGTCCTCCGGAAGTTCCGCCGGGTCGACGTCGGCGATCAGCAGGGTGTTCCGGAGGGCCTCGGCCGCCGTACGGTCCCGCACGCCCTCGAAACGCAGCAGCAGCCTGCCGCTGTGCACCCGGCCGGTCTCGATCGTCAGCGGTCCGTTCGCGGCCGGGTCGGTGGTGAGTACGGCCCCGGGTCCGAGCCGGAGTTCCGGCTCGTCCGTGCGTACCTCGACGGTGACCTCGCCCTTGACGCCGTGGGCGCGGCCGATCCGCGCAACTACCAGCTGCACCTTGTGTCTCTCCTGTCATACGACGACGGGCCGGGGTGGGCGCATGGCCCTCCCCGGCCCGTGCCGGTGTTCAACTCTGTCAGCGAACCTGGTCCACGTCGACGAGGTCGACGCGGATGCCACGGCCGCCGATGGCGCCCACGACGGTTCGCAGTGCGCGTGCGGTGCGGCCGTTGCGGCCGATCACCTTGCCGAGATCATCGGGGTGAACCCGGACCTCCAGCACACGACCACGGCGCAGGTTGCGCGAGGCGACCTGCACATCGTCGGGGTTGTCGACGATGCCCTTCACGAGGTGCTCGAGAGCCTCCTCGAGCATGCTCAGGCCTCGGTCGACTCGGCGGGCGCGGCAGCGTCAGCAGCCTCGTCAGCCTTCTTGTCGGACTTCTTTGCCTTCTGCGTGATGGCCTCGCCCTTGGACTCCTCGCCGGTGTCCTTGGCCAGGGCCTCGAACAGGGCGCGCTTGTCAGCCTTGGGCTCCGGCTGCAGCAGCGGCGCGGGGGCCGGGAGACCCTTGTGGGCCTGCCAGTCACCGGTGAGCTTCAGGATCGCGAGAACCGGCTCG
Organism: Streptomyces sp. NPDC056231; assembly: GCF_048270745.1. Taxonomy (NCBI): domain Bacteria; kingdom Bacillati; phylum Actinomycetota; class Actinomycetes; order Kitasatosporales; family Streptomycetaceae; genus Streptomyces; species Streptomyces sp. NPDC056231. The sequence goes on along the minus strand of NZ_JBLVKW010000075.1, from coordinate 17,658 downwards.
GTCGGCTGGGCGCCGACAGACAGCCAGTACTGCGCACGCTCCGAGTTGACCTCGATGCGCGAGGGGTTCTGCACCGGGTGGTACAGACCGATCTCCTCGATGGCCCGGCCGTCACGGCGGGTACGGGAGTCGGCGACGACGATGCGGTAGTGAGGCGAACGGATCTTGCCCAGACGCTTCAGCTTGATCTTGACTGCCACGGAAGTGGTGTCTCCTGGTCTATGACGTGGTTGGGCACAACGAAGATGCCACGTGGGGTTGCGGTACTCGGGTGCCCGATGGACGCGTCAGCCGGAGGAGAGAGGGGTCCTGTGCGACTGTCGAGTACAGCTTGCCATTGTGCCACACCACGTCGGGTCACCCCACCGCGACCGCGGCTTCCGGGATACGGAACGGCTTCCCGCAGCCACCGCAGACGATCGGCGCCTGGGCGAGGACCGAGGGAACGACCCGGACGTTGCGTCCGCAGTCGCAGACGGCCTTGACCCGCACGCCTCCACCGGAGGAGCCGTGCCGGGCGGCGGGCCCGCGGAAGGAGCGCTTGGTGTCGGCGGCGGTGGCAACCGTGTGCGCCTTGAGGGCGCGCTGCAACCGCTCGATCGTCGGGCGGTATCTGCGCTTCGCCTCGGGATTGAGCGTGACCAGCGAGAAGCCACTGCTGGGGTGGGGCTCCTCGGCATGGTCGAGGCCCAGCTCCTCGGCGATCGCGAGGAATCTGCGGTTGTGGTAGCGGCCGGCGCGGGAGGTGTCGCGGACACCTCGTGCGGCGGCGATTCCATGGACTGCCTCATGCAGCAGTCGCTCGAAGGAGAGCTCGGCGCCACAGGCGGACGAGGACTCTCCGATCAGGGACTCTGGCGCGGCAAGATCCGGCAGCTCGGGGTGGTACCGCTGAATGTCGGCCCACGCCTGTGCCAGCTCTGCGGCAAGTACAGGTGGTGTCGTGCTCACGTCGTGACAACGAGCGCGAGTGCCCCGGTGTTCCTATTCCGGGGCATCCCAAATAATTTGCACGTACCAGTCAGTTGCCGTTGATGCACCCTGACGAGGGCGGGTGCGCAGATCTGTGGAGAACTCTCACAGCTCACACCAAGGTGGTACGTAGTGCCGGATACGCCCCGGTGCGTAGACAATGCCTCCGCGCCGGGGTTCCGACGACTCCGGGAGCGCGGGGGTCAGTAGGCGCGGGCCACGACGGCGACAGTACCCGGGGCGTCGTCCGAGTCCGGCACCGACCCGTCCTCGGCCACCAGACACCGTACCGACACCCCGTGCTCCGCGAGCCGGGCCTCCCCCGCCGGGCCGAGGACGTCCCACGCGATACGCGCCCAGCCGCCCGCGACCGCCGCCTCCACGGCCTCGTCGACGGTGGACACCTCGCTGGTGCGGGACTCGCGGCGGGCCCGGGACTCACGCAACAGCGTCGCCTGGTCCTCCTCCAGGACCGCCGGGAGCAGGGCCGGCAGTGCCTCGATCGCGACGGGCTCCTTCCCGCCGGGGATGCGGCGGGCCAGCATCGCGGTGCCGTTCTCCAGGTCGCGCGGACCGATCTCGATCCGTACGGGCACACCCTTCAGCTCCCAGTCGACCGCGCGGCGGCCGAACGGGGTGTCGGTACGGTCGTCGATCTGGACCCTGATCCCGGCCTCCCGCAGCCGGTCGCCGATCTCGCGGACCGCGGTCAGCACCGCGTCGTCCTCCTTGATCGCGAGGACGACCGCCTGCACGGCGGCGAGCCGCGGCGGGACGCGGAGTCCCCGGTCGTCACCGTGGGACATGATCAGACCGCCGACCATCCGGGTCGAGGAACCCCAGGAGGTCTGCCAGACCAGCTCCTGCCTGCCCTCCCGGGACAGGTACTCGGTGTGGAACGCCTTGGCGAAGTTGGTGCCGAGCTCATGGCTCGTACCCATCTGCAGGGCCTTGCCGTCGCCCATCATCGATTCGAGCGTGAGGGTGTTGATGGCGCCCGCGAACCGTTCGCTCGGGGGCTTGCGGCCGAGCACCACATCGATGCCGAGGACCTGGGTCATGAAGTCCGCGTAGACCTCCCGGTGGATGTACGCGGCGTAGTCGCGGGCGTCCTCGTAGGTCGCGTGGGCCGTGTGGCCCTCCTGCCAGAGGAATTCGGTCGTACGGAGAAAGACCCGCGGGCGCATCTCCCAGCGGACGACGTTCGCCCACTGGTTGATCAGCAGGGGCAGATCCCGGTAGCTCTGCACCCATTTCGAGAAGTACTCATTGATGATCGTTTCGGACGTCGGCCGCACCACCACGGGCTCTTCGAGGTCCTTGCCGCCGCCGTGGGTGACGATGGCCAGCTCGGGTTCGAAGCCCTCGACGTGCTCGGCCTCGCGTGTCAGGTAAGACTGGGGGATGAAGAGCGGGAAGTAGGCGTTCTGGGCGCCCGCGTACTTGATGCGGGTATCCAGCTCCTGCTGCATCCGCTCCCACAGGCCGTATCCGTACGGTCGGATGACCATGGTGCCGCGCACCGGGCCGTTGTCCGCGAGTTCGGCTTTGTTGATCAGATCCTGGTACCAGCGGGGAAAGTCCTCGGCCTGGGGTGTGAGAACGGGTGCCTTTGCCATGGCGCGCATCGTACGGCGACATCGCCTTTCCCACGGAGTGACGGGACCGGTCACGGCCGACTGTCTCCGGGGGCGCACCACCGAGGCGCACAACCATTGCCCTCCGCCCTCTGGACGCGGCCGCGGATGCGCAGTTCTCTGACATACGGGGGGAGTGCGGGGACGCACACACGGGGGCCGTCCATCACTCGGGAACGACCTACCTCTCGGCGGATTGGGGCGCTTTCCATGACACCAACGCTCGTCCGGCACCACGGGCAGACGGATCCGTCCGCCCCGGTGGCCCCCGCAACCCGTGCTCGTGACTGGGCCGAGATCCAGGAGCGGATGCTCGCGCCGCTGTACCAAGCGGTGTACGACCGGCTCGAAGTCGGAGCCGGTACACGGATGCTCTCCCTCGGCTGCGGCTCCGGGCTCGCGCTGCTGATCGCGGCCGCCCGCGGGGCTCGCGTCACCGGCGTCGACACCGACCGTGAACGCCTTGACCTGGCCCGCGAACGGCTGCTGCCGGAAGCGGCGTGGGACGGCGGTCCCGGTCCGGCCCCGGCCCTGCTGCCCCAGCTCTTCGCAGGTGATCCGTCCGCCGCCGCACCGGCCGACGGTGTCCCGTACAACCTGCTCACCGCGTTCACCCCGATCGGCTGCTCGGCGGGCGACTCCGAAGGGCTGCTGCCCGCCCTGGAGTCCGCCCTGCCGCTGCTCACCCGGGGCGGTTCGGTGGTGCTGACCGGCTGGGGGCCCCCCGAGCGGTGCGTGACCGCGGCGGTGCTCCGGGTGGCGGCCCGGCTCACCGACGGGGCGCGGGCGCCCCGCACGGGCGGCTGGCGCCCGGCGCGCAGGGACGATCTCGAGGACGTGGCGTTCCGGGCCGGGCTGAATCCGAACGGCTCGGGGCGGGTGGCGTGCCCGTTCGGCTACGCGGACCTGGACAGCGCGGTGCGCGGGCTGCTCTCGACACGGCTGTTCGATGCGGCGGTGCGGGCGACGGACCGCTCCCAGGTGGAGAAGGAGGTCGCGGAGGCAGTGCACCCGCACCTGCGCCAGGACGGCACGGTGTGGATGCCGAATGTCTTCCGCTATCTCGTCTGCACCTCCTGAGACCGACCGGCAATCGGGGGTGATTGAAGCAGGTGCCAACGCGATGAGGCGGTCCTACTTGGCCAGGCGCGGGATGCCGGCCGCCCGGTAGGCCGCCTCCTCGTCCAGCGTCTCGCTCTGCAGCAGCGCCGACGCCAGCGCGTCCAGCTTCTCCCGGTGCTCGCGCAGCAGCCGCTGCGCCTCGATGTAGCACTCGTCGACGATCCGCCGCATCTCGTCGTCCACGGCGTCCAGCGTGGCCGGCGCCGCCGAGAGTCCGTACGCCTGCTGGACGTCTCCGGGGATCGCCGTCAGCCTGCCGACCTTGCTGCTCATCCCCCAGCGTCCGACCATTCCGCGCGCCAGATTGGTGACCTGCTCCAGGTCGCTCTCCGAGCCCGTGGTGACCACTCCGTAGACCACTTGTTCTGCGGCCATGCCGCCGAGGGCTCCGATGATGCGGCCGCGCAGATACGGTTCGGTGTACGCGTACCTGTCGGCGTCCGGCGTCGAGAGAGTGACGCCGAGGGCCCGGCCGCGCGGCACGATGGTCACCTTGCGCACGGGGTCGGCGCCCGGCTGGACCATGCCGAGCAGAGCGTGGCCGCTCTCGTGGTACGCCGTCCTGCGCCGCTCCTCCACCGGCATGACGAGCGGTCGTTCGGCTCCGAGCTGGACCTTCTCCAAGGCCTCCGACAGGTCGGTCTGGCTGACCTCGGACTGCTTGCGCTTGACGGCGAGAAGCGCGGCTTCGTTGGCGAGGTTGGCGAGGTCGGCACCGGTCATGCCGGGGGTCGTCCGCGCCACCTGGGCGAGACTCACGTCGTCGGAGAGCGGGATCTGCCGGGTGTGGATCTTCAGGATGGCCTCCCGGCCGCTCCGGTCGGGAGGACTCACCTGGACGATCCGGTCGAAGCGGCCGGGCCGGGTGAGGGCGGGGTCGAGGACGTCGGCGCGATTGGTCGCGGCGAGGACGACGACGCCTTCCGATCCGGAGAAGCCGTCCATCTCGGTGAGGATCTGGTTCAGCGTCTGTTCGCGCTCGTCATGACCGCCCATGCCGGAGCCGCCGGCGCGGGCCCGGCCGATGGTGTCGATCTCGTCGATGAAGACGATGGCGGGGGCGACCTTGCGGGCCTCGGCGAACAGTTCCCGTACCCGGCCGGCGCCGACGCCGACGATCATCTCGATGAACTCGGAGGCGGAGGCGGAGAAGAACGGCACGCCCGCCTCGCCGGCGACCGCCCGCGCCAGGAGGGTCTTGCCGGTTCCGGGCGGACCCGCGAGCAGCACTCCCCCGGGCATCCGGGCACCCATCCGCCGGTACTGCTGCGGGTTCTTCAGGAAGTCGACGATGTCGTTGAGTTCGCCCTCGACCTCATCAATGCCGGCCACATCCTCGAAGGTGGTGCGCTTGCCCGCCTCCAGTTCGACCGGTTTGGGCGGGGCCTTGCGTCCGAAGCCGCCCATCCCGCCGCCCATGCCCCGGGACATCCGCCGGGCGATGAGCACCCAGAGCAGGACGAGCACCAGCATCGGCGCCAGCGAGATCAGCAGGTTGGCGAGGAAACTGCGTTCCTTGACGACCGGCTCGGCGGTGACGGTGACGTCCTCCTTGACCAGCTCGGCCCAGAGGTTGTCGTCGGCGAACGCGGGCCGCTGGGTGACGAATTTCGTGTACATCCGGTCGGTGCCGGGGATCTTCGCCCCCTTCCTGAGCTGCCCCTGGATGGAATCGCCCTTCGAGTAAATCTTGGAGACGTTGCCCGCCGTGACCTGCTTGCTGAACTCCGTGTACGCGATGGTCGGCTCGTTCCTGCCGTTGAAGAAGGACAGCACCAGGTTGGTGATCAGATAAACGGCCAGCGCGGTCAGCAGCAGTCGGCCCCAGCCGCCCGGCATCTTCCGGCCCTGCGGCGCGGGCGGTGGGGCACCTTCGGAGCGCCACGGCTGGTCGGTTCGATCGCGTGGCGGTACGGGATTGGTCACGCGCGCTCCTCTGCCGACAGCCGTTGAGCCGACATTAAAGGAGAAATACGATCAAAGCCCTCGGAGAAGCTGTCCACTGGGCCCGTGGAGGGATGCCGACGTGATCCGGGCGCGCAGCCGGGTGACACGGGTAAGGGGCACCCGCCCATGGCGAATGCCCCTTGTCCATGTGCCCCTCAGGGCGTCGGGTGTCAGCCCGTGAACTTCTTGAACGCGTCAGGAAGCTCGAACTTCTGGTCCTCCTGCGCCGGAAGTCCGAACGCGCCACCCTGCGCCGCCGCCTGCTCGCGACGGGCGGCCGCGGCCTGCTCCTCGGCCTTCCGCTTCATCGGGTTGCCGCTCTTGCGCTTGCCCTTGGCCTGCTTGACCTGCTTCTTCTGCCGGCCCGCGCCGCCACCCATGCCGGGCATCCCCGGCATGCCGGGCATGCCGCCGCCCTGCGCCATCTTCGACATCATCTTGCGCGCGTCGAAGAACCGCTCCACCAGGTTCTTCACGGCGGACACCTCGACACCGGAGCCCTTGGCGATACGAGCCCGGCGCGAGCCGTTGATGATCGTCGGTTCCTGGCGCTCGTGCGGCGTCATCGACTTGATGATCGCGGCGGTACGGTCCACGTCGCGCTCGTCGATGTTGTTGATCTGGTCCTTGATCTGCCCCATGCCGGGCAGCATGCCGAGCAGCTTGGAGATGGAGCCCATCTTCCTGACCTGCTCCATCTGGGCCAGGAAGTCGTCGAGCGTGAAGTCCTTGCCCTTGCTGGACGCCAGCTTGGAGGCCATTTTGGCGGCCTCTTCCTGGCTGAAGGTCTTCTCCGCCTGCTCGATCAGGGTGAGGAGGTCACCCATGTCGAGGATGCGGGACGCCATGCGGTCGGGGTGGAAGGCGTCGAAGTCCTCGAGCTTCTCACCGTTCGACGCGAACATGATCTGCTTGCCCGTGACGTGGGCGATCGACAGGGCCGCACCACCGCGGGCGTCACCGTCGAGCTTGGAGAGCACCACGCCGTCGAAGCCGACGCCGTCGCGGAAGGCCTCGGCGGTGTTGACCGCGTCCTGGCCGATCATCGCGTCGACGACGAAGAGGATCTCGTCGGGGCTGACGGCATCGCGGATGTCCGCGGCCTGCTGCATCAGCTCCTCGTCGATACCGAGGCGGCCGGCGGTGTCGACGACGACCACGTCGTACTGCTTGGCGCGGGCGTGCTCGATGGAGTCCTTGGCGACCTGGACGGGGTCACCGACGCCGTTGCCCGGCTGCGGGGCATAGACCGCCACACCGGCGCGGTCGGCGACGACGCTCAGCTGGTTGACGGCGTTGGGGCGCTGGAGGTCACAGGCGACGAGCAGCGGGGAGTGGCCCTGGCCCTTGAGCCAGAGGCCGAGCTTTCCGGCGAGGGTGGTCTTACCGGCACCCTGCAGACCCGCGAGCATGATCACGGTGGGCGGGTTCTTGGCGAACCGCAGCCGCCGGGTCTCGCCACCGAGGATGCCGACAAGCTCCTCGTTGACGATCTTGACGACCTGCTGGGCGGGGTTCAGCGCCTGGGAGACCTCGACGCCGCGCGCCCGCTCCTTGACGTTGGCGATGAAAGCGCGCACGACGGGCAGGGCGACATCGGCCTCGAGCAGGGCGATACGGATCTCGCGGGCCGTGGCGTCGATGTCCGCCTCGGACAAGCGGCCCTTGCCCCTGAGGTTCTTGAAAGTCGCGCTAAGGCGGTCGGAGAGAGTATCGAACACGGCGCTCGTCGGTCCTCGGGGTCGGGGTCGGGTGCAGGTCAGTCGTCCCCCAGGGTATCCGGACGCCGGGAAACGCAAAGCCCTTGCCCGGTTCTCGTGACGGACGAGGGCCCTTCCGCGGAGCGCTCGGGAGTCAGCCCAGGGCCCGCTCGACCTCTCGGGCCAGCTCTGTTGCGCGTGCGTCGGACAGCGGCTCCCCGTCCGTCCCTGTGACGTAGAAGGCATCCACCGCGTTGGCGCCGAGCGTCGACACGTGGGCGCTGCGCACCCGCACCGCGCTCTGTTCCAGCGCCCGCCCGATCCGGTGCAGCAGCCCGGGGGCGTCCTGGGCGCGTACCTCGATCACGGTCGCCAGCCGAGAGCCCGCCGCCGCGACCGTCACCCGCGGTGGTGGTGCCTTCACCCCGCGGCGCCGCGGGTAGGCGGCTTCGCGTTCGGCGAGGCGGGCGCAGACGTCGAGGGAACCGTCCAGGGCGCGTACGAGATCGGCGCGGAGCCGGGCTGCCTGCGGCAGGGAGCCGTACTCCGCCGCCACCCGCCAGCTGAGCACCAGCACGTCGGCGCACTCGCCGAGCTCGGTGGGGAGTTCGACGGCGCGCAGGTCGGCCGCGCGGACGGTCAGACGGTGCAGGGCGAGGACTCCGGCGGCGGCGGGCAGGACGCCCGGGCGGTCGGGGAGGCCGATGAGGAGTTCGACGCCAATGGGTTCCGGTTCGCCGTCCTCGGATGGGGTCTCGGCCCGGGTGTGCAGGGCGAGGACGGGTTCGCCGGTGCGCAGCGCTTCAATGGCCAGCCGTTCCTGTTCGGCACTGGGTGCGACGGGTTCCGGATCGGCGGTTGCCTCGCCGGCGAGGACCGCGGCGACACGTTCGACAAGGTCGGCGACGAGGGAGGCGCGCCAGGTGGACCAGGCGGCGGGCCCGGTGGCGAGCGCGTCGGCCTCGGTCAGGGCGTGCAGAAGTTCCAGCGTGGACGCGCTGCCGACGGCGGTGGCGACGGAGCGGACGGTGGCCGGGTCGTCGAGGTCGCGGCGGGTCGCGGTCTCGACGAGCAGCAGATGATGGCGTACGAGGGTGGCGACGACGCCCACGTCGTGCTGGTCGAAGCCGATCCGGGTGGCGACGTCGCGTGCGATGACCTCCCCGGCGGCGGAGTGGTCGCCGGGCCAGCCCTTGCCGATGTCGTGGAGCAGGGCGGCGACGAGCAGGAGGTCGGGGCGGCCGACGCGGCGGGTGAGCGAGGAGGCGCGGACGGCCGCTTCGACGAGGTGACGGTCGACGGTCCAGGTGTGGACGGGGTTGCGCTGCGGGCGGCAGTGGACGCGTTCCCAGTCGGGCAGCAGCCGGGTGATCAGCCCTTCCGCTTCGAGGGCCTCCCAGACGGGGATGGTGGCCTCGCCCGCGCCGAGCAGGGTGACGAGCTCCTCACGGGCCTCGGCGGGCCAGGGCACGGGCAGCGGGCGGGCGGCGACGGCGAGGCGGCGCACGACGTGGCGGGAGATCGGCAGTCCGGACTGGGCGGCTGCGGCGGCGGCGCGCAGGACCAGCACGGCGTCGCGTTCGGGGCGGGCGGTGCGGGCGAGGACGACCTCGCCGTCGGCCTCGACGACGCCTTCGGCGAGTGGGGTGCGTTCGGCGGCGGCAGTCCTGCCGCCGCCCAGCATGGCGCGCAGCCGGGGGCGTACGGACCGGGCGCGCAGGACGCGGTTGACCTCGCGCCAGGTGACGTCGGTGGCGTAGGAGACGGTGCGCGCGGCCTCGTACACCTGGCGCAGCAGGGCGTCGGCGTCGAGGAGGCCGAGGGCGGTGGCGACCTGGTCCTGTTCCTGGAGGGCGAGGCGGTCGGTGGCGCGGCCCGTGGTCAGGTGCAGGGCGTCGCGGGCGTCGAGGAGGATGCGGCGGGCCTCGGTGAGGCCTTCGCGGGGGGCGTCGGCGACCCAGGAGGCGGCAACCGCGCGCAGGGCGGTCGCGTCGCGCAGGCCGCCGCGGGCCTCTTTCAGGTCGGGTTCGAGGAGGAACTGGAGCTCGCCCTGGCGCTCGGCGCGCTCGCGGCAGAGTTCGTCGAGGGCGGGAAGCCGTTTGGGAGCCTGGTTCCGCCAGTCGGCGAGGACCGCGGTGCGCATCGCGGCGACCAGGCCGAGGTCTCCGGCGACGGGCCGGGCGTCGAGCAGTCCGAGCTGCACCTTGAGGTCGTCGGCGGCCGTCTTCCGGGCTTCGCCGGGGGTCCGTACGGAGTGGTCGAGGGCGAGGCCGAGGTCCCAGACGGGGTACCAGATGCGGTCGGCGAGGGAGGCGATGGCACCGGCGTCGGCTCTGCCGTCGTGCAGGAGCACGAGGTCGAGGTCGCTGCGCGGGGAGAGTTCGCCGCGGCCGTAGCCGCCGACGGCGACGAGCGCGGCGCCGCGGACACCCGTCTGTTCGGTGGCAGTGGCGAACAGGGCGGTCAGCCAGTCGTCGGTCAGTGAGGCGAGGGCCGCACGGCGCGGCGGCCCGGACCGCGCCTTCTCCTGGAGGAGGCGCAGCCGGGCCGCCGCGTAGCCGCTGGGTCCCGAGTCTTCGGATTCGGTGGTCACTTCGGTGCGCGTCACCCAGCTGCCCTTCCGTTTGCGAGGCCGTCGGTCAGAGTGCGTCCGGGCCGCGTTCGCCGGTGCGGACCCGTACGGCTGTCTCGACGGGAACGCTCCAGACCTTGCCGTCTCCGATCTTGCCGGTTCGGGCGGCCTTGACCACGACATCGATGAGCTGTTCGGCGTCCTCGTCCTCGACGAGGACCTCGATACGGATCTTGGGGACGAGGTCGACGGTGTACTCGGCGCCCCGGTAGACCTCGGTGTGGCCGCGCTGGCGCCCGTATCCGCTGGCCTCCGTGACCGTGAGGCCCTGGATGCCGAAGGACTGGAGGGCTTCCTTGATCTCGTCGAGCCGGTGCGGCTTCACGACTGCCGTGATGAGCTTCATGCGTCCACCTTCTTGGTCTGCGCTGCTGCCGTGGTCTCCGATGCCGGGGTGGAGGCCGTCCGCGAGGCCGCACCGCCACCGGCGCCGCTGAAGTCGTACGCGGTCTCGGCGTGTTCGACCTGGTCGATGCCGGAGATCTCGCTGTCCTCGTCGACCCGCATGCCGATCGTCCTGTCGAGGAGGAGAGCGAGGACCGCGGAGACGACCAGAGAGTACGCGAGGACCGCGAAGACTCCGACGGCCTGCTTGCCGAGCTGGTCGAGGCCACCGCCGTAGAAGAGGCCCTTGGCGTCGGACTGGACACCGCCGGTGGCGAAGAAGCCGATGAGGAGCGAGCCCGCGACACCGCCGACGAGGTGGACGCCGACGACGTCCAGGGAGTCGTCGTAGCCGAACTTGTACTTGAGGCCGACCGCCATGGCGCAGAGGACACCGGCGATCGCACCGACGGCGATGGCGCCGAGCGGGCTGACCGCACCGCCGGACGGGGTGATGGCGACGAGTCCGGCGACCGCGCCGGAGGCGGCACCGAGGGTGGTGAAGGAGCCGTGACGGATCTTCTCGTAGCCGAGCCAGGCGAGCATCGCGGCGGCCGTGGCGACCTGCGTGTTGAGGAACATGACCGCGCCGACGCCGTCGTCGTTGCCGAGCCACGATCCGGCGTTGAAGCCGAACCAGCCGAACCACAGGAGACCGGCGCCGAGCATGACGAGCGGGAGGCTGTGCGGCCGCATCGGGTCCTTCTTGAAGCCGACGCGCTTGCCGATGACGAGGATCACGCCGAGGGCTGCCGCACCGGCGTTGATGTGGACGGCCGTACCACCGGCGAAGTCGATGACGCCGAGCTCGAAGAGCCACCCGCCGGCGCCCCACACCCAGTGCGCGACCGGGAAGTAGACGACGGTCACCCAGAGGGCGACGAACAGGGACCAGGAGGTGAACTTGACGCGGTCGGCGAGAGCGCCGCTGATCAGGGCCGGGGTGATGACGGCGAACATCAGCTGGAAGACGGCGAACACATAGACCGGAATGGTGTAGCCGTCCCAGAGCTGTGTGATGCCGATCCCGCTCAGCCCGGCGAAGTCCGAGCTCCAGCCGATGAACGAGCCGATGTCGGTACCGAAGGCGAGGCTGAATCCGTAGAGCACCCACAGGATCGTCACGATCCCGAGGCTGATGAAGCTCATCATCAGCATGTTGAGGGTGCTCTTGACGCGGACCATGCCTCCGTAGAAGAAGGCGAGGGCCGGTGTCATGATCATCACCAGGGCCGAGCAGATGAGCATGAACCCGGTGTTGGCGGCAGACAGCGTCGGGGCGTCTGCGGCAAGCGTCATGATGCCTGGGGGCATCGGCGTCTCCTCGTCGTCGGTGCGGCCGCGTGGGGCGAAACCTGCGGGACCACGTGCGGGACCACTGCGGAAAAGGTGCGGGCCGGTTATGCGCCATGAGATTCGCCCAGCACGGTTTCCGCCGATGCCGCACGGTGTTTCGCCGCAGTGACGAAGAGGTGTGGCGTGTTACGTCCCCATGAACCGCAAGTGGCGTATCCGGGGCCGGGCCTATCCTGCGGCGGCCGTGGCCGCATACGGTGCGTTGACAACTCTGGAGTACGGGAACGGGAACGCGAACCGGCCACGCCGATCACCCGCTGACCTGGCAAGGGGGAGCCGAAGTCGGTCTGTGCGGGGTGGTCGGCGTGGCCGGAGTGCGGGATGCCCGGTCAGACCGCTTCGGCGGTCTCGGGCAACTGCTCGGTGAGGAGATCGGCGAGCTGGGCGACCTCGGGAATGTCGCCGAAGTCCCTGGCAGCGGTGTCGACGGTCTTGCGCAGCCGCGTGCTGACGCGCTCGGAGCGGACCTTCTTGGCGACCTGCAGGGCCCGCTCGGCGAGCACCGTGGACTGTTCGGGTTCGCGCTTGAGGAGATGGACGGTGGCGAGGCCGATCAGGTTCAGCGCGTACGACCGCTGGTGCTCGTCGTCCTCGCCGAAGCGGTCGACGGCCTTCTTCATGATCGGCTCGGCGAGCGAGGCGTACGTGGGGCTGCGGCCGGCCACATAGGCCAGGTCACGGTATGAGTGGGAGTTCTCGCCGTTGAGTTCGGCCTCGGAGAAGAAGCGGATCCAGTCGGGTTCCGGCTCGCCGTCGATCCCGGCGTCGAGGAAGGTGTCCTCGGCCATTCGGACGGCTCGTTTGCATTTGCTGGGCTGGCCCATGTTGGCGTACGCGCGGGCCTCCATCGCATACAGCATGGCCTGGGTGCGCGGGGTGGCGCAGTCCCGGCTGCCGTACTGGGCGAGATGGATGAGTTCGAGGGCGTCGTCCGGCCGTCCGAGGTGGATCATCTGGCGGCTCATGCTGGACAGGACATAACTGCCCAGCGGTTTGTCGCCGGCCTCCTTCGCGGCGTGCAGCGCCAGGACGAAGTACTTCTGGGCCGTGGGCTGGAGACCGACGTCGTAACTCATCCAGCCCGCCAGTTCGGCGAGTTCGGCCGCACACCGGAAGAGCCGCTTGGCAGTGGCCGCGGGCTGCGGTTCCTGCAACAGGTCGGTGACCTCGTGCAGCTGCCCCACAACAGCCTTGCGTCGCAGTCCGCCGCCGCACTGCGCGTCCCACTGGCGGAACATCACGGTGGTGGATTCCAGCAGGTCGAGCTCGGGACAGGAGAGCCGGGAGGGGCGCCGGGCGGCGGTCGGCGACTCGGACTCCGCGGGTGCCGCGGCGGCGACCGGCACCAGCCAGCGCTGCATGGGTTCGATGAGGGCCGGGCCCGCGGCAAGGGTGAGCGAGGTGCCGAGGAAGCCGCGGCGGGCGAGCATCAGGTCACTGCGGGAGAACTCGCTGAGCAGGGCGACGGTCTGCGGGCCGGCCCAGGGCAGGTCGACGCCGGACACCGACGGTGACTGATGGGCGGAGCGCAGCCCGATGTCCTCCACGGCGACGACGGTGCCGAAGCGCTCGGAGAACAGCTCGGAGAGGATGCGCGGGATCGGTTCGCGCGGCTGCTCGCCGTCGAGCCAGCGCCTCACCCGGGAGGTGTCGGTGCTGATGTGGTGGGCGCCCATCTGGCGCGCCCTGCGGTTCACCTGCCGTGCCAGCTCGCCCTTCGACCAGCCGCTGCGGACGAACCATGATCCCAATGGCCCGTTCGGGCGCTTACCGGCATTCGAATCGCCTGCGCCGCTGCCACTCACTGGAACGCCCCCATCCCGCTGAATACTGTCGCGCGAACCATTCATCAAAATCCCGTGAGCCGAAGCCGTCCGTACGGAGGTTGTGCACCATCGAACAGGAAATCGAGTTGCCTCCGGCATACCCACAGGCGCACATACTTCCATGGTTCGTGTACCGACGGTAATCCCACGATCACCGGCCCGCGACGGCATTCACAGAAACGCCACCATTCGCCACCCCTTCGAATGAACGCACCTGCCGCCCGGCGCGATTCACTTGACAGACGACGATCTGCAGCCGACGCAGTGATGCGCGCAGGGGCGCGTGGCCGGTGTCGCGCGACCCCGGGCACCATCCGGGCGCTGCCGGATCGGCGGGGCGACGGAGTGTCACAACGGCTCTCCGCGTCGTAACCACCGGCGAGCCGGACCCGTTGGAGGGGGTATGGGCTTCACGATCGGCGGCATCCGGGAGATGCGATCCGGCTCACGGCGTCGAGGCCGTACGGCCGAGTGCACCGCGGTGGCCGAGTACACAGGACTGTGGGGCTGGGCCGTCGCGCCGGGGGCGCGGGCCGCGGCCGGGAGGTGCTCCTGCGGGGACACCGCCTGCCCCTCCCCCGGCGCTCATCCGCTGGAGTTCGCCGACGAGGTACCGGCGGGCGCCACACTGGACATGGCGGCACGCGCATGGGCGGAGGTGCCAGGCGCTTCGATGCTGCTGCCGGTGGGGCGCACGTTCGACGTGCTCGACGTCGCCGAACAGGCCGGGCGGCGGGCTCTGGTGCGACTGGAACGGATGGGCCTGCCGCTCGGCCCGGTGGCGATGACGCCGTCCGGGAGGACGCAGTTCTTCGTTGCGCCGGGCGCCGCCGCCGAACTTCCGCAGCTGCTGTACCGGATGGGCTGGGACGACGCGGATCTGGATCTGCGGGCGCTGGGGCACGGCTGCCACATCACGGCACCGCCGTCGGACGAAGGCGGTCTCGGGCCGGTCCGCTGGCTGCGTCCGCCGGTCCTGGACACGGCGGCCACGCCGCCGCAGGCGCGGCTGCTGCTGGGCACTCTGGCGTACATCTGCCATCGCTCCGAGGGCGTGTTTCGACAGTAGCGTCGTCCGCCCATACGGCGGGCCGGGCGCCGCCTGGCAGGCGGGGCATTCGGAACACTGCCGGTCACGGCGCCAGCGGCGGGAACGACGACGCCGGGCGGGCTCGCCGTCGAGCCCGCCCGGCGTTCGGGGGCGGAGGAGCCGCAGTCGGCCCGTCAGTCGCCGATCAGTGCGTCGACGAACGCCTCCGGCTCGAACGGAGCCAGATCGTCCGGCCCCTCGCCGAGACCCACGAGCTTCACCGGTACGCCCAGTTCGCGCTGGACGGCGATGACGATGCCACCCTTGGCGGTGCCGTCCAACTTGGTGAGGACAATGCCGGTGATGTCGACGACCTCGGCGAATACCCGTGCCTGAACCAGGCCGTTCTGCCCGGTCGTGGCGTCGAGGACGAGCAGGATCTCGTCGAGCGGGCCGTGCTTCTCAACGACGCGCTTGACCTTGCCGAGCTCATCCATGAGCCCAGTCTTGGTGTGCAGCCGGCCGGCGGTGTCGATGAGGACGACATCGGCACCCTCGGCGATCCCCTCCTTCACCGCGTCGAAGGCGATCGACGCCGGGTCGCCGCCCTCGGGTCCGCGCACGGTCCGGGCGCCGACGCGCTCGCCCCAGGTCTGGAGCTGGTCGGCGGCGGCGGCACGGAAGGTGTCGGCCGCGCCGAGCACCACGCTGCGGCCGTCGGCGACGAGGACCCGGGCCAGCTTGCCCGTGGTGGTGGTCTTGCCGGTGCCGTTGACTCCGACGACCATCACGACGCCGGGCGTGTCGACACCGCTCTCCGTCTTGACCGCACGGTCGAAGTCGGTGCCGAGCAGTGCCAGGAGCTCCTCGCGCAGCAGGCCGCGCAGCCCCTCGGGGGTACGGGTACCGAGGACGCGGACGCGCTCCCGGAGCCGCTCCACCAGCTCCTGGGTGGGGGCGACGCCGACATCGGCGGTGAGGAGGGTGTCCTCGATCTCCTCCCAGGTGTCCTCGTCGAGGTTGTCGCGGGACAGCAGCGTGAGCAGTCCCTTGCCGAGGGTGCTCTGCGAACGGGCGAGCCGGGCGCGCAGCCGTACGAGACGGCCGGCGGTGGGCTCCGGGATCTCCAGCGCGGGGACTGCGGGCGCCGCCGGTTCGGCGACTGCCGGGGCTTCCTCGACGGGAGCCTCGGCGCCGGCGGGCCCGGCCTCCTCGATGGTGCGGCGCGGTTCCTCGCGCGGTGTCTCGGCTTCCTCGCCGACATGAGGTTCGGCGGGAGTGAGGGTCGGCGTGCTCGACGGTGCCGGGGGCAGCTGCTTCTTCTTGCGGCCGCTGACCACGAGCCCGCTGATCAGGCCGGCCACGACCAGGGCGGCGATGACTACAGCAAGGATGACGAATTCCATAACCCACCCAGTATCAGTCACATGCCCGCCAGTGGCGGCCCCGGAGGACCACTCCGGGAGGCGAAAGGCCGTTATGGCCCTTTTGGCGGTAAAGGTACGATCTTGCTCGTGGAGATCCGTGGCCTGGCCCCCGCCCCCGACAGCGAGCGCACCGGCCGGGTCCGCACCCTCTTCCCATGCGATGTCGATGCATTCGGCCGGTTTCGCCGCACAGGAACCGGGATTCGCGCTCCCTCGCACCTGAGCGATCGGCATGAATGCCGCGATCAGCCTCCTTCCGGAGAGTCTGCTGACGGTGGCGACGAGTTTCCTGGATTCATTCTTCCCCTTTCCGACCGTGCTCGCTGTGACGTTCTCGGCGTGGATCGGCCTATTCGGAGGGGATCAGCTGCGGGGGCATACGCACGATGCGGCGACGCCGCTCGACACCAGCCCTTCGGGCGCGACGTGGTTCTCCGGCCGACCCACTCCCCGCCCCCCGGATGGGGCGCAACGGTCCGGGCCGGACAGCCACGATCACTGCCTTTGGGGGCCGTGCACACTGCTGCCGCAGCCCGCCGGGCACAAGGACGACACACCCCTACACTTCTGACGCTACGTCAGCTACTGTCCCGCCTCGCCAACCCGCCCGGCGAAATGGACACGCGTCATGGCCTTCACAGTGGTCCGGTTCAATCTCGTCGATCCCGATGCCACCCCCGCGTCCCTGTCGGACCGCTACCGCGCGGCGCTCGAGATGGCCGCGTACGCGGACGCGCACGGCGTGGACACCGTGCAGACCGAGGAGCACCACGGCGCGGGCAATTCCTGGCTGCCCTCCCCTTTGATATTCGCCGGGTCGGTCTTCGGCGCCACCCGCCGGATCACGGTCACGGTCTCGGCGGTCATCGGGCCGTTGCACGATCCGCTGCGGCTGGCCGAGGACATCGCGGTCCTCGACCTGCTGAGCGCGGGCCGGCTGGTCACGGTTGCGGGTATCGGCTACCGGCCGGAGGAGTACGAACAGGCGGGCGTCGAATGGGGCAGGCGCGGCCGGCTCCAGGACGAGCTACTGGAGACCCTGTTACAGGCGTGGACCGGTGAGCCGTTCCCGTACCGCGGCCGTACCGTCCGGGTCACCCCGCGCCCGTACACCCGGCCGCATCCGCTGCTGCTGGTCGGTGGCAGCTCGCGGGCGGCGGCGCGGCGGGCGGCCCGGCTGGGGCTGCCGTTCTTCCCGAGCGCGCACCTGCCGGAACTCGAGGCGTATTACCACGAGCGGCGCGCGGAGCACGGGACGAAGGGCTTCTGCATGATGCCGGCGGCGAAGACGCCGTTGCTGCATGTGTCGGAGGATCCGGAGCGGACCTGGGACCGGTACGGCGAGCACTTCCTGCACGAGGCGCGGACCTACGCCTCCTGGCAGTCGAAGGACATCCGGTCGGCCGTGCGCTCAGCGGCCAGGACGGTGGCGGAGCTGCGGGACGAAGGGGCCTACCGGATCGTCACCCCGGAGCAGCTGGCCGCGCTGGACGCCGACAGCCTGGTGCTGCATCCACTGTGCGGCGGAATGCCGGTGGAGGAGGGGTGGCGCAGCCTGCGCCTGTTCTGCGAGGCGATCACCGGCTGACGTACGCAGGGACGGTCACGGGGCCCCGGCCCGCGGG
>NZ_JBLVKW010000074.1:0-38354 GCF_048270745.1 Streptomyces sp. NPDC056231 | reverse complement strand
GGTACTGCAGGGGGGACCCTGTGGGAGAGTAGGACGCCGCCGAACAATTATTCCGGGAAAGCCCCGCACCTTTGGTGCGGGGCTTTTCTGCGTTCGCGGGGCCCCTTTTGTCACCCCCGTGCAAGTGCCGGCGAAGGCTGAGGGTAAGGTCAGGGGGCATCATTGGCACGTTCACAGGAGGCCCCCGGGTGGAGGTCCAGGAGACTCGGGTTCAGACGGACCGGGTCCTCACCATCCCCAACATCCTCAGCATGGCGCGCCTAGTCGGGGTACCGCTCTTCCTGTGGCTGATTCTTCGCCCGGAGTTCGGCGGGCCCAAGAGCGATGGCTGGGCGCTGCTTGTGCTGATGCTCAGCGGCATCAGCGACTACCTCGACGGTAAACTCGCCCGCCGATGGAACCAGATCAGCAGCCTCGGACGGCTCCTGGACCCGGCCGCTGATCGCCTCTACATCCTTTCGACCCTCGTCGGACTGACCTGGCGGGAGATCCTTCCGCTCTGGCTCACTGCGGCACTCCTTGCCCGTGAACTGATGCTTCTCGTGATGGTCGGAATCCTGCGGCGTCATGGCTATCCACCACCCCAGGTGAACTTCCTGGGGAAGGCGGCTACGTTCAACCTGATGTACGCCTTCCCCTTGTTGCTGCTCAGCGACGCAAGTGGTTGGCTTGGATCGCTGGCCGCTGTTTTCGGATGGGCGTTCGCAGGATGGGGTACAACGCTCTATTGGTGGGCAGGAATCCTCTACGTGGTTCAGGTCCGCCGACTCGTCAAGGCGGATGCAATAGCCGATTGAGCTCGTTTGATGCGGTGCCGCGCAGTGTCGCCGGTCCGCGGCTGAACTCTGAGATGTTGCCCTGACGGGCGAAGTCGGCCAAACCGTCGTCTCTTCAAGGAGGACGTTGCCGACATGAAGGCCGTCGTGATGGCTGGTGGTGAAGGCACACGCCTTCGCCCCATGACTTCCAGCATGCCCAAGCCGCTCCTGCCCGTCGCCAATCGGCCGATCATGGAGCATGTGCTGCGGCTGCTGAAACGGCATGGGCTCAATGAGACGGTCGTGACCGTCCAGTTTCTCGCCTCCCTCGTCAAGAACTACTTCGGCGACGGCGAAGAGCTCGGGATGGAGCTCACCTATGCCAACGAGGAGAAACCTCTCGGGACAGCCGGAAGCGTAAAGAACGCCGAGGAAGCGCTCAAGGACGACACCTTCCTCGTCATTTCCGGCGACGCGCTCACGGACTTCGACCTGACCGATCTCATCGCCTTTCACAAGGAAAAGGGCGGGCTGGTCACGGTGTGCCTGACCCGAGTTCCGAATCCACTGGAATTCGGAATCACGATTGTTGACGAGGCGGGCCAGGTCGAGCGATTCCTGGAGAAGCCCACCTGGGGCCAGGTCTTCTCGGACACCGTCAACACGGGCATCTATGTCATGGAACCCGAGGTCTTCGACTACGTCCAGGCCGACGTCTCGGTGGACTGGTCCGGTGATGTTTTCCCGCAGCTCATGAAGGAAGGCAAGCCCATCTACGGCTATGTCGCCGAGGGCTACTGGGAGGACGTGGGCACGCACGAGAGCTATGTGAAGGCTCAGGCCGACGTCCTGGAGCGCAAGGTCGATGTCGAGATCGACGGCTTCGAGATCTCGCCCGGTGTATGGGTTGCGGAAGGCGCCGACGTCCATCCCGACGCGGTGCTCCGCGGACCCCTCTACATCGGGGACTACGCGAAGATCGAGGCCGGTGTCGAGATCCGCGAGCACACCGTCGTCGGTTCGAACGTCGTCGTCAAGACCGGGGCGTTCCTGCACAAGGCCGTGATCCACGACAACGTCTACATCGGCCAGCACTGCAATCTGCGCGGCTGCGTGATCGGCAAGAACACCGACATCATGCGGGCTGCCCGCATCGAGGACGGTGCGGTCATCGGGGACGAGTGCCTGGTCGGTGAGGAATCGATCATTCAGGGCAATGTCCGGGTCTACCCGTTCAAGACCATCGAGGCCGGTGCCTTCGTCAACACTTCGGTGATCTGGGAGTCACGGGGGCAGGCACATCTCTTCGGTGCCCGGGGTGTCTCAGGAATCCTGAACGTGGAGATCACGCCGGAGCTCGCCGTCCGGCTCGCCGGTGCGTACGCCACCACCCTCAAGAAGGGTTCGACCGTCACCACCGCCCGTGACCACTCCCGCGGCGCCCGTGCGCTGAAGAGGGCCGTGATCTCGGCGTTGCAGGCCAGTGCCATCGACGTACGGGACCTGGAGAACGTGCCGCTTCCGGTCGCGCGTCAGCAGACCGCTCGGGGCAGCGCGGGCGGGATCATGATCCGTACTTCGCCCGGGGTACCGGACTCGGTGGACATCATGTTCATCGACGAGCGGGGCGCAGACCTCTCCCAGGCGGGGCAGCGGAAGCTGGACCGGGTCTACGCCCGCCAGGAGTACCGCCGGGCCTTCCCGGGGGAGATCGGGGATCTGCACTTTCCGTCCAGCGTCTTCGACTCCTACACCGGGGCACTGCTGCGCAATGTGGACACCACGGGGATCTCCGCCGCCGGTCTCAAGGTTGTCGTCGACGCGTCCAACGGCAGTGCCGGGCTTGTTCTGCCGAGTCTGCTCGGGCGGCTCGGCGTGGACGCGCTGACCATCAATCCCGGGCTCGACGAATCACGGCCCACGGAGTCAGCCGACGCCCGCCGCTCCGGGCTCGTGCGGCTCGGGGAGATCGTCTCCTCGGCACGGGCCGCGTTCGGAGTGCGCTTCGACCCGGTTGGGGAGCGGCTCTCCCTGGTGGACGAGCGGGGCCGGATCGTTGAGGACGACCGGGCCCTTCTGGTCCTGCTCGACCTGGTGGCCGCCGAGCGGCGCAGCGGCCGGGTGGCCTTGCCGGTGACCACGACGAGGGTCGCCGAGCAGGTCGCCGCTTACCACGGCACACAGGTGGAATGGACGACGACGTCGCCGGACGACCTGACGCGCGTGGGGCGCGAGGAAGGCACCATTTTCGGAGGAGACGGGCGGGGCGGTTTCATCGTCCCCGAATTCAGCAGTGTCTTCGACGGTTCGGCAGCCTTCGTACGGCTGCTCGGGCTCGTCGCGCGGACCCAGCTCACGCTCAGCCAGATCGATGCCCGGATTCCCCTTGCGCACGTGTTGCGCCGCGATTTGGCCACTCCCTGGGCCGTCAAGGGACTGGTCATGCGCCGGGTGGTGGAAGCCGCCGGGGACCGTGACGTCGACACCACCGACGGCGTGCGGGTCGTCGAGGCGGACGGGCGCTGGGTGATGGTGCTTCCCGACCCGGCCGAGGCCGTCACCCATCTGTGGGCGGAAGGCCCCGACGACGCCTCGGCGCAGTCACTGCTCGACGAATGGTCGGCGATCGTGGACAGCGCAGGTCAGTGACCTGCCGCCGGCGTGCCGGGAGGTGTCGCGCAGACGCTTCCCGGCGCACGGGTGGGGCCATTCGGCGGTACTAGCTGCGGCGTGCGACGATGTGCGGCATGTCGCAGCAGCCCCCCGATCGGAGTACCCCCTCGCCACCCGCGCGCCCTGACGCGTCCATGTCGCTGCTGACCAATGTGATGGACCACAGCCTGGACGACGGCTATGCCGAGGCCACGGCCAAGCGCGAGGCCGACGGGAGTGCGGCCATGCCCCGCACACTGAAGGCGAAACTGGGCCTCGCGGCGTGCCTGGTGCTGGCAGCTCTCGTCGTCACCCTGGGCGCCGCAGAGGCGCGTGTATCGGCGCCGGTCCTCGCCAAGGAGCGCGGGGAGCTCATCGAACGAATCGACACAGAGACGTCGGCGGCCGACAAACTGGAGTCCCAGGTCGACAAAGCCCGTGACGACGTCGGCGAGCGGCAACGTAAAGCGTTGGAAAAGCATGGCGGGGACCAGGGCCAGCTCGTGGCGCTGCTCTCCGGGGCGACCGCCGTCAAGGGACCCGGTGTGAAACTTGTCGTCGACGATGCCAAGGGCACCGACCAGGGCGGCGGCGGACCGCGTGAGACCACTGGTTTCACCGACACGGGGCGGGTGCGCGACCGGGACATGCAACGGGTCGTCAACGGCCTCTGGCAGTCGGGTGCGGAGGCCATCGCCATCAATGGGCAGCGGCTGACGGCCCTGTCGGCGATCCGCGCCGCGGGCGACGCCATACTGGTCGACAACAAACCGCTCGTGCCGCCGTACACGGTGCTTGCGGTGGGGGACGGGAAGCGGCTCAGCACCGCTTTCGAGGACAGTGCCGACGGCCAGTACCTGAGGGCGCTGAAGGACACCTTCGACATCCGGACCAGCATGTCCGTCCAGGACGAGGTGCGCCTTCCGGCTGCGCCCAGCCTCATCGTACGAACAGCAGAGCCGAAGGCCGCAGACACCGTCAGTGGTGCGGCAGACACAGGGAAGGGCACATCGTGATCGCCGTACTGGGCCTCGTCGTGGGAGTCGTGGTCGGACTGTTGGTCCGGCCCGAGGTGCCGGCGGTGGTCGAGCCCTATCTCCCGATCGCTGTCGTGGCCGCTCTCGATGCGGTCTTCGGTGGTCTGCGGGCCATGCTCGACGGCATCTTCGTCGACAAGGTCTTCGTGGTGTCGTTCCTCTCGAATGTCGTCGTGGCCGCACTGATCGTGTTCCTGGGCGACAAGCTGGGTGTCGGAGCGCAGCTCTCCACCGGTGTGGTCGTCGTCTTCGGCATCCGCATCTTCTCCAACGCCGCGGCGATCCGCCGGCACGTCTTCCGGGCCTGAGGCCGATGAGCAACGAAGAGTTTCCCCGTGACCAGGAGCGCAACGGCGAGCAGCAGGCCGACAAGCCCGAGCAGCTCACCGGGCGCCAGCGGTTGATCGCCGGGCTGTGGCCGCCCCGGGTCACCCGTGCGCAACTTGTTGTGGCGCTGCTGCTGTTCGTCCTGGGGCTGGGTCTGGCGATCCAGGTGCGGTCGAACAGTGACAACAGCGCACTGCGCGGCGCCCGCCAGGAGGATCTGGTTCGCATTCTCGATGAACTTGATGACCGTACGCAGCGTCTTGAGGATGAGAAGCAGCGTCTGGACGATCAGCGTACGGAGCTGGAGAACAGTTCGGACCAGGCTGAGGAGGCCCGTAAGCAGACCGTGGAGAAGGAACGGCAACTCGGTATCCTCGCGGGCACCGTGGCGGCACACGGGCCCGGGATCACGCTCACGATCAACGATCCGGGCGATGCGGTGCAGGCGGACATGCTGCTCGACGCCCTCCAGGAGCTGCGTGCGGCCGGAGCGGAGGCGGTCGAGGTCAACGGGGTGAGGGTGGTGGCCAATACGTACTTCTCCGGCGACGGTGGCGCCATCAAGGTCGACGACCGGTCCGTCTCCGCGCCGTACGTCTTCAAAGTGATCGGTAAACCGCAGGATCTGGAGCCGGCGCTGAACATCCCCGGTGGTGTGGTGCAGACGCTGGAGAAGGAGCAGGCGACCGTGCATGTGGCGCAGGCGGACGACATCGTCGTGAATGCCTTGCGACCTGCGGAGCAGCCTGACTACGCTCGGTCGTCAACCCGGTGAGGGCGCCGGACACGGGGCTCGGAGGACACGGGCAAGAGGTTGCGGGGGGTCGCCGCATCGTAATGGTGGCGCGTGGTGGAAACTGTCGAGTGGATACGGACGTTGTGAAGATGTCCGGGTCGGCAGGTGTGTTCAATCAGGGTTCGTCCTGCCCCACGGGCGGGTCTGTTTCGGTCAAGGGGAATCGCCCGTGAAGTTGTTTGCGAAGTTGTTCGGCAAGAGCGCCCGCGATGACGCGGCCCGCCATCGCGCACCGCGCCATGGCCAGGCCGAGGAGCAGGGCACGGATCGCCCGCTCTTCCGTGACGAGGTGTCGGGTTCGCGTGGTGACATTTCGGGTGGAACCGGCGCGTCGTCTGTTGACCCTGCCGGTCCGGGCCGCATAGGTTTCGGGGATCCATCAACCTC
This sequence comes from Streptomyces sp. NPDC056231, assembly GCF_048270745.1. Lineage (NCBI taxonomy): Bacteria > Bacillati > Actinomycetota > Actinomycetes > Kitasatosporales > Streptomycetaceae > Streptomyces > Streptomyces sp. NPDC056231. The sequence continues at coordinate 32,397 of NZ_JBLVKW010000074.1, read as the reverse complement.
AAGTACGGGTGGAGGGTTTGGGTCCATGCCGGTCTGTACGAGGTGCGGCCATCGCAATGCCGAGGCCAGTCGTTTCTGTTCCAACTGCGGTGCGCCGCTTCGGGGAGGCGCGGCTGCGGAGCGTCTTTCGGAGACGACATCGACCATCTCCATCTCCGGTCTTGAGGCTTACGAGGCGGAGGCGACGGGCCAGACGTCCCTGCCCTCCCTCTCGCCGGAGGCGCAGGCCGCCGTCGACGCCCTGCCGCTCGGCTCGGCGCTCCTGGTGGTGCGCCGCGGTCCGAACTCGGGCAGCCGCTTCCTGCTGGACAGCGAGCTGACCACGGCCGGCCGCCACCCGCAGAGCGACATCTTCCTCGATGACGTGACGGTCTCCCGCCGTCATGTGGAGTTCCGCCGGAGCCCCGACGGCAGCTTCACGGTCGAGGATGTCGGCAGCCTCAACGGCACGTACGTCAATCGTGAGCGCATCGACTCCGTCGCGCTGTCCAACGGCGACGAAGTGCAGATCGGGAAGTACCGGCTGGTCTTCTACGCAAGCCAGCGGGGCATCTGACCCGTCAGGGAAGGTCCATGCTGAGAACACCGACGGGCGGTGCCGGGCACGGCACCGCCACCGCCGACAACCGGGCCATGAGCATCGGCGCGGTGCTCCTGCAGCTGCGGGACGAATTTCCCGAGGTCACCATCTCCAAGATTCGCTTCTTGGAGGCCGAGGGGCTCGTCGAGCCGCAGCGGACCCCCTCCGGCTACCGCAAATTCCGCCCCGAGGACGTCGAGCGGCTGGCACAGGTGCTGCGGATGCAGCGGGACCACTATCTTCCGCTCAAGGTCATTCGCGAGCACCTGGACGCCCTGGCCCGCGGCGAGCAGGTGTCCCTGCCGGCCGCGGGCGGTCCACGGGACCCGAGCGACGGTTCCTGGGACGGTGAGTCCTGGCAGGCCACCGCGGCCCGGATCGGGCGTGCGGAGCTCCTGGCCGCCGCCGAGGTCACCGAGAGTGAGCTCGAGGAGTGGGAGTCGTACGGGCTCATCGCTCCGACGGCGGAGGGTGGCTACGACGCCGAGACAGTGACTGTCGCCAAACTTGTGGCGGATCTGGGTCGATTCGGTCTGGAACCGCGTCATCTGCGGGCGATGCGTGGGGCTGCGGAACGCGAGGCCGGCCTGATCGAGCAGGTGGTCGCACCTCTGCGCCGACACCGGAATCCGCAGACCAGAGCCCATGCGGAGGCCAAGGCGAAGGAGCTCGCGGAGCTCTCCGTACGGCTTCATTCGGCCTTTGTGCAGACTGCTCTGCGGATCAGACTCCACTGATCACGGGGGGCCCCGACTACCCAAACCTGCCGAGCACGTCCTAGGGTTGCTGTGTGAACGAGCTCGACGTTGTGGGTGTCCGGGTGGAAATGCCCTCCAACCAACCGATCGTGCTCCTGCGTGAAGTGGGAGGCGACCGGTACCTCCCCATTTGGATCGGTCCTGGTGAGGCGACCGCGATCGCCTTTGCCCAGCAGGGCATGGCTCCGGCCAGGCCGCTGACCCATGATCTCTTCAAGGATGTGCTCGAGGCCCTGGGCCAGGAGCTCACCGAGGTCCGCATCACGGACCTCAGGGAAGGGGTTTTCTACGCGGAGCTGGTCTTCGCCGGCGGGGTCGAGGTGAGCGCGCGGCCGTCCGACGCCATAGCGCTCGCGCTGCGAACCGGCACGCCGATCTACGGTAGTGACGGGGTGCTCGACGACGCGGGGATCTCCATCCCTGACGAGCAGGAGGACGAGGTCGAGAAGTTCCGGGAGTTCCTCGACCAGATCTCGCCGGAGGACTTCGGTAGCAACAGCCAGTGACCGTCCAGCGGGGTCACCGTCAGCGCATTCGGCAAGCCTTTCCCGGGAACGGGGCACGGCAAACCACCCTCCGGGTGATTATCACTCGGCGTGCCGAGTGTGGCGATCGTTGACGCACCCCAGGCGACTGCCTACCTTCGAGATGGCAGGTCAAGGACGGAGGTCGGCGTGAGAAACAGCGGCGACGGTACGGCAGCGGGTGGGCCGTACCGGCAGCACGGAAGTACAGCCGACCGCACCATCAGGCAACCGGTTCAACCGGCGGCGATGGCGGGGGACTCGGCAGTGATCGGCGACATCGGCTATCGCGGGCCGACGGCGTGCGCGGCGGCGGGGATCACCTATCGGCAGCTCGACTACTGGGCGCGCACCGGGCTCGTCGAGCCGAGCGTGCGGCCTGCCTACGGATCGGGCACGCAGCGCCTCTACAGCTTCAGGGACGTCGTCCTGCTGAAGATCGTGAAGCGGTTTCTCGACACGGGCGTTGCCCTGCAGAACATCCGCACCACGGTCCAGCATCTGCGGGCCCGGGGGTTCCAGGATCTTGAGCGGATGACGCTCATGAGTGACGGCGCGACCGTCTACGAGTGCTCCTCGCCCGACGAGGTCGTGGATCTGCTCCAGGGGGGCCAGGGGGTCTTCGGCATCGCCGTCGGCGTGGTCTGGCGGGATGTCGACGCCGCGCTGTCGCAGCTGCACGGCGAGCGGGTGGACACCGGCGAGACGCTGATCGGCAACAACCCCACCGACGAGCTTGCACGGCGGCGCAACCGCGCTGTCTGACGGGCCGCGGAGCGAGGCGCGGCGATTGTCAGTGCTGTAGGGCAGCATCGGATGATGTGAGAGCTGCGCCCACCATCCTGCATCTGGACATGGATGCCTTCTACGCCTCGGCCGAGCAGGCGGCGAAACCGAGCCTGCGCGGCAAACCGGTCGTGGTCGGCGGGCTGGGACCCCGTGGGGTCGTCGCCACCGCTTCCTACGAGGCGCGGCGCTTCGGGGTGCACTCCGCGATGCCGACCGCGCAGGCCCGGCGGCTGGCGCCCAATGCCGCCTATCTGGTGCCCCGCTTCACCCTGTACCGGACGGTGAGCGACCAGGTGATGGGGTTGCTGGGGCAGCTGTCACCACTGGTGGAGCCGCTCAGCCTGGATGAGGCGTTCGTCGATCTGGAGGCCGGCGGAACAGCCGACGACACCGCCTCGGCGCGGGCCATCGGCGAGCAGCTGCGCGACGCCATCAGAGCCGTCACCGGACTCACCGGCTCGGTCGGCCTCGCGGGCTCCAAGATGCTGGCCAAGATCGCCTCGGAGGAGGCGAAACCGAACGGGCTGCTGATCATCGAGCCGGGGACGGAACGGGAACTGCTCGCCCCGATGTCCGTGCGGATCCTCCCCGGCGTGGGCCCTGCCACCGGGGACCATCTGCGGCGGGCCGGGATGACCACGGTCGACGACCTGGTCACGGCCGGCGAGGCGGAGCTCGTACGGCTGCTGGGGAAGGCGCACGGCGTCGCGCTGCATCGCATGGCCCTCGGGTATGACGACCGCCCTGTTGTGGCCGAGCGAGACGCCAAGTCGGTGTCGGTCGAGGACACCTTCGACATGGATCTGCACGACAGGATCCGGGTCAGGATGGAGGTCGAGCGGCTGGCGGACCGTTGTGTCCAGCGGCTGCGGGCCGCGGAGCGCTCGGGCCGCACCGTGGTGCTGAAGGTGCGCAGATACGACTTTTCGACGCTCACGCGGTCCGAGACGCTCCGGGGGCCGACGGACGACCCCACAGTGGTCAGAGAGGCCGCTGCGCGGCTCCTGGAGGCTGTGGACACCACCGGAGGGGTACGGCTGCTCGGGGTTGGCGTCACGGGGCTCGCCGACTACACGCAGGAGGATCTTTTCGCCCAGGCAGCCGGTGAGCGGGCTGCGCCCGAGGTCCCGGCCCGGGAGACACCGGGCGCGGGCGGCCACGGGGACGAGCCGGCGGACGGAGCGCAGGAGCAGGAGACCGCCGAACAGCTCGCGGTCCGGAGCTGGCACGCCGGGCACGACGTATGCCATGACACGTTCGGCCACGGCTGGGTTCAGGGCAGTGGGGTGGGCCGGGTGACCGTGCGGTTCGAGGAACCCGGGTCACCGCCCGGCCGGGTGCGGACGTTCCGTGTCGACGATCCGGAGCTGCAGCCTGCGGATCCACTCCCGCTGGTGCGTGATCCGGCGGACTACTCGTCCTGGCCGGCCAGCCTGCCGAAGTCCCGGTCCGGGCCCGGCTCGTCGGACGGCGAGTCCAGGCCGTAGTGCCGGTAGAGCTGAAGCTCCTGTTCCGGCGAGAGATGGCGGCCCACGCCGAAGTCGGGTGCGTCCTTGATCAGCGCACGGTCGAAGGGGATCCGGAGCACGTCATCGACGAATTCGCTGGGCTCGAGCGGCACGAAGGCGTCCCTGCTGAACAGTCCGGTACGTACGGCTGCCCACTCGGGTATGCCGGTCGCGTCGTCGAGATACACCTCGTCCACAGTTCCGATCTTGGTGCCCTGGCGGTCGAATGCCTTGCGGCCGATCAGGCTGCGCGGATCGATGTCGGTCTGCACGGTCCCTCCCATTGGTCGCGGCTACTCCACAGGCTCTACGAAAGTGCAGATTCGGGCTATCGGCCACTTGAGAATTCCGTCGCGAGCCCCGCTGGTAGGCTGGTGATGGCTGCTGACCCCGTGCGGGAGAGCCTTCCGGAGCGCATCCGGCAGGCGCCGAAGGAGCAAATCCTCCCCGGAATCTCTCAGGCCCCCGTACCGCACGGACGAGGTCACTCTGGAAAGCAGGGCGGGTTTCGTGGCGGCAGCAGCCGGGACGGATCCCTCCCTCACCGACGGTGAAAGCCGGTCTGCCTCAGGGCGCACCGGTGAAGCTCTCAGGTTGAGATGACAGAGGGGGAGGCCGTCCGGGCACCCGCGCCGTGGTGCCCCTCGCAGGTCGTGACAGACCAGGAGGCCTCCACCATGACCCCCCGTCGCACTCCGCTCTCCCAGCTGGAGCAGGGCATCCCCTTCGAGCAGCGCCACATCGGCCCCGATGCCGAGGCGCAGGCGAAGATGCTCGCCCAGGTCGGTTACGGCTCGCTCGACGACCTCACCGCGGCCGCAGTGCCCGATGTGATCAAGAGTGCGGAGGCGCTGCAGCTGCCGTCGGCCCGTACCGAGGCCGAGGTTCTCGCCGAGCTCCGCTCCCTTGCCGACCGCAACCAGGTGCTCGCCCCGATGATCGGGCTCGGCTACTACGGCACGTTCACCCCGCCGGTGATCCTCCGGAACGTCATGGAGAATCCCGCCTGGTACACGGCCTACACCCCGTACCAGCCGGAGATCTCGCAGGGCCGCCTGGAGGCGCTCCTCAACTTCCAGACGATGGTCGCGGAGCTGACCGGGCTGCCCACCTCCGGCGCCTCGCTGCTCGACGAGGGCACCGCCGCCGCCGAGGCCATGGCGCTCGCCCGACGCGTCGGCAAGGTCAAGGACGGAGTCTTCCTGGTCGACTCCGACACCCTGCCCCAGACCATCGCCGTGATCGAGACCCGCGCCGAGCCGACCGGTGTCGAGGTCGTCGTCGCCGATCTCGCCGAGGGCATCCCGGCAGAGATCGCCGAGCGCGGTGTCTTCGGCGTGCTGCTCCAGTACCCGGGTGCCTCCGGCGCCGTCCGCGACATCAAGCCCGTCATCGAGCAGGCCCACGAGCTCGGCGCGATCGTCACCGTCGCCGCCGACCTGCTCGCCCTGACTCTGCTCACCTCGCCCGGTGACCTCGGCGCGGACATCGCCGTCGGCACCACGCAGCGCTTCGGTGTACCGATGGGCTTCGGTGGACCGCACGCCGGCTTCATGGCCGTCCGCGAGAAGTTCGCCCGCAGCCTGCCCGGCCGCCTCGTCGGTGTCTCCGTCGACGCGGACGGCAACAAGGCGTACCGCCTTGCCCTGCAGACCCGCGAGCAGCACATCCGTCGCGAGAAGGCCACCAGCAACATCTGTACCGCGCAGGTACTGCTCGCCGTGATGGCTGGGATGTACGCCGTCTACCACGGCCCCGACGGCTTGCGGACGATCGCGCAGCGCACCCACCGCTACGCCACGATCCTGGCCGAGGGCCTGCGCGCGGCCGGGGTCGACGTCGAGACCGGCGCCTACTTCGACACGCTCACGGTGCGTGTCCCCGGCAAGGCGGCGGATGTCGTGGCCGACGCCCGTGACCGCGGGGTCAACCTGCGTCTTGTCGACGCCGACCGGGTCTCCCTCGCGTGCGACGAGACCACCACACGTGCGCAGCTCGCCGCAGTCTGGGCCGCCTTCGGCGCCGACGGTGACATCGAGGCGCTGGACGCCGCTGCCGCCGACGCGCTGCCCGAGTCCCTGCTGCGCACCGATGAGATCCTCACCCATCCGGTTTTCCACCAGCACCGCTCCGAGACCGCGATGCTGCGCTACCTGCGCAAGCTCGCCGACCGTGACTACGCGCTGGACCGTGGCATGATCCCGCTCGGCTCCTGCACCATGAAGCTGAACGCGACCACCGAGATGGAGTCGATCACCTGGCCCGAGTTCGGCGCGCTGCACCCGTTCGCGCCGGCCGAGCAGGCGGAGGGCTTCCTCACGCTGATCCGTGAGCTGGAGGAGCGCCTCGCCGAGGTCACCGGCTACGACGCGGTCTCCATCCAGCCGAACGCGGGCTCGCAGGGCGAGTTCGCGGGCCTGCTCGCCGTGCGTGCGTACCACCGGGCCAACGGCGACGAGCAGCGGACCGTCTGCCTCATTCCGTCCTCCGCGCACGGCACCAACGCCGCGAGCGCCGTGATGGCGGGCATGAAGGTCGTCGTGGTGAAGACCGCGGACGACGGTGAGGTCGACGTCGAGGACCTCCGTGCCAAGATCGAGAAGCACCGCGACGAGCTCGCCGTGCTCATGATCACGTACCCGTCGACGCACGGTGTGTTCGAGGAGCACGTCGCCGACATCTGCGCCGAGGTGCACGATGCGGGCGGTCAGGTGTACGTCGACGGCGCCAACCTCAACGCGCTGGTCGGTCTTGCCAAGCCCGGTCGGTTCGGTGGCGACGTCTCGCACCTGAACCTGCACAAGACCTTCTGCATCCCGCACGGCGGCGGTGGCCCCGGTGTCGGTCCGGTCGGCGTGCGCGCCCATCTGGCGCCGTACCTGCCGAACCACCCGCTTCAGCCCGGCGCCGGCCCCGAGACCGGTGTCGGACCGATCTCGGCCGCGCCGTGGGGCTCGGCCGGTATTCTCCCGATCTCCTGGGCATACGTACGCCTGATGGGCGGGGAGGGCCTCAAGCATGCGACGCAGGTCGCCGTACTTTCGGCCAACTACATCGCCAAGCGTCTGGAGCCGCACTACCCGATCCTGTACACCGGCCCGGCCGGTCTGGTCGCGCACGAGTGCATCGTGGATCTGCGGCCGATCTCCAAGGCGACCGGGGTCAGCGTCGACGACATTGCCAAGCGTCTGATCGACTACGGCTTCCACTCGCCCACCATGTCGTTCCCGGTGGCCGGCACGCTGATGATCGAGCCGACCGAGAGCGAGAACCTTGCCGAACTCGACCGGTTCTGCGACACGATGATCGCCATCCGTGGCGAGGTCGAGAAGGTGGCCTCCGGCGAGTGGAGTGCGGAGGACAACCCGCTGACCAACGCCCCGCACACCGCCGCCATGCTCGGCGGGGAGTGGACGCACGCGTACAGCCGCGAGACGGCCGTCTTCCCGGCCGGAGTCTCGGCCGCCGACAAGTACTGGCCGCCGGTGCGCCGGATCGACGGTGCGTTCGGTGACCGCAACCTCGTCTGCTCCTGCCCGCCGCTGGACGAGTACGACAACTGACCCACCCGTTCGGGTGTGACCCGGGCATGCGTCGGGGCCGGTTCGGAGATCTTCTCCGGGCCGGCCCCATTTCTTACGGGCCGCGCTCAGGCGGCCTTCATCACCCGGCCGGAGTCCAGCGGCCGGTGCGGAGCGATGATCTGCCCGTCCGGGAGCAGCTCACCGGTGTCCTCGAAGAGCAGGACGCCGTTGCACAGCAGGCTCCAGCCCTGTTCCGGGTGGTGTGCCATCAGGCGTGCGGCTTCCCGGTCGGCTGAGTCGGCTGTCGGGCAGGGTGGCTTGTGCTGGCACATGGCTGGGTTCTTTCGCTGCGTCGTAGTGGGTGTCCTGCGGCTTGATGAAGTTTTCATGGCTGCCCCCCGTATCTGTCGGTCCGGTTCCAGTGTTGCCCCACGGGCGCCAATCCGCAGGGATTTCGCAGCAGCGGTGCTCCTCCTCTCATGACGCATCACCCGGGCGGACGGTTCAACACAACTGCACTGTCCCTTCGGGTGGTTCGGGATGGCCGGACCGGACTAGTCCGGATGGGGCCGGGGGCGCCCCGCTGTCCCGCGCTGCGTGTCCCGCAGCACTGTGCCCCGCCGCCGGAAACGGCGACTGGGCACAGTACGGCGTGCTGGAGGCGGGACGGGGTCAGGCGGGTGAACCGAGCAGGGGGCCGGGGCCGGGGGTGATGCGCAGGGTCATCACGGGGAGCAGATCGGCGACCCGGTGCGGGCGGTGTGCCGCGATACCCGGTGGGGCGGGAGCCAGCGGTACCAGAAGATCGGTGGGGGCGAGGGTGCCACCCGACGGGTCGGCCTCGATGTCCTCGTGCAGCCACAGCGCCAGCATGTAGAGCTCCGGGATGGACAGCATGCGGGGCTGGTAGCGGGGTGTCATGGTCTCCGTCTGGCGCAGGGCGAGCTCGGTCGATGCGATGTAAGGGCCCTCGAAGAAGTGCGAGAAGGCCCAGCCGTCCGGAGTGAGCATGGTGTCGGCCGCGGCGACGGCCCGCTCCGAGCTGCGGATCAGGAAGCGCCACGCGGTCAGCCGGGTGCGTGGCGCGAGCCCGCTCGGGCCGATCCGGTCCAGCACATGGACGGGGAGCGGGAGTTCGGGGCTCAGAGGTCCCTGGACGGACCGGAGAGCCGGGGTGCGGGCCTCGAGGACTGCGGTGGGTGAACCGAGTGCCGCGAGGACGCTGCGCAGGGCAGGCGCGGGAGCCGGGGGAACATGCAGCGGCATAGTGGGTTGCCTCTCACTTCGGAGACACGGTGATGCGTGGGCGGGTGCAGACGGCGCTGTCGGCGTGCGGGGCCAGAGGAGGCCGGTGACTGGGCCGGTGCGTCAACTCTCTGCCTCGTCCGCGGAGTTTATACGACACGTGTTCACGCAGCGTTTCCCCTAGCCGCCGCAGGTATTTCTGGCAAGGCGGTATCGAGACTTTATTATGCGGAGATTCTATTGATTCGAGGTGAGCCGCGCAGCCGCCACCTGGTGTTTCTCCACAGCCGCGGTAGGCCGAATCGCGTCGGCGTTTTCACCACCACCGGCCAGCGGAAAATGCACCGTGCCACATGCCGTCGGAATGTGCCCGGACGGCCGCCATCAGATTACTGGGTCCGCGCTGTCCAGGGCGGCGTTATGGATCACTTCCCCTGGGCATTATCGATCGTGACGCGAGCGGCCTGGGCCGCGGGCTGCCCACTTGCGGAGGGACGCTTCGATGGGGGAGAAGGTCGTGGCGGGCGCCTTTGATCTGTCCGATCGGCAGAGGTACCGGAGGAAACTCCACCTGTGCCTGGAGGGGCTGGGGAGGCTCCTGGCGGAGCAGAGGTTCGACCGCCCCCGCAACCTCATGGGCATGGAGATCGAGCTCAATCTGGCGGGTTCGGACAGCCTGCCCCGGATGATGAATGCGGAGGTGCTCGAGCGGATCGCGAGCCGTGATTTCCAGACCGAACTCGGGATGTTCAATCTGGAAGTGAACATAGTTCCGCATCGCCTGGCCGGGCGTGTTTTCGATCAGCTGGCAGAGGAGCTCAGGACCGGTCTCGGATATGCGCACCGGAAGGCGGGTGAGGTCGCTGCCGGGATCATGATGATCGGAATACTGCCGACCCTCGGCAGCGCGGACCTGGTCGCGGCGAACCTCTCGGACGTGGACCGCTACACACTGCTCAACGATCAGATAGTGGCGGCGCGCGGCGAGGATTTCGCCCTCGATATCGAAGGCGTGGAGCGATTGGTCTGCACCGCCACCTCGATCACACCCGAAGCGGCCTGTACATCGGTCCAGCTGCATCTGCAGGTCACCCCGGCGCGTTTCGCGGACGTGTGGAACGTCGCCCAGGTCGTCGCCGCCGTTCAGGTCGCGCTCGGCGCCAACTCGCCCTTCCTGTTCGGCAGGGAGCTGTGGCGGGAGTCGCGGCCGCCGCTCTTCCAGCAGGCCACCGACACCAGGCCGCCAGAACTGCAGAACCAGGGGGTGCGCCCGAGGACCTGGTTCGGCGAGCGATGGATCAGCTCGGCGTACGAGCTCTTCGAGGAGAACCTGCGCTACTTCCCGCCGCTGCTCCCGATCTGCGACGGGGAGGACCCGCTGCGTGTGCTCGACGAGGGCGGTGTGCCGGGTCTCCAGGAGCTCGTACTGCACAACGGCACGATCTACCGCTGGAACCGGCCGGTGTACGGCCTGGCCGACGGCGTACCCCATCTCCGTGTCGAGAACCGTGTCCTGCCCGCCGGGCCGACCGTCACCGATGTGATCGCCAACGCCGCGCTCTACTACGGCCTGGTGCGGGCGCTTGCCGAGGAGTCCCGTCCGGTGTGGACCAGGCTGCCGTTTGCCGCGGCGGCCGAGAACTTCGACGCCGCCTGCCGCCGAGGCATCGACGCCGAGCTGGTCTGGCCCCGGCCGGGGCGGTCGGGCGGGCTGACGCGGGTGGCGGCCGTCAAGCTCGTACAGGACGAACTGCTGCCGCTCGCCGCGGCAGGGCTCGACGCCTGGAACATCGAGCCCGCGGACCGCGACCGCTACCTCGGGGTCATCGAGGAGCGCTGCAAACGGCGGGTGAACGGGGCGTCCTGGCAGGTGGACACGTACCACCGGGGGTTGGACGCCGGGCTCGGCCGGGACGCGGCGCTCGCGGCCACCACCCGCCGGTACGCCGAGTTGATGCACTCCGGCGATCCGGTGCACAGCTGGCCGATGGGTCTCCCCGTGTCGTAGCCCGACGGGTGTGCCTCGGCGTGCCCGGTGTCTGCCGCCCCGGCCGGTGCCCGCCCGGGCACGGCTGTTCGGTGGGGCGTAGAGCCATCCCCGCTGCCATCCGTCGCGTAGTCGTCGGGCAAGCTGTTACGTCCCATGCCGGTAGTGCCGCTCCTTGAGGATGAACAAGGAAAAGGGGACCACACCATCGTCAGTGGTGGTCGTCCCCCGGCCGGTCGCGCATGATCTTCGTACCTGCATTCGAGACCGCAGCGGGACGCGGCGAGCGGGACGAGATGCGAATGCACAACTGAAGGCAGGTGTACAGGTGACGGAGGGGTGCGTGGCTGATTCTTGTCCCCGAGAGGTCGTGTCACGGCGGGTTCTGCGGTCCGAAACGGTGCTGGTGCTGGCTCTCTCGCTGGGTGCCAGCGGAGTGTCTGCTCTGATTAGTTTCGTCGGATCGCTGACGAAGCCAGGGGGTTTGAAGCATCAGGCCGCGACGCTCAACAGTTCATACGCCCCGGGACGACCATGGCTGGATCTCGCCTGGCAGCTCTTCGGCATCGCCACGGCCCTGGTCCCCGTGGCGCTGGTGGCGCATCTGCTGATGAGGGAGGGCGTGGGTCTGCGGGCCATCGGCTTCGACCGGACCAGACCCGGTTCGGACCTGGGGCGCGGAACGGTGATCGCGGCGGGCATCGGCAGCGCCGGGCTGGCCTTCTATCTGGTGGCGCGGGCCGCCGGTTTCAACCTCACGGTGATTCCGGAATCGCTGCCCGACGTGTGGTGGAAGTTCCCGGTGCTGATCCTCTCCGCACTCCAGAACGCCGTGCTGGAGGAAGTGATCGTCGTCGGGTATCTGCTGCGCAGACTCGGACAGTTGGGGTGGACGCCGATGGCCGCCTTGGTGGCGAGTTCGGTGCTGCGCGGCTCGTACCACCTGTATCAGGGGATCGGCGGGTTCATCGGCAACATGGTGATGGGCGTCGTCTTCGTGCTGCTGTACCGGCGTTGGGGGCGTGTCGGGCCCCTGGTCGCGGCGCATGCGCTGCTCGACATCGGAGCGTTCGTCGGATACGCGCTGCTGGCCGGCAAGGTGGGGTGGCTGCCCACGCTGTGAGCGGACGGCGGGCAAGCAGGGGCGTACCGGTCATTGCGTACGCCCCTCAGGGCTGTCCCGTCGGTCAGAGCGTAGTCAGCAGTTCTCCGTCGACGACCGTCACCGCGCTGCCCGTCAGCAGTGTGCGGTCGCCGCGCAGCGATGTTCGGACCAGACCGGAACGGGCGGAGGCCTGGAGGCCGGTCAGTTCGTCACGGCCGAACCGGGCCGACCAGAAGGGGGCCAGCGCGGTGTGGGCGCTGCCGGTGACCGGGTCCTCGTCGATACCGACCTGGGGGAAGAAGCCGCGGGAGACGTAGTCGTAGCCGCGGGCCGGGTCCTCGGCGGCAGCCGTGGCGATGATGCCGCGCCGTGAGCAGGTGGCCAGCCCGGCGAAGTCCGGGGTCAGTCCGCGTACGGACTCCTCGTCGGCCAGTTCGACGAGGAGGTCGCCGATATGGGCGCCGGTGTCGTGGACGGACAGCGGTTCCGCGCCCAGGGCGGCGGCCAGTCCGGCCGGGGTGGAGGCCGGCGTGAGTGGGGCTGTGGGGAAGTCGAGTGTGAGCGAGCCGTCCGGGTGGGCGGTGGAGGTGAGGATCCCGCAGCGGGCGGCGAAGCGCACCGTTCCGTCGGCCGTTCCGGTCGTGCGCAGGACGTGTGCCGTGGCGAGGGTGGCGTGCCCGCACATGTCCACTTCGGTGGCCGGGGTGAACCAGCGCAGCGCCCAGTCCGCCTCTCCGCCCGGCGGCAGAGGGTGCGCGAAGGCGGTCTCGGAGAGATTCATCTCCAGAGCGACCTGCTGGAGCCGGTCGGCTTCGGGGAAGGCGTCGGAGTCCAGGAGCAGGACGGCGGCGGGGTTGCCGGTGAACGGGCGGTTGGTGAACGCGTCGACGATTCGGATCCTCATGGGATGACGGTAGAGGTTCTGGAGCGCGGCGGACCAAGGCCAATTCCAGGCCGCCGGCCCGGGATTCCGAGGGCCTCCTCGGGGCGCTACGGCCGGCGCCCCCACGCGGAGACGAGCGGGGCGGTGGCCAGATCGAGGCGTCCGGTGGCGACGTTCTTCAGGTGCCGGTCGATCTCCTCGTCGGTGGCGAGACCCGACGTCACGAGCCGGTCGCGGATCTGGCGCACGGTGGCGGCCTCAAGGACGGTGCATGCCGGTGAGGTGATCGGGAAGTACGCATCGGCCTGCACATCGTCCAGACCCGCCTCGCGCAGCAGTCGGGGCAGGGTCCGGCCGTAGGTGAGGTCTGCACCGCGGGCCGCCATGAGTTCGCGGAATCCTGACCGGAGGCGGTTGGCGAGGCGCTGTTCGGGGCCCGACTCGTCCGGGCACAGCAGCGGCTGCAACCCGGGGTCGGCGTCCTCCAGGAGGAGTACACCACCGGGCCGCAGCGCCTGAATCATGCGGCGCAGCGCCTCGGCACGGTCGGTGACGTGCACCAGGACCAGCCGGGCATGGACCAGGTCGAAGCCACCGGGGGGCGGGGGATCGGCGGCGACATCGTGGCGCAGGACTTCGACGACGTCGTCCGCGGCGCCCTGCGCCCACGACACATCGATGTCCGTCGCGACCACCGCGCCGGTCGGACCGACTCGCGCGGCCAGGCCGGCGGGAACGGAGGGGCCGCCGGCTCCGACCTCCCAGCAGCGCATGCCCGCGGTGATACCGAGGCGGTCGACATGCCGGAAGGTCACCGGGTCGAAGAGTTCGGCGAGGGCGCCGAAGCGGATGCCCGCCTCGTTCTGCCGGTTGTCGAGCAGGTAGCCGTGGTCCGGGCCGGGTGCAGTCATGCCGCATCTCCCTTCGTCCTGTGCGTCTCGGGAGCAAGTATGCAAGGCAAGGACCGTAGGAAGCGATTGTCGTACGAGCGGTTCCGATATATCGTTGAAGCATCGCGACAGATCAACGATGGAAGGAGCGTAGCGATGCGTTCACATGGGCACGAGCATGAGCACGGACATGGGCGCTGCGGGCCCGGTCATCACGGTCGGGGTGACTTCGAGGGCCGCCGTGCCGCATTCGGGCAGTTCGGACCGCCGTTCGGTGGCGGCCCCTTCGGTGGCGGCCCCTTCGGCGGGGGGCGCGGTCGCGGTGGCGGCCGGGGGAGGGCGCGGCGCGGTGACGTACGCGCTTCGATCCTGGCGCTGCTGAAGGACCGGCCGATGCACGGGTACGAGATGATCCAGGAGATCGGCGAGCGCAGTGGCGGGGCCTGGCGGCCCAGCCCCGGCTCGGTCTATCCGACCCTCCAGCTGTTGGAGGACGAGGGGCTGATCGTCAGCGCGAGCGAGGGCGGCAAGAACCTGTTCACGCTCACCGATGCCGGCCGCACCGAGGCGGAATCCGGGCCCGACGCGCCCTGGGAGGAAGCCGGGCGCGGGATCGACTGGGAGAGCGTCAACGAGATCCGGCAGGCCGGCTTCGGTTTGATGGAGGCGTTCGGCCAGGTCTGGAAGACCGGCTCGGCCGATCAGCGCCAGAAGGCGCTGTCGCTGATCAACGACACCCGGAAGAAGCTCTATCTGATCCTTGCCGACGAGCAATGACCCGAGGGATGGTCCCGGTGAAGGGCCCTGTGGCTGAGCCGCGGGGCCCTTCGTTCGTCCGGTGGTGGTCAGGCGGCGACCAGGCCGCCCAGTTTGCGCAGCGACTCCACGAGTGCCGCGGTCGCCGAGTCCTTGAGTTTGCCCGCCATCAGGGAGACCGCGGCTCCGGTGAACTCTCCGTCGATCCGGACCGTGGTGGCATCGCCGTCGGGCGTCAGTGAGTAACGCATCGCCAGGTCGACGCCCATCGGCCCTTTGCCCTTGGTGGTCAGCAGCCGGGCGGTCTCCAGCTCCGCCACGGTCCAGGTCACCTCGGCGGGGAAGCCCATGAGCTTCATGTTCTCCTCGTAGGTGGCCGCGAGTTCGAGTGTGGCGGGGCCGCCTTTGGGGAAGCTGGTGTGGGTGGCGTTCCACTGGCCGTACGCGGTGAAGTCCGTCAGCTGGGCCCAGACCTTCTCGGCCGGCGCTTCGATACGTGCTTCGGCACTGACTTCGGCCATGCGACCACCCCTTCTTGTCGGGTTACGGTGTCGCGGAACGTAGCCGCAGTGGCGAGAACATTCAATACTGATGAACTGTCAGATCTGTTGGGTCCGCTCTGTGTGCCAGATCGGCGCCGCGTCCGACCGGTCGGTGATGCGGGGGTGCAGGCCGTCGGCGTGGCAGTGGAACGCCGCCGGAACAGGTGGGCGGGCAGGGCGTCACGGTGAGCGTGGACCCGGTGGGCGTACTCCCGTCCGTCGGTCGCCGTACGCGTGGTGTGGGGGACGTGTGCGGGCGGCTCGCGGAGCGCAGGGCAAGGCGGCGCGCGCTGTTTCCGGCAATCGGATCCGCGAATGGCGAGATCTCATCCGTAAGGAGGAGGAACCGTTCTGGTGTCCCCAACTTCAGCGGGATGTGTAAATGGGCCCTTCCGGGGATGCTCAGGCGCCCAGGGACTGATGGGGTGAGAGGTGTGCAAAACCGGACGCCGCGGATTCCTCAGCAGCCCGCACCGAACCGAGCTGAACTCGGAGCCAGACTCACCGTGGAGCTGGCCTCGGTGATGACGGGTGCCCGCAGGCGCGCCCTGCGTGACGGTGACCGGCAGATCGACACGGCTCATCTGCTGCATTCCCTCATAGAGTCGGATCCAGAGGTCCGCACCGCCTTCGAGGGCGGACCGCAGCTCGCGAAGGTGCTTGGCTACCTCGTGCAGCGCTCCATCGGTTACGGGCTTCGCTGGCAGGGCACCGTGGAGGACACCGGCGCGGTTCCGGTCGTCACTCAGGTGGCGGCCGAGGCAGGGGACGCGGGGGTGGAGGGCTGGTCGCCCTCGGCTCTGTCGGCGATGGCCGGTGCCAGGGAGCGCGCGGAGCTGCGCGGGGAAGTGCGGGCCGGCGGGCTCGATCTGCTCGCGGCACTCGCCGCCGACCCGGAATGCAGGGCTGTCGAGGTGCTGGAGCGGGCCGGTGTCGATGCGGTGCGGCTCGCCGGCCGGATCGTCGATGCGCCGGGCGGGGACTGACAGCCCCTATGTCGCGCGGGTGCCTCCCCGGACTGCCGATACTCCACATCCGGGACGGACTGATCACGCGGGTACACGACTCCATGGACGGACTGGTAGTCGCCCGGATCGGAGAGCGCGTGCGGTAGTGCGGCGGTCAGGGGCCGCGGTGGTATCGGAGTGTTACGCGCGACAGTGGTCACCGGGGTGACGCTCATGACGACAGCTGTCATGATGTGCCGATGCACGCGTCTCAGGGGAGAAGCGCCGGCCTGGGACTAGCCCTGGCCTCGGCGTTCGCATTCGGTGGTTCCGGGGTGGCGGCCAAGCCGCTGATCGAGGCAGGGCTCGACCCGCTCCATGTGGTGTGGCTACGGGTGGCGGGCGCCGCCCTCGTCATGCTTCCCGTGGCGTGGCGTCACCGGGATCTCGTACGCAGCCGTCCCGTGCTGCTCCTGGGCTTCGGGCTGCTCGCCGTCGCGGGCGTCCAGGCCTGCTATTTCGCCGCTATCTCCCGTATACCCGTCGGTGTTGCGCTGCTGGTCGAATATCTGGCGCCTGCGCTCGTCCTCGGCTGGGTCCGGTTCGTGCAGCGCCGTCCCGTCACCCGGGCCGCCGCGGTCGGTGTCGTTCTCGCGGTCGGCGGTCTCGCCTGCGTGGTCGAGGTGTGGTCCGGGCTGAGCTTCGATGCGGTCGGGCTGCTGCTTGCCCTCGGTGCCGCCTGCTGCCAGGTCGGCTACTTCGTCCTCTCCGACCCGGGGAGCGGGGACAAGGCGGCGGGCGCGGAGCCTCCGCACCCGGTCGGCGTCATCGCGTACGGACTGTTGATCGGTGCAGCCGTCCTCACGGTGGTGGCACGGCCCTGGGAGATGGACTGGTCGGTCCTCGGCGGCAGCACCGGCATGAACGGCACGGAGGTTCCCGCCTGGTTGCTGCTCGGCTGGATCGTGCTGCTCGCCACCGTGATCGCCTATGTCACCGGCGTGATCTCGGTGCGGCTGCTGTCTCCTGCGGTGGCGGGTGTCGTCGCCTGTCTGGAGGCGGTCATCGCTACCGTGCTCGCCTGGGTGCTGCTCGGGGAACATCTCGCAGCGCCGCAGCTCATCGGCGGCGCCATGGTGCTGATCGGTGCGTTCATCGCCCAGTCGTCGACGCCCAAGGCCCCCTCCGGCCCCGTCGCGTCGGGTGTGGGCGGGGGAGTCGTCCGGGGTGCCGTCGAGGGCGAGTTGTCCGCCCGCCGTGCCGCCACGTAAGGTGCCGAGCATGCATCTCACTGTGCTTCCGCCGCCTGCCGCCTAGCGCGGGCCGCCACTCCTGACGAAGACCGGGCTCGGGAAGTCCCCGAGCGGATCGTCGCTGCCCGCGTGCCGAGCCGAGCGACCACCAGCTTTCTTCTTCAGGAGAAGTGCACGTGCCGAATCCTGCTTCCCGCCTGCCCGTTGGGCGGAGCCTGTTCTATCTGATCGTCGCCGGGATGGCCTGGGGGACCGCGGGGGCTGCCGCCTCGCTGATCTTCCGGGTCAGTGATCTCGGCCCTCTTGCCCTCTCGTTCTGGCGCTGCGTCGGCGGTCTCGTGCTGCTGCTCGCCGCGCTCGTGCTGCGGCCACGACGCGCAGCCGTCTCCGCCGAGTCGCGGCGGCGTCGCCTGCTGCGCATCCTTGGGACCGGCGTCGGCCTCACCCTGTTCCAGAGCGCCTACTTCGCGGCCGTCGAAGCGACCGGTCTCGCGGTCGGGACCGTCGTCACTCTTGGCGCCGGGCCCGTACTCATCGCCGTCGGCGCCAGGCTGACCATGGGGGAGCGGCTCGGCGGCGGGGGGCTCGCCGCGGTGCTGGGCGCGCTCGCCGGGCTCGCCGTGCTGGTGCTCGGCGGTGAAGGCGCGGCGGTGCGTCCTGTCGGCGTGGCACTGGCGCTGCTCTCCGCCTCCGGATACGCCGCCATCACCCTGCTGACCCGGTGGCTCGGCCGCGACGGCGGCTCGGACCCGCTCGCCACCAGCGCGTGGGCCTTCGGGATCGGTGCGCTCGGGCTGCTGCCGATGGCGGCTGCGGAAGGACTGGTGCCGCACACCGCGGACGCCGCCCAGGTGGTGTGGCTGCTGGTGTACGTGGCGGCCGTCCCTACCGCGCTCGCCTACGCCCTCTACTTCGCGGGCGCTGCGGCGGTGCGGGCCGCTACGGTGTCCGTGATCATGCTGCTCGAACCGGTGAGTGCCGCGGTCATCGCCGTCGTCGTGCTCCGGGAGCAGCTCACCGCGGCCACGGTGGCCGGCACGCTGCTGCTCCTCGCGGCGGTGGCGGGGCTCGCCGTCGCCGAGACGCGCAACGCGGCGAGTGCCCGCCGCCGGGCGGCCGTTCCCGCCTGACGGTGCGGGGGCGGCCACCGGTGGCCGCCCCCGGGCATCAGAGAACGGTCAGATAGTCAGGCACCGCGATGGCCGGATCGAGGTCGTCCGACGGCTGCGGTGCACGGTAGCCGCGGGCCAGCGGAACGACGCCCGCCCAGTGCGGCAGCGCGAGATCGTCCGGATCGTCGTTCGGGCCTCCGGTGCGCACCTTTGCGGACACCTCGTCGAGGTCCAGCCGGATCACAGCCGTAGCGGCGAGTTCCTTGGCGTTCGCCGGGCGGGAGTCCGCGGTCCGGCCCGGGACGACATGGTCCACGATCGCGTCGAGCGCGGTACGCCGCTCCTCCGGGTCGGTCACCGTGCGGGCGATGCCGTGGACCACCACGGAGCGGTAGTTGATCGAGTGGTGGAAGGCGGAGCGGGCCAGCACCAGCCCGTCGACATGCGTCACCGTGAGGCAGACGGGCAGGCCGGGGGCCGTCTCGCCGGCCTGCCGAAGCGGCCGCGAGCCGGTCGAGCCGTGTACGTACAGCCGCTCGCCGATCCGGCCGAAGAGCGTGGGCAGGACGACCGGTGCGCCGTCGCGGACGAAGCCGAGATGGCAGAGGTAGGCCTCGTCGAGTATCGAGTGGACCAGCTCCCGGTCGTACGACGCCCGCTCCCGGGAGCGGGTCGGGACGGTCCGCTCGGTCGGTTCGTACGAGGCTGTTGCCTCCGGGCCCGTGGGCTGCGGCGGTGCGGTGTCCGGCATTGCCAACTCCATTGCACTAGTGCATAATCATGTTTGTGCTAGAAGAGTATCGGATCGTCGGGCGGCGTGCCTCGGAGATTGCCGCGAGTGTCGAGCGAGCGGTCGGGTCGGGCGAGCTCGCACCCGGGCAAGTGCTGCCGCCCATGCGCGAGTTGGCCACCCAATTGGAGGTCAATCCGAATACGGTCGCGGCCGCCTACCGCATCCTTCGCGAGCGCGGGGTGATCGAGACGGCCGGTCGCCGGGGGAGTCGGGTGCGTCCGCGCCCCGCCAGTACGGCGCGTGGCTCGCTCCGGGTCGAGGCGCCGCCCGGCGTACGCGACCTGGGAGAGGGGAACCCCGATCCGGCGTTGCTGCCACCACTGGACGAGGCGTTCGCGGCGGCCGCGCGGGCGTACGCGGAGCGCCCGGGGATGTACGGAGAAGCGCCGGTGGACCCGGAGTTCGCCGCACTGGCACGCGCAGCCCTCGACGCCGACGCGGTGCCGGCCGGGGCCGTGGCCGTCACCTCCGGATCCTTGGACGCGATCGAGCGGGTGCTGGTCGCTCATCTCAAGCCCGGTGACGCGGTCGCCGTCGAGGACCCCGGCTGGGGCGCCCTGCTCGATCTCGTACCGGCGCTGGGTCTGCGTCCCGTGCCGATCCCCGTCGACGACGAGGGGCCACTGCCCGACGCCGTCGAAGGGGCGCTGAGCGCCGGTGCCCGTGCGCTCGTGGTGACGGACCGCGCGCAGAACCCGACGGGTGCCGTTGTCGGGGCGGCGCGTGCGGAGGAATTGCGCCGTGTTCTCGCCGGTCACCGTGGAGTGCTGCTGATCGAGGACGATCATGGGCACGCCATCGTCGATCTGCCGTTGCATCCGCTGGCGGGTGTCACGGACCGGTGGGCGTTCGTGCGGTCGGTCGCCAAGGCGTACGGGCCCGATCTGCGGGTGGCCGTGCTGACCGGGGACGCGGTCACGGTCGACCGGGTCCTGGGGCGGCAGGGGCTGGGGCCCGGCTGGGTCAGCAGGCTCCTGCAGCGAGCGGTGGCGCACCTGCTGACCTCGGGCGCCGTCGACACCGACGCGGTCGCCCGGTCGTACGGGGAGCGGCGGGACGCGCTCGTCCGGGCGCTGGGGGAGCGCGGTGTCGAGGCGCACGGCCGCAGCGGCATGAATGTGTGGGTGCCGGTGAGCGACGAGACCGGGACCGTCGCCCGGCTGTTGGGCGCGGGCTGGGCGGTGGCGCCCGGGGCCCGGTTCCGGGTCGCCGCACCGCAGGGGGTCCGGCTCACCGTGTCACCGCTCACGGCGGCCGACATCGAGCCGCTGGCGGACGCCGTGGCGGCAGCGGCGGGACCGCTCCGCCCGATGAATTACGGCTGAGCCGGGTCGCGTTCGGTGGTCCGACGGGACGCGGCGAGCGGTCGGGACTTGGGCTTACGGGCTCTGCTCTGGGTCAGGGCGGCGCCCGTCAGGACGATCACGGCGCCGACCGGAGTGTTCCAGGTCAGCTGTTCGCCGAGCAGGGCGACCCCCGCCGCGGTGGCGATGACCGGAATGAAGTACGTGACCATCTGTGCGGTCGTCGGTCCGACCTCCTCGACCAGGCCGTACTGCATCAGCACCGCAAGGCCCGTACCGAGCGCCCCCAGTGCGACGACGGCGAGTGTCGGCAGCAGGGGAAAGCCCTCCGGGGCCGACGTGAACAAAGGGGTGACCAGGGCGATCTGCACGGTGCCGAGGAAGAGCTGGCTGCCGGTCAGGGCGAGGGTGGACGACCCGCTGCCCGCCAGGGTCCTGCGGACGTAGATCCAGCCGACCGGGTAGCTGAGGGAGGCGAGGAGCGCCATCGCCGTGCCTCTGAAGTCCAGCCCGGAGAAGCCCTGCCAGGCGCCCAGTACCGTCAGCACACCGAGAAAGCCGAGGCCGAGTCCCGCCACGCGGCGGCGGGTCGGCCGGTCCTCGGAGAGCGCGACGAGGGACAGCGCCATGCCCCACAGCGGCGAAGTGGCGTTGCAGATGCCGGCCAGTGTCGACGGGATGGTCTGTTCGGAGTAGGCGAAGAGCGAGAACGGCAGCGCGTTGAGGAAGAACGCGGCGACGGCGAGGTGGCCCCAGGTGCGGGCGGCGCGCGGCAGCCGCTCACGGCGCACCACCATGGCGACGGCCAGCACCGCTGTCCCCGACAGCAGCCGGCCGAGCGTCACCTGGAACGGGGCGTACGCGTCGGTGCCGACCTTGATCAGGAGAAAGCTGAAGCCCCAGATGAGCGACAGCGCCGCGAAGCGGATCCGCCAGTCCAGTGCGGGGCGGCGTGCGGAGGAGGGGGCGGGAGCACCGGTCGCCCGAGTGGGGGCGGCGGTCGCGGTGGGGGCGGTCATGAGGACAACGATGACGAATCCAACCGCGTAGGACAAGTGAGACTTTATGCAAGTCTTCGCGTAGCATCGCTTACATGTTGAACCTCGAGCGCCTGCGCACCCTGGACGCTCTCGCCCGCTTCGGTTCAGTGGGCGGCGCGGCCGAGTTCCTGCATGTCACGACGTCGGCAGTCTCCCAGCAGCTGGCCAAGCTGGAGCGCGAGGTGAGGCAGCAGCTCCTTGCCAGGAACGGCCGCGGGGTCCGGCTCACCGACGCGGGGCAACTGCTTGCCGACCATGCCGCGAGGATCCTGTCCCAGGTCGAGCTGGCGCAGTCCGACATCGAGGCCCAGCGCGGAGCGGTGGTGGGCGAGATCCGGCTCGGCGCGTTTCCCACCGCAGCGCGCGGACTGTTCCCGGCGATGCTTGCCACGCTGCGCGCGGACCACCCCGAACTGAAGGTGCGCACCGCCGAGTTGGAGCCGGAAGCCGGTATCCGTGCCGTGATGCGGGGTGATATCGACTTGGCGGTGGTGCTCGACTGGAGCAACAAGAGGCTGCCGGTCCCCGGTGGTCTGACGATGGCCGAACTGCTCGACGACGCACCGGACATCGCGATGCCGGCCGGTCACCCGCTCGCGGACCGGACGGAAGTGGATCTGGAGGACTTCGCCGAAGACGACTGGATCTCCTGGCCGGAAGGCGAGTTCTGTCACGACTGGCTGATGTTCACGCTGCGCTCCAAGGGAATCGAGCCGCGCATCGCTCATCTCGCGGGCGAACACCACACCCAGCTCGCACTGATCGCCGCCGGGGTGGGCGTCTGCGTGGCGCCCCGGCTGGGGCGGGGGGCTGTGCCGGAAGGGGTGCGGCTCGTGCCCGTGCGGCAGAAGATGAGACGGCACGTCCACGCCGTGTGGCGGGTGGACGCGGACCGTCGCCCGTCGATCAGGGCGGCGGTTGCGGCCCTGCGTGCGGCGGGCCGGGATTTCGACGCTCCGTTGAACGGGGACGGTGCGGCCTGACCTCGTGGAGGCGGGGCGATGGAATCAGGCCGGGTTTGCCAGCTTCCGGAAGTCCCAGGAGGTGATCGCCTCCGGGGTGAGCCGCAGCCACGCGTGCCGCCCGTCGTGCGGCATCACGTCCATTCCGAAGTACTTCGCCGCGAACAGCCGCTCCGGGAGGTCCAGTTCGGGACATGCCTCGCCGGTACGAGGGGCCTCGCCGACGAAGGCTGCCTCGCCCGACAGTTCGACGCCACGGAGTTCTCCGTACTCCACTCCGTCGTCGACGACCACCGCGATCTTCGGGTCCTGGCGCAGCTGTGACCAGCGCAGGGACCGGGTGATCGAGTACAGCCAGAGCGAGGTGCCGTCCCAGGCGAACCAGAGTGCGCCGATGTGCGGGCGGCCGTCGGCGGAGACGGTGGCGACCCGACAGGTGCGCTGCTTCGCGAGGTACGTGTCGCGTTCCGCGTCCGTCATCATGATCCGACGGCCCCGTCGCTGAGTGACGGCCATGGGGCGCCCCTTCCAATGAGCTGACTAGGTGTCAGAAATCATGGATCCTCTTCCCTCCTGGCGCAATGGCCGTTAGCCTCGCGCGCGCCCAACCGTCAACAGAAGGACCGCCTGTAGACACCAGGAGCCACCGAGAGGGGCAGCCGTGCCGTCCAGGGAACAGGTCGCCGAGCAGCTCGATCCGGCCACCACCGTGCTTCTGACGGTCGAGTGCCAGCAGGGCGTCGTGGGCCCCGACAGCGCACTGCCCGAACTCGCCAAGGAGGCAAGCGGATCCGGCGCTCTCCACCATGTCGCTCGGCTGGTCGCAGCCGCCCACGAGGCCGGTGTCCAGGTGCTGCACGCGGTCGCCGAACGGCGCCCCGACGGGCGCGGTGCCAACCACAACGCCCGCCTCTTCCGGGCCGCCGGACGCCTGCCCGTGCAGCAGCACTCCGGAACTACGGCGGTCCGGATCGCCGCCCCCATCGAGGTGGCCGACGAGGACATCGTCGTACGGAGGCTGCACGGCCTCTCGCCCATCGCCGGCACCGATGTGGACGCGCTGCTGCGCAATCTCGGCTGCCGCACCCTCGTCGTCGCCGGCGTCTCGGCCAATGTCGCCATCCCCAACGCCGTCTTCGACGCCGTGAACCTCGGGTACACGGCGGTCGTGCCGTCCGATGCCATCGCGGGGGTGCCCGCCGACTACACCCCCGTGATGATCCGTCACACGCTCGCCCTCGTCGCCACCGTCACCACCACGCACGACGTGCTGGACTGCTGGCAGGGCCCCCGGAGGGCCAGGTCCTAGGGTGTGTTTCGAAAGGAGCGTCGTCCGCCCGTAGGGCGGGCCGGACGCCGCCCGGCAGGCGGGACTTTCGAAACACACCCTGGTGGACCACGCCACTTCCCAGCGATGCTCCGCCGTCCGGCCACTCACTCGGCGTGGACCACCTCCCCCGCGACGAGGGTGAGCACCGAGCGGGTGCAGGCCACCTGCGCGTCCGGGGCGAAGAGGTCCCGGTCGAGGACGGCGAGGTCCGCCGCCATGCCCTCGCGCACCAGGCCGACCTCGTCGTCGTTGCCGTTCACCCAGGCCGAGCCCGCGGTGTAGGCACTCAGGATGTCGGTGAGCTCCAGCCGCTCCCCGGGCACGAACGGACGGTCGGCGTCCGGCCACTTGGCGTGCGCCGAGCCGGGCGGTTCGGTGCGGTGCACGGCCACGTGCATGGCCTGCCACGGGTCGGCCGTGGTGACCGGCCAGTCGCTGCCCCCTGCGAGCCGGGCGCCGCTGTCCAGCAGCCCACGGAACGGGTACTGTCGGTCGGCTCGTCGCTCGCCCAGCAGCGGGTTGGTCAGCTCGTCGGTCTGCTGGTGGTGGGTCGCCCACAGCGACTGGACGTTGGCGGCCACCCCCAGCCCGGCGAAGCGGCTTATGTCCGCGTCGTCGACCAGCTGCACATGGGCGATGTGGTGGCGCCGGTCGCGCTCCCCGTTCGCGCGGACGGCGGCCTCGACCGCGTCCAGGCACTCGCGGACCGCGCGGTCGCCGATCGCGTGGAAGTGCACCTGGAAGCCGGTGGCGTCCAGCCGGGTCACCGCCTGGGCGAGCAGCTCGGCCGGCACGTTGGAGTGGCCGAGGTTCCCGGTGGCGCACCCACAGGAGTCCAGGTACGGCTCCAGCAGGGCGCCGGTGCCGTTCTCCAGCACGCCGTCCTGCATCACCTTGACCGCACCGGCCCGGAATCGGCGGCCGGGCTCGCCGCGGCGTGCCACCAGGTCGTCCAGCTGTTCCAGCCCGCGGTCACGGTCCCACCACAGGGCGCCGGTGACCCGGGCCTTCAGCAGTCCCTCGGCGTCGGCCCGGCGGTAGGCGGCGAGCGTGTCGCCGGCCCCGCCGTAGGCGCCGACGATGGCGTCCTGCCAGCCGGTGATGCCGTACTGGAAGAGGTGGGTCTGCGCGTGGCGGAGCGCCGCGAGCTGGTCCTCGACGGTGTCCTGCGGAAGCAGCCGGGCCACCAGGTCCATGGCGCTCTCGTGCAGCACACCGGTGGGCCGGCCGGCCGCGTCGCGCTCGATCCGCCCGGCAGGCGGGTTGGGGGTGGCCGCGTCGATCCCGGCGCGCTGAAGTGCCACCGAGTTGACCCAGGCCGAGTGGTGGTCGGCGTTGGGCAGGAAGACGGGCCGGTCCGGGACGACCGCGTCCAGCGGTTCCCGGGTGGGCCAGCCGCCGGGGAAGCAGTCCATGGTCCAGCCGCCGCCCAGAATCCACGGCTGCCCTGGGTGGGTGGCCGCGTACTTGCGGACGGTCTCGAGGCAGCTCTCCGCGTCGGTGGCGCCGGTGAGGTCGCAGCGCAGCGCCTCCAGGGCGCCCCAGACGGGGTGGATGTGCGCGTCCTGGAGGCCGGGCACCACGGTCCGGCCGGCCAGGTCGACCGCTTCGGCCGGCCGGCCGACGGCCCGGCGTACCTCCGCGTCGGTGCCGACGGCCGTGATCCGGCCGCCGGCCACGGCGACGGCTGTCGCGTGGGGGCGCTGCGGATCGCCGGTCCACACCCGGCCGCCGTGCAGGACCAAGGTCATGCGCCGGCCCCGTGGGTGCGCGCCACGTACACCTTGCGGAGGGTCTCGTGGATCTGCCAGGTGCCGCGCCAGCCGGCCGCCATCGTCAGGGTGGAGCCGGCCCGGAGCTCGAAGGCCTCACCGCCCTCGGCACGGACGGTGGCGGACCCGGTCAGCACCTGGCAGACCTCGTCGTAGCCGTCGCGGGTGGCGGTGAAGTGGCCGGGGTCGCACTCCCAGACGCCGACCTCCACCAGGCCGTCGGGCGAGTGCCACAGGGTGCGGGTGGTCTCCTGCTGGCCGGTGGTGCTCGTGGGCTTGGGCCTCGCGGGGGGCAGGTCGGCGCTCGCCGCGTCGGCGAGGAAGGCGACGGCAGGGACGAGGGCAGTGGTGTCCATGAGGGTCTGCTCCTTTCAGCGGCCGCTGATGAGGTTGGCGACGCGTGCGATGACGGAGGTGCGGTCAAGACCGGAGTTCTCGTGCCGGTCGGCGGCTCGGTAGGCGACGTAGAGGCTGCGCACGCCCAGCCAGCGCAGCGGCTCCGGTTCCCAGCCGCGCACCTTGCGGTCGACCCAGGGAAGCCGGGTGAGGTCGGTCTTCTGACGCAGGATCAGGTCGCGCAGGGTGCGTCCGGCGAGGTTGGTTGTGGTCACGCCGTGCCCGACGTAGCCGCCGGCCCAGCCGAGCCCGGTCTTCTCGTCCAGGTGGACGGTGGCGCACCAGTCGCGCGGCACACCCAGCACGCCGGACCAGGTGTGGTCGATGGCGACGCCCTCGGTGGCCGGGAAGTGCTGCCGCAGGATGGCCTGCAGCTGCATCTGGGTGGCCGCCCGGGTCTCACCGCGCTGATCGACGTGGGAGCCGAACATGTACGGGATGCCGCGCCCGCCGATGGCGATGCGGCCGTCGGTGGTGCGCTGGATGTAGCAGTAGGAGTTGGCCTCGTCGCCGATCAGTTCGGCGCCGCGCCAGCCGATCTCCTCCCACGCGGAGGCGGGCAGCGGCTCGGTGACGATCATGCTGCTGTTCATGGGCAGCCAGACCCGGCGGTGGCCGCGCAGCCCGGCGGTGAACCCCTCCAGCGCCCGGATGACGTACGTCGCCTTGACGGTGCCGTGCGGGGTGACCGCCTCGCGCGGGCGAATCTCGGTGACCTCGGTGCCCTCGTAGATGGCCACGCCCATCCGCTCGACCACGTCGGCCAGGCCCCGGACCAGCTTGGCGGGCTGGATGCGGGCGCAGTGCGGGCTCCACTGGGCGTAGCGGGCGCCGGCGACGCGTACCCGCTCGGCGAGCTGGTCCGCGTCGAGTTCGACCATGTCGTCCTCGCCCCAGCCTTCGGCACGCAGCGTCGGCAGCCCTTCGCGCAGCCGTCGCTCCTGCGCGGCGTTGGTGGCGACGTGCAGCAGGCCGTCCTTCTGGATGCCGGCATCGATGCCTTCCTCGGCGGCGACGCGGATGACCTCGTCGACGGAGGAGAACATCTCGCGCTGCATGGCGACGGCGGGCTCTTGGCCGTGCGACTTGGCGTAGCGGCGCATCTGGCCGGGCGGCTCGGCGCTGAGCCAGCCGCCGTTGCGGCCGGAGGCGCCGAAGCCGGCGAACTCCTTCTCCAGGACGGCGATCCTGAGGTCGGGCTGGGCCTGCTTGAGGTAGTAGGCGGTCCACAGGGAGGTGTAGCCGCCGCCGACGAGTGCGACGTCGACGTCCAGGTCGCCGGGCAGGGCGGGGCGGCGGGCGGGGATGCCGCCCTCCCGGAACCAGAAGGAGACGTCGCCGTTGACGAAGGTGGAGCTGGTGAGGGGAGTGCCGCTCGGGGTGGTGGTCGTGCTCATCGTCCGCTCTTTTCCGCGGCGGCGACCGGGATCCGGTCACCAGAAGTGGGTGGGTGGGTGGTGCCGGTCGCATCGTCGAGCAGGACACCGCGTTCGACGTCCCAGACCACGGTGACCTCGTCGCCGTGGCGGACGCCGGACAGCCGGTCGGCCTGCTCCCGGGCGAGCAGCACCGTGCCGTCGGGCAGGGCGAGTTCGAGCTTGCGGCCGGAGCCCAGGTAGATCTCCTGGGTGACGCGGGCGGGAAGCGCGTTGGCCCCGGGGGCGACCGGCGCGGCGGCCGGCTGCACCCTCAGGAGCTCGGGGCGGATGACGACGGCGGCCGTGCTGCCCTGGGTGGGCCGGCCGGAGACGCGTACGGTGCGGTCGCCGACCCGCAGGCAGGAGTCGTCGCCGTCCGGCTCCGTGCGTCCGCGGATGACGGAGG
Organism: Streptomyces sp. NPDC056231; assembly: GCF_048270745.1. NCBI lineage: Bacteria > Bacillati > Actinomycetota > Actinomycetes > Kitasatosporales > Streptomycetaceae > Streptomyces > Streptomyces sp. NPDC056231. Next base: position 4,573 of record NZ_JBLVKW010000074.1, on the reverse strand, counting down.
ACTCGCCGAGGAACTCCGCCACGAAGAGGCTGCGGGGCTTTTCGTAGAGTTCACTCGCGGTGCCGACCTGCTGGATGCCCCCGTCGTTGAAGACGGCGATGCGGTCGGAGAGGACCAGTGCCTCCTCCTGGTCGTGGGTGACGAAGACGAAGGTGGAGCCGACCTCCTTGTGTACCCGCTTGATCTCCAGCTGGAGTGATTCGCGCAGCTTCTTGTCGAGCGCGCCGAGCGGCTCGTCCATCAGCAGCACGCTCGGCTCGTACACCACGGCCCGGGCCAGGGCGATGCGCTGCTGCTGGCCGCCGGAGAGTTCGCGCGGCTTGCGGTGGCCGTAGTCGCTGAGCCGCACCGTCTTCAGTGCCGCTTCGACCATCTCGGTGCGGCGGGCCTTGGGCACCTTGCGCTGCTTGAGCGGGAAGGCGACGTTCTCCGCGACGGTCATGTGCGGGAAGAGCGCGTAGTGCTGGAAGACCATGCCGATGTCGCGCCGGTGCGGCGGCAGGTCCTGCATCTGCTTGCCGCCGATGGTCAGCGTGCCCGAGGTGGCGGTGGTGAACCCGGCGATGATGTTGAGGGTGGTGGTCTTGCCGGAGCCGCTGGGGCCCAGCAGGGTCATGAACTCGCCTGGTTCGATGACCAGGGAGACGTCGTCGACGGCGACGGAGTCCGCGTACTCCTTGCGCACCTGCGCCAGTTCGATGCGGGCTCCGCGCGCCTTGATCGGGCTGGTCTCAGCGGACACGGTTCCTCCTGGCGGTGGCGAAGGTGGCGGCCAGCACGAGCACCGTGGTGAAGACGATGATCAGGGTGGCGGCCGCGGCGATGGTGGGGTCGGTGTCCCGGGTGACGCTGGCGAACATCTTGACCGGCAGGGTCTGCAGATAGGGACTCTGGATGAACAGCGAGACCACGACTTCGTCGAAGCTGGTGACGAAGGCGAACAGGGCGCCGGAGACGACGCCGGGGGCGATCAGCGGGAGGGTCACCTGCCGGATGGCGCCCCAGCGGGTGGCGCCGCAGATCAGTGCGGCGTCCTCCAGCCGTTGGTCGAAGCCGCGCAGGCTCGCCGTCACCGGGATGATCACGAACGGCAGGGCCAGCACGGTATGGGCGGTGACGAAGCCGAGCAGGGTGCCCAGCAGGTTGTACTGGAGGAAGAGCGCGTAGAGGCCGATGGCGACCACCACGGTCGGCACGATCATGGGTGCCAGCAGCAGCCCGTACGATCCCTTCACCCAGCGTGAGCCGGAGCGGGTGAGCGCGATCGCGGCGGCGGTGCCCAGGGCGGTGGCCACCACCGCGACCAGCACGCCGACCTGGAGCGAGGAGAGCAGTGCGTCGGTCCACCGGGGGTCGGTGAAGAAGTTGGCGTACCAGCGGGTGGACCAGCCGCTCGGCGGGAACACCAGGGACGCCTTGTCGGTGAAGCTGAGCGGGATCACCACGAGCGTCGGCGCGATGAGCCAAAGGCCCACCAGCACGCTGAACGCCCAGAGTGCGATCCGTGCGGGTCCGGTTCTCATCGGGCACCTCCCCGGGTACGGGTGATTCGCAGGATGACGCCGACCAGTCCCAGCAGGACCAGCGTCACCGCCAGCAGCACCACGCCCATCGCTCCGCCGCGACCCCACGCGAGCAGCCCGTTGACCTGGGTGAAGATCTGCTGCGAGATCAGCGCCTGGTCGGGCGAGCCCAGCAGGGCCGGGGTGACGTAGAACCCGAGCGACGTGATGAACACGGTGAGCGCACCGGCGCCCACCCCGGGCAGCGACAGCGGTACGAAGATGCGCAGGAACGCGGTGGCCGGGCGTGCCCCCATGCCCTGTGCGGCGTCCAGGAGCCGGCGGTCGATGCCGCTCATCACCGCGTACAGCGGCAGCACCATGAACGGCATCAGCACCTGGGACGTGCCGATCACCACCCCGGCGGTGGTGCGGATCAGTTGCAGCGGGCCCAGCCCCACGGTGCCAAGGATCTGGTTGACCACGCCGCTGTCCTGGAGCAGCACCACCCAGGCGAAGGTGCGCACCATCAGGCTGGTCCAGAACGGCAGCAGCACCAGCAGGGTGAGCCAGATCCGCGCCCGGGCGCCGACCACGGTCATCAGGTAGGCGTACGGGTAGGAGAGCACCAGGGTCACCAGGGTGACGACCGCGCCGACCGTCAGCGTGCGCACCAGCGTGGCGAGGGCGACGTCGCTGGTGAAGAACCAGGAGTAGTTGCCCGCGCCGGGCGTCGGCTCGCTGACGCTGCGCCAGGCCATCAGGCACAGCGGCACCAGGAAGAGCACGGCCAGCAGGACCAGTGCGGGCAGCAGCAGCCACCCCCACCGGGTGCCGGCGCCCTTGCGGGGCCGGCCGCTGGTGGCCGGAGAGGCGATCTCGATCAGGGCTGTCATGGGTTACCGCGCCAGCCAGTCGGACCACTTGGAGATGATCTGCTCCTGGTTCTGCGCCCACCAGGCGTTGTCGAGCTTGAGGACCTGCGCCTGGCGCTCGGGAGTGGAGGTGAGGTACTCCCTCGCGGCCGGGTCGAGTTCGGGCTTGGCATCGGAGTTGATCGGCGAGTACGAGGTCTTCTCGGTGAGCTTGGCCTGCTGGTCGGCGCCCAGGTAGGAGTTGATGAGTGCCATGGCGGCCTTGGGGTTCTTCGCGCCCTTGGGCACGGCGAGCGAGTCCGCTATCGGCATGAACTGGTTCCACTGCGGGGCGAACTTGGCGCCGTTCTGCACGGCCGAGTAGGCGCGGCCGGTCCACACCATCGCCATGGAGACCTCACCCGACTCCAGCAGCTGCTGGGAGCGGGCTCCGGTGTCCCAGAAGACCAGCGAGGAACGCACGCTGGTGAGCTTCTTCAGGCCCCGGTCGACATCGAGCGGGAAGAGCTTGTCGGGGGCGACCCCGTCCGCGATCAGCGCCGCCTCCAGTGGACCGGGGGCCGCGTCCGAGGGCACACCGGGGATGGCGCGCTTGCCGGGGAACTTGGCGGTGTCGAAGAAGTCCGTCCAGCCCTTGGGCGGGTTGTCGCCGAACTTGGACTTGTCGTACATCAGCACCATGCCGTACGTCATGGCCGGCACCGAGCACTTGCCCACCATGTCCTTGGGCAGCTTCGAGGTGTCGACGACAGTGGTGTCGAGCGGCATCAGCAGCTTGCCGCACTGGCGTTCGGCCCAGATGGAGTCGGTGTCCACCACGTCCCAGGTGACGTTCTTGGCGTCGACCTGGGCCTTGATCTTGGTGTAGTCGGTGGGGCCGTCGGAAAGCACCTTGGCGCCCGACTCGGTGGCGAACGGCTTGACGGCCGCGGCCTCCTGGCCGTCCTGGTAGATGCCGCCGTAGGAGGTGAAGGTGAGGGTGACGCCGTCGAGCGCGCCCTTCTTGACCTTGCCGGCCACGGCCGGACCGGGGCCCAGGTCGATGTCGGCCGCGGCGGGGCCGGTGCCGGCGCAGCCGGTGAGGGACAGCAGCAGGGCACTGGCAGCAGCGGTACACCCTATGATTTTGCGCGATATTCCGGGCATTACTGACTCCAAGAAGGGAGGGTGAAGGCACTCGAGGGCGATGAGGGCGCGAAGCGCGCGGCGACAGGAGCGCACAGGGCGCGCGCCACGGGAGGGGTGGCGGCAGGACAAGGTGGGAGGCGCGCCCCTGGGGTGCGAAGGCGGCGCACCAGGGGGAGGGAAGTGCAGCGGGGGGGGGGAGATACGGCGAAAAGAGGTCAGTCCGGTGTCGGCGGGCTGATGATCCAGAGGATTTCGGCGGGTGTTTCGTGGCTGTTGACCACGCGGTGCGGCACGGAGGAGCGGTACTCGATGCTGTCGCCGGCCTCCAGGTCGTGGGCGCGGCCGTCGAGTTCGACCCGCACGGCACCGCTGATCACCAGGAGGATCTCCTGCGAGTCGCCATGGGTGTAGGCGTCGTCGCCGGTGGAGGCCCCTGGGTCGAACTCGCCCGCGTACACCTCCAGATGACTGAGCGGGCGCTGTGAAATGAGTAATTTGCGACTACCGGGAGCGGTGTGCAGCATCGGCCGGTCGGCCCGCCGCACCACCCTCGGACCGGGCTCACTGTCCTGGTCGAACAGGTCGGCCACGGTGACGCCGAGTGCCACGGCGATCCGCCGCAGCATGCCGATGGAGCAGTTCACCTGTCCGCGTTCCAGCTGGCTGAGGAACCCGGGGCTGGCCTGGGCTGTCTCTCCCAGGGCCCGCAGCGACATCCGCCGCATCATCCGGTACTCCCGAATGCGGGCCCCCAGAGCCGCGTCGGCGGCGCCGTCGGTGAAACCGTCGACTGGGCTCGGCAACGAACAATCAGTCATGAGCGAACACCTGATGCGTTTTCAGCGAACACTTTGTTCGCTGGAGTGATACGGACCGTATGCCGATGTGATCTGCGACGCAATACCCTCCCTGCGCCGTCACCGGAACGTGACCACCGCGTGCTGGCTCGTAGTAGGGCTCCGTTGAATCCCGTGCTTGACTCTGTCGGGGATCTTGGAGTTTCGCTGTGCGGCGGCGTGGTCAACAAGCATGCTCGTGTCGTTCCGATGACCGATGCAGCTGCCGAGG
>NZ_JBLVKW010000073.1:0-38396 GCF_048270745.1 Streptomyces sp. NPDC056231 | reverse complement strand
GGGGGGGCCCCCGCCCCGCGGCCCCGGCCCCCCCTCTCCGTACGCCTGGAACGGCTCAGACGGTCGTGATGACCTCGTCGTAGGCGAGACGCGGCAGACGCGGGAACCAGGCGTCCTCGCCCGGCTTGCCGATGTTGACGACCATCAGCAGGCTGTGGTCGCCGTCCAGGAACTCCTTCTCGATGCCCGCGGCGTCGAAGCCGGTCATCGGGCCGGCGGCCAGGCCGGCGGCGCGGACGCCGACGATGAAGTACGCGGCCTGCAGGGCGGCGTTCAGCGCGGCGGACGACTCGCGGACCGGGCGCTCGGAGAAGAACGCGTCCTTGGCCTGCGGGAAGTGCGGCATCAGGGCCGGGAGCTCCTCGTGGAACTCGTTGTCGGCGGCCAGGATCGCGACCAGCGGAGCGGTGGAGGTCTTCGGCTGGTTGCCCTCGGCCATGTGCTTCACGAGGCGCGCGCGGGCGTCGTCGGAGCGGACCAGGACGACGCGCAGCGGCGACTGGTTGAAGGCGGTCGGGCCGTACTTGACCAGGTCGTAGATCGCCTGGACCTGCTCGTCGGAGACCGGCTCGTCGGTGAAGGTGTTGGCGGTGCGGGCCTCGCGGAAGAGGAGGTCCTGGGCAGCGGGGTCAAGAACGAGGGACATCTTGCGGAATACCTTCCGGACGGATACGGATCAAGCGATATGGCGACCGTAGGCGATAGGTAGGTTAACTTTCAACTAAAACCTGACCGGAGTGAGCCACTCCACAAACGTGTGAGAAGTGCGCCAGGCCGCCCGGCTTCTGACGAGGCGCACAACCACCGGGCGCGCCGGATCTATTCCGGGCCCGGGCTCAGCCCGCGTCGCCCTGCCCGTCCGGCTGCTCCTTCCCGGGCTGGGCGAGCGCCTCGTCCAGCCGGGCCCGGGCGCCCTGCAGCCAGTGCCGGCACACCTTGGCCAGCTCCTCGCCGCGCTCCCACAGCGCGAGCGACTCCTCCAGCGTCGTGCCGCCCGCCTCCAGGCGCCGCACGACCTCGATCAGCTCGTCGCGCGCCTGCTCGTACCCGAGCGTGTCCGTGGCGGCAGGTGCCGTTGTCGCGTCGTCCGTCATGTGATCCACCCTATGTGTGAGGTACGACAACCAGGTCAGAGCCGAAACGGCGGGGCGGCGCGTCCGTCATTCGGCCACCCGCACGGTGAACTCGCCCTCCGACACCCGCGCCCGCAGCTCGTCGCCCGGCGCCCCGGCGTCCGCGGGGGAGCGGACCACATGGCCGTCCGGCCGCTGCAGCACCGCGTACCCGCGCTCAAGCGTCGCCGCGGGTGACAGTGCGACCACCCGCGCCCGGGTGTGGGCGAGCTCCGAGTCCGCCCGGTCCAGCAGATGGCCCAGCACCCGGCGGCTGCGCCCGATGAGCGCGTCGACCTCCGCCGCACGCTCGTCCACCATCCGCTGCGGCTGCTGCATGGCGGGCCGGCCCAGCGCATGGGCCAGCCCCCGCTCCTCCCGGTCGAGCAGCCCTCGTACGGTCCGCAGGGCCCGGTCCCGCAGCTGCTGCACCCGGTCCAGCTCCTCGCCCACGTCCGGCACGACCTTCTTCGCCGCGTCCGTCGGCGTGGACGCCCGCAGATCCGCGACCAGGTCAAGCAGCGGGGAGTCCGGCTCGTGCCCGATCGCGGACACCACCGGCTTGCGGCACCCGGCGACCGTACGGATGAGCTGCTCGTCCGAGAACGGCAACAGGTCCTCCACACTGCCGCCGCCGCGCGCCACGATGATCACATCGACATCGGGCAGGTCGTCCAGCTCCTTCACCGCCTGGACCACCTGGTTCACCGCGTGCACGCCCTGCACCGCGGTGTTGCGCACCTCGAACCGGACCGCGGGCCAGCGCCGCCGCGCGTTCTCCAGCACGTCGCGCTCGGCCGCCGACGCCCGACCGCAGACCAGGCCGATCAGCTGTGGCAGGAACGGCAGCGGTTTCTTCCGGTCCAGGGCGAAGAGTCCCTCCGCGGCCAGGGACTTCTTCAGCTGCTCCAGCCGGACCAGCAGTTCGCCGATGCCGACCGGCCGTATCTCGGTGGCCCGCAGGGACAGCTGGCCGCGGGGTGCATACCACTCGGGCTTGGCGAGGATGACGACCCGCGCACCCTCCGTCACCACATCCGCGATCCGGTCGAAGACCTGACGGAAGCAGGTCACGCTCACGGAGATGTCGTGCGACGGGTCGCGCAGCGTCAGGAACACCACTCCGGCACCCGGACGTCGCGACAACTGCGTGATCTGCCCCTCGACCCAGACGGCGCCGAGCCGGTCGATCCATCCCCCGATCAGCCGTGACACCTCGCCGACGGGCAGCGGAGCTTCCGCGGACGTATTGAGAGCCATGCGAGCGAGCGTATCCGCCGCCACGGACAACGAGGCAGCCCCAGACACGCGGGAGACTCCTTACACGGCCTCCTCCACGACAGGGAGTGCGGGGAGACCGTCATACAGCCGGGCGCCGCCCGAACTGCAACGCCAGCACCACCAGCCCCACCGCCAGCCAGAAGACCCCCACCACCTGAGCGCTCGCCGTCGCCTCCGCGATCACCGCGACCAGCACCCCCGCACCCACCACCGGCATCAGCACGTGCCGCCACCAGCTGGGCGGCCCATTCATCCGGCGTACGGCGAACCAGCCGATCACCGACGCATGCAGCAGTACGAACGCCGTCAGCGCCCCGATGTCGACCACCGAGACCAGCCGGTCGAGGCCGTCGGCGCGCCGGGCCGCCCACACCGCCGCCACCAGCGTCACGCCCGCGGCGATCAGGATCGCGGTCCGCGGCACCCCGGACCGCGGGTCGACCCGGGCCAGCAGTGTGGGCAGCCGCCGCTCCCTGGCCATCGCGAACAGCAGCCGCCCCGCCGCCGCCTGCCCGGCCAGCGCCGCGAACGCCGCCCCGATCGCCTTGCTGACCGCCACCAGGTCGTGAAGCCAGGTGCCGACGGCGAAGTCCACCGCGTCGTAGAAGGCGGACCCCTGCCTGGCCGGAGCGGCGGCCAGCTCCGCCGACGTCATCGGTTCCAGCAGGGCCGCCAGATAGCCCTGCGCCACGAACAGCGCCCCCGCGAGCACCAGACAGAACAGCACCGCCCGCGCCACTTTCTCCGAGCCGCCGGTGGCCTCCTCCGCGAACGAGGCGATGGCGTCGAAGCCCAGGTACGAGAGCACGGCCACCGACACCGCGCCCAGCACCGCCGTCGTCGAGAAGCCGGAGTCCCCGGTGAGCGGCGTCCACCAGCCGCGTTGCGCCCCGTTCCGCACGAGGACGACCACCGCCGACACCAGGAACACCGCCAGCACCGCGATCTCCATCGCGAGCACCGCGAAGCCGACCCGGGCGGCAGCCCGCACCCCCCACAGGTTGAGCAGCGTGGTGACGACCACCGCGAGCGCCGTCCAGACCCACCGTGACACCGACGGCACCAGCGCGTTCATCGCGATCCCGGAGAAGAGATAGGCGACCGCCGGGATCAGTAGATAGTCCAGCATCGCCATCCACCCGGCGATGAACCCGGGCCCCTCCCCGAGCCCCTTGCGCGCGTACGCGAAGACCGAACCGGCCAGCGGCACCACCCGCACCATCTGGGCGTAGCTGAAGGCGGTGAACGCCATGACGACGGTCGCCACGACGTACACGAGCGCGACCGCACCGCCCGATTTCGCGTCGAGCGTGCCGAAGATCCCGACAGGTGCCATGGGCGCGATGAACAGCAGCCCGTACACCACCAGATCCCGGAACCCGAGCGTCCTGTGCAGTCCCGCCCGGTCCGTTCTGCCCTTGGCCATGAGCCCTCCGTAGATCGCGCGGACACGGTCGCGTACGGGGCGTACGTCGCGTATGGGCAAGTCTCCAGACCCGGCCGATCCCGCGCCTGTTCGGCACGGCCTTACGATGGGACGCATGACTGCTACGCCCAGCCCGTCACCCGCCACCGACCCGAGTGCGGGCGCCACGCGCCGCGTCCTGCTCGCCGCGCCCCGTGGCTACTGCGCGGGCGTGGACCGTGCCGTGATCGCCGTCGAGAAGGCCCTGGAGCAGTACGGGGCCCCGATCTACGTCCGCCACGAGATCGTGCACAACAAGTACGTCGTGCAGACGCTGGAGAAGAAGGGCGCGATCTTCGTCGACGTCACCGCGGAGGTCCCCGAGGGCTCCATCGTGATGTTCTCCGCGCACGGCGTCGCACCGGCCGTCCACGCCGAGGCCGCCGAGCGCAAGCTCGCCACGATCGACGCGACGTGCCCGCTGGTCACCAAGGTCCACAAGGAAGCGGTCCGGTTCGCCAAGGAGGACTACGACATCCTCCTGATCGGCCACGAGGGCCACGAGGAAGTCATCGGCACGAGCGGCGAGGCGCCCGACCACATCACCCTGGTCGACGGCCCCGAGGACGTCGCCCATGTCTCCGTGCGCGACGAGTCGAAGGTCGTCTGGCTCTCCCAGACCACGCTCTCGGTCGACGAGACGATGGAGACGGTGGACGCGCTGAAGGAGAAGTTCCCCCAGCTCCTCTCGCCGCCGAGCGACGACATCTGCTACGCCACGCAGAACCGCCAGATCGCGGTGAAGAAGCTGGCCGAGGACGCCGAGCTGGTCATCGTCGTCGGCTCCAAGAACTCCTCGAACTCGATCCGCATGGTCGAGGTCGCCCTCGACGCGGGCGCCCCCGCCGCCCATCTGGTGGACTTCGCGCACGAGATCGACGAGGCCTGGCTGGAGGGCGTCACCACGGTCGGCCTCACCTCCGGCGCCTCCGTCCCCGACGTGCTGGTCGACGGCGTCCTGGAGTGGCTGGCCGAGCGTGGCTACGCAGACGTGGAGACGGTGAAGACGGCCGAGGAGTCGATCACCTTCTCGCTGCCCAAGGAGCTCCGCCGGGACCTGCGCGCGGAGGCCGAGGCACTCTCCGCGAAGTAGCCCCGGGGGTGCTGGTCCGTGCCCCGGGAAGTGGGGCGCGGCGCGGCGCGGGCCCGTACCGTGGGTCGCATGCAGATCTTCGGCGTGGACATCGGCGGATCCGGGATCAAGGGTGCTCCCGTGGACCTGGACCGCGGAGACCTGGCGCAGGAGCGCCACAAAGTACTGACACCGCAGCCGGCCACGCCCGAGGACGTGGCCGACAGCGTGGCCGAGGTGGTCGGCCACTTCGGCTGGTCGGGACCGGTCGGCATCACCTTCCCGGGCGTTGTCACCGGCGGTGTCACCCGCACAGCGGCCAATGTCGACAAGGGCTGGATCGACACCGATGCCCGCACCCTCCTCAGCAACAAGCTGAGCCTTCCGGTGACGGTCCTCAACGACGCCGACGCGGCGGGAATCGCCGAGATGACGTTCGGCGCCGGGCGGGGCCGCAAGGGGACCGTGATCATGCTGACGTTCGGTACGGGGATCGGCAGCGCTGTCTTCATCGACGGGCAGCTCGTGCCCAACACCGAACTCGGCCATCTGGAGCTGAACGGACACGAAGCCGAGAAGCACGCCTCCACGAAGGCCAAGGAGGACGAGGAACTGAGCTGGCACCACTGGGCGCACCGGGTGCAGAGGTACCTGACCCACGTGGAGATGCTGTTCTCGCCCGAGCTCTTCATCATCGGCGGCGGAGTCAGCCGCAAGGCGGACAAGTTCCTGCCGCTGATCGACCACGTCCGGGCCGAGATGATCCCCGCGGAGCTGCAGAACAACGCGGGCATCGTCGGCGCGGCCATGGCCGCGGCAGACAGCTAACCCTTCGGACGCCGGGTCCGCGCCGCCCGCGCGGCCAGCAGCATCCGCCGCCGGCGCTGCCGCATCAGCCGGACCTTGCGCACGGTGGCGATGAGCCCCGCGACGAGCGTGCCGCCGTACAGCCAGCCGGCATGGACGGCGAGCGCGGTGACGACCGCCATCGTCTGCCCGCCGAAGCCGCCCGTGCCGCCGGAGATCGGAATCACACCGACGGCGAACGCGATCGGCACGCTGATCGGTGCGGTCACCAGGTCGGCCGGCCGTACCCACAGTGCGGTGAGCACGCTGACCGGCAGGAACAGCACCCCGTACACCGTCGGTGAACCGTCGAACAGCAGCCAGTCGAGGCACGCCAGCGAGAACATGGCGGCGGCGGCGAACAATCCGGCACCGATGCCGGTGAGCCGAGGACTGGGCAGCCGGCGCAGCGCGAGCACGGCGGGCGGCACCGGGCGTGCCCGGGGGCGGGGCGAGCCCACAGTCCGACAGGCGGCGTCGGCCTCGTCGAGGGTGCCCTGCGGGGACAGCGGGGGCTGCTGAGGCGACTGTCGGTGCCGAGGGGGACGTGTTCTGGGCTGCTCCACCGGGACAACGTAGGTCGCGAAGCGGGAGGACAGAGGCGTGGGACACGCCCTTTGGGTGACCTTGGCGATGAGTTCGATGCCACATGGCCGAACGGGAACCGGACCGTCCCCGCGCCAGACCTGTGACTACCCGCTTGCCCCCGCCCGTAAACTGGAGAATCGGCCCATCCATCCTTACTGCAGGAAGTCGCCAACGTGTCGCTCACGATCGGAATCGTCGGTCTGCCGAATGTCGGCAAGTCGACCCTGTTCAACGCCCTGACCAAGAACGACGTGCTGGCGGCCAACTACCCGTTCGCCACGATCGAGCCGAACGTCGGCGTGGTCGGCGTCCCCGACGCGCGTCTGAACAAGCTCGCGGAGATCTTCAACTCCCAGAAGCTGCTCCCGGCAACCGTCGACTTCGTGGACATCGCCGGCATCGTGCGCGGCGCGAGCGAGGGCGAGGGCCTCGGCAACAAGTTCCTCGCGAACATCCGCGAGTCCGATGCGATCTGCCAGGTCATCCGTGCCTTCAAGGACGAGAACGTCGTCCACGTCGACGGCAAGGTCTCGCCCAAGGACGACATCGAGACGATCAACACCGAGCTGATCCTCGCCGACCTCCAGTCCATCGAGAAGGCCGTCCCGCGCCTCACCAAGGAGTCCCGTCTCCAGAAGGAGAAGGTCGCGGTCCTCGCCACGGTCGAGGAGGCCCAGAAGATCCTGGAGTCCGGCCAGACCCTCTTCGCCGCGGGCATCACCGCAGGCACCGAGAAGGGCAAGCTCCTCCACGAGCTGCACCTCCTCACCACCAAGCCCTTCCTCTACGTCTTCAACGTCGACGAGGACGAGCTGGTCGACGAGGACTTCAAGAACGAACAGCGCACCCTGGTCGCCCCCGCCGAGGCGATCTTCCTCAACGCCAAGATCGAGTCCGAGCTCATCGAACTCGACGACGACGAGGCCCTCGAACTTCTCCAGTCCATGGGCCAGGAAGAGCCCGGCCTGGCCACCCTCGGCCGCGTCGGCTTCGACACCCTGGGCCTTCAGACCTACCTCACGGCAGGCCCGAAGGAAGCCCGCGCCTGGACGATCAAGAAGGGTGCCACGGCCCCCGAGGCGGCCGGTGTCATCCACACCGACTTCCAGAAGGGCTTCATCAAGGCGGAGATCATCTCCTTCGAAGACCTGGTCGAGACGGGCTCGGTCGCCGAGGCCCGCGCGAAGGGCAAGGCCCGCATGGAGGGCAAGGAGTATGTGATGCAGGACGGCGACGTGGTGGAGTTCCGCTTCAACGTGTAGCTGCCTCGTTGCTGTATGTAAGGCGCTTTTGTCGCGTGCGCAGGTCAGAAGGGGTCGGACCCCGACGAGTCCGACCCCTTCTGCGTTCCCGCGCTGACATGGTGCTGACTTTTCAGCTGCTTCGGGGCGGCGTGAGCTTGTCGAGGTCCAGACTGATGGCGAAGGGCACCGGGCGTTGGAGGGTGCCCCGGAAGATACCGGCGGGCGCGTAGGCGCCGGTGGGTTCGTCGAGCTCGTAGACGTGGACGACGGGTGCCCCGTCCTCATCCTCGATGCACCAGTAGTGCGGGATGCCGGCCTCTGCGTACTTGCGAAGCTTTACGGTGCGATCGCGGTGGGCGGATTCGGGGGATACGGCCTCGACGACGAGCTTCACGTCCTCTGGGGCGTACCAGGTGCGGTCGGGGTCGTAGGCCAGGTCAGTCAGCAAGAGATCCGGCTCGGGGCGGTTGCGGGCATCGAGACGGATCGTCATCTCCCGCTCGACCTCGAAGCCGGCCGGCGCCTGCTCCATGAGTGTGGTGGTCAGGGCGGTGACGAGGCGGCCATCCCAGGACCGCTGGGGCGACATCATGAAGACGAGGGCTCCGTCGATGAGCTCGGTGTGGCGGGGTGCCTCGGGGAGGCGGTCCAGGTCCTCCGCGAACCAGCCTTCCGCGCGCGGCGGGCGCATCCAGTCGGGCAGTGCGGTCATGAGCCGACCCTAGTGATTGCGGCCGTCAAGAGGGGATGTTGTGCTACTGATCCATAATCGGCGCAACCGAAGCTGCCCAGGGTGGGCAGTCCGTCGGTGATTATGCGGGTTGCGTCACGACCGATGCCGACCAGCTGCACGCGGGCGGCCGGACGTTCACCCCGACGAAAGACACCTCTGCCCGACGGCTCGAGCCGTCGGGCAGAGGTGTTTCGGCGCTGCTGACCCGAGCTCAGAACAGTGAGTTGTTGCCCTTGAGCCGGCGGCGCAGGAAGGTGGCGAAGGTCTGGTCCTCCAGGTGCGTGAGCGCGGTGCCGTCCGGCTCGATATAGGCGACGCGCCAGTCCTGGGGATCGGTCTTCATGGTGAGCCAGCCGAACGCCTTGCCCTCCAGCTCTCCCCACTGCAGGAACAGCCGGTCCTCCGTCAGCCAGGTGGCGCGCGCGACGGGGAACACCCGCATGCCCGCGACGACCCCGCCGGGGAACTCCCGCATGATCGCCAGGTAGTCCTCCGGGAGCGGGGTGGACGACTCGTTCACGGCCCGGTCCAGAAGCTCCTCGGCGTACTGCCGGACAATGGGCACACCGAGACCCCGTACCGTGGTGACGATTTCCTCCGCCGCCCCGATGTCCCGGTTCGCCAGCACCGTGGCAGTGGCCCGCATGTCGTCCGCGACATTCCAGAACGAGCCCGACTCATATTCCTCGTACGTCTCGAATGCGGGTATCCCCTCGGGGCGTCCGACAAGAGCCCGCGCGGCGAAATCCGAAGCGGAAAAGGGAAGTTCCAGCCACAGCTGGAAATCCTTGTCCGTGAGGACGGTCGTCCAATTCGCAGTGCTGGGGTCGGTGGTGTCCCACAGCAGCACGCCGTCTCGGGCCGTGCGGCCCCACGGCACCATGCCGCCGGGCTGCGGGAAGAGGGACAACGGAAGCACGTGCTCCCGTGAGCGCAGGGAATCCCGCATGTCCGCGAGGCGAAGCGCGGCGTCCGCCGTGAAGTCCTCCAGGGAGCGCACGGGGACGTCGGAGCGGTTGAGGAAGACGGAACCCGCGATCACCCCCTGAGGCAGCGCCTTGACCAGCAGCTCGAAGTCCTCGGGCACGACCTGCCCGTACCCCTCGCCCTCCTCTCGCACCGGGGCGACGAGTTCGAGCAGGCGGACGACATCGAGATGATTCATGTATTCCTCTCCGAACGGCATCGGCGGTGGGGTGCGCGACCAACGGCCGCTCACCCCACCGCCTCATCTGTGCCGGATCAGTCCCTCGAGGGACTCATGACTCCAGTGATCCGAGAGCCCATCAGTCGTGGACTCCGGAGGCTATCAGCCGGGAGAACGAACCCGACGCGCTCGATACGTACATGTGGACGCCGATCGGGTTCACCATGTTGGGAACGTAGACCGGAACGGACTGGTAGTAGACCTTCTCGCCCAGCTTGAGGCGCCTTTCGATCTCGTACTCGACCGTACGCATGCCCTCCTTCTGGTTCTGGTACATGGTCGTCGGGACGATGTTCTCCCGGTAATGGCTGCCGCCGAATTCACGGGCGATGAGGTGAGCCCGGTTCCAGTCGTCGGCCTCGTCCTGGAGGTCCCAGCCTCTAGGGTTCTGCGGGCCCGTGTTGTCGACGTTCGCCGGAGAGGCGGGGTTCAGACAGGCGAACCCGCCGGTGGCTCGACCCTGCCCGTCCACCGGGGTGTTCCACACGAGGCTCGGACCGGAGGAAGCCTGGCACTTTCGGTTCTCCTCCCCGGCGCGGTCGATCGCCTTGCGCTGAGGAGAGTTGTCCTCGCTGGCGCTCGACGACGACAGGCCCGAGAAGATCCGGACCAGCATGGAGACCGCTGCTCCGGTGTGGAAGCCCTGCGGGCCGCTTCCGCCGCCGCCCGAAGGCGGGGTGGGAGCCGGTCCAGGCGCCGGCGACGGCGTGGGGGCGGTGCTCGTCCCGCTGGACGAGCTGGACGGGCTCAGGTCCTCCGCAGTCGGCATCAGGTTGCTCAGCGCGGTGGCCGCGTCCGAGAGGTTCTGCTGACCCTGCGGCGTCGACGCGTACAGCGCCGTGACCAGAGCGGCCCCTGCCCACCAGAGGGCCGGGATCGCGAAGGCGAAGTGACCGTCCAGCTCGACGAAGCTGGTGGGGTTGCCGCCTGCGAACGAGTAGCGGTTGCCGGTGAACGGATCCGCGCCCATGTTCATGTCGGCCAGGGCGCCGTTGTACATGTCCCGGGTGGTGAAGCGGTTGAGCCCCGGGCTGTAGTCCCGGAAGCCCATGTCGTACGTCTCCGACTGGGCGTCCCAGCGCTTCGCGTTGAAGCGGTAGGGGTTGTACTCCTGCTTCGTCGGGTCCGCGGTGTCCGGCTTGTCGATGCCCGTGAACTCCGACTTGTCGTCGGAGCCGTAGGCCGTGTAGCCGTACGTCGCCTTGGTGTCACCGCTCTTGTCGGTCAGCGTCTCGACGTCGGTGTGCGAGTTGTAGCCGTAGAAGCCGTCCTCGCCGGTGCCGTCGGCGTTGTGCTTGACCTGGGACAGGCGCTCGCCCCACGGGCTGTACTGGTACGACTTGGTGAGCTGTCCGGCGACTTCCTCGCTCAGCACCTCGCCGGACAGGCCGAGGTAGTTGAAGTCGGTCGTCTTGCCTTCGGCCGTCTTCGAGGCGGTGCGGTCGAGCGGGTCGAAGGTGTACTTCGTCGACTTCAGGGCGCCGGTTTCGTCCATCTTCTGGGACTCCACGACGTGGTCGAAGCCGTCGTACACACTCCTCTCGATGACCTGGCTGCCCGAGGTGACGGACTCCTGCCGACCGAACGGGTCGTAGTTGTACGTGGCCGCCGAGCCACCGGTGGTGGCCCGCAGCAGCCGGTTGCGGTCGTACTCGTAGGCGGTGGTGACGTTCTTGACCGTCTGCGAGACGACGTTGGCGTTGTCGTCGTGGACGTACTTCTCGGTGCCCGCGCCGTTGCCGGTCTTGACCGACTCGGTGAGCCGGCCCACGGCGTCGTAGGTGTAGTCGGTGGTGGAGTCGAGGTACGCCGCGTGGTTGTCGGCGTTCATCTTCTTCGCGACGTCCTGCGCCTTGTTGCCGTTCAGGTCGTAGGCGTAGGTGTGCGAGGAGACGAGCGTTCCGGAGCCCTTCTTCTCCGTGGTCGACTTCAGGTCACCGCCGAGGAGGTACGTGTAGTCGACGGTGTTGCCGTTGGCCTTGGTCTCCTTGAGCCGCTGGCCGCGGTCGGTGAACGTGAACGACGTGACCTTCGGTGACGCGTCCGAGGCGGACTTGCCGACCGAGATCGACTTGACCAGCTCGCGCAGGTCGTAGGTGTACTTGGAGAACTGGTCCGGGTGCGTGGCCGTGTCGGCCTGGCCGTTGGCGTCGTACGTGTACGACGTGACCTTCTTCTCCTGGCCCGTGAGGGCCTCGGTCACCTTCTCGACCTGGTTGAGGCCGGTGTAGGCGACCGTGTAGGCGTCGATCTTCGCGCCCGAGGAGGTGTCGTCGATCGACGTCAGATTGCCGTTGACGTCGTAGGCGTAGGCGAAGGTGTGCTTCTCGCTGTCCGTCTCTCCGGACGTGTCCCGCACCAGCTTGACGGCGTCGGCGACCACGATGCCCGAGCTGCTCGGCTCCAGCTTGAGCTTGGCGTCGTTGCCCTGCTTCAGGCTGTAGGAGCCCAGCGTCACCCAGGTTCCAGTGCCGGCCGTCTGGTCCTTGGTGACCGACGGGTGGGTCGTCGCCCCCTGCGCCAGCGTGTACTTCGCCGCCGTCGCAGCGCCCGAGACCTTCGGGTACTTCACATACGCGGTGTACGTGCCGTCCTTCGGGATGTTGAGCGTCCACGTGAAGGCATCGGTGCCCGTGCCGGTCGCGTGGGTGCGGTGGTTGTAGCCCTGCTGGCCGGCGACGTCGCCGGTCGCCCAGGTGCCCGTGGCGGAGGTGTGCTGGATGTCGGAGTTGTCGACGAGCACGACCGACTTGCCCACCGGCACGCCGTCGTCCGACTTGGACTTGAGCTTGCCGTCGGGGTAGTACGACTGCGTCATGGTGCGGTCCGAGGAACCGCCGGCCGACGTGAGCGTACGGGCCTTCTGATACCCGAGCTCGGTGTAGTCGTACGTCGTGGTGATGTCCCACGGGTCGGTGGACTTCCTCGTCCAGCCGTTGTCGAAGTACTCGAAGACCGTGTCGTTGCGGACCGTCTGACCCTCCGACGGCGGCAGCGACTGTCGTTCCACCCGGCCCACCGCGTCGTACACCGTCTGCGTGTAGACGTTCGGGTCGCTGTTCTTGGGATCCGTCGGGTCGTACGGCTGGAACTGCTTGACCGGACGGTTCAGCGCGTCGTACTCGGTACGCGAGGTGAAGTCGTCCGCAGTGGCCGTCGCGGTGCCCTTCGGCGTGATCACCTTGGTGGTGTTGCCGGCCTGGTCGTACTCGTACTTGGTGGTGCGGAACGTGGTCCCGTCGTACGGACCCTTGACCTCGGTCTGCTTGCCCCGCTCGTCGTAGGTATAGGTCGTGGTGCTGTTCGCGGGGTCCGTGGCCGTAAGGACGAGACCGTCCTTGTCGTAGGTGCGCGAACTGGACTTGCCCGCCGCGTCCGTGAAGGTGGTGACCTGGTGGTTCAGGTCGTACACCATCTTGGACGTGTAGTCGGTGGTGTCCGGGGTCGCGTTCTTCTTCGGGTCGACGACCTTGACGGCGTTGCCGACGTTGTCGAACTCGTAGGAGATCTTGTGCCCCGCCGCGTTGACGGCCGAGGTGAGCTGGTAGATCGCGTCGTAGTGGTTGGTGGTGACGTAGTCGGTGGTGTCCGAAGTCGTCAGCGAACCCTTCGGCTCGGTGACGGTCTTGAGGTTGCCCGCCTTGTCGTAGGTGTACGACGTCCGCCGCTCGGGCGACGTGGGCGTGTCCTTGGGCGCCGTGGCCGAGACGAGCTGGTCCGCGGCGTCGTAGACCGCGTTCGAGACCGCGCCGTTCGGCGACGTCGACGACGTGATGTTGTCGTTGGCGTCGTAGACCGGTGCGGGGGTCGTGATGAACTCACCCGCAGCCTGGACCTTCGGGACCTTGTTCTCCTTCGGACGTCCGAAGGTGTCGTACGTCTGGGTGGTCTTCTTGCCCAGGGCGTCGGTGACCTCGGTGACCTGACCGCGCTCGTCGTAGACGAAGTCCGTCGACTTGCCCAGGGCGTCGGTGATCTCTGCCGGGTATCCGGCGGGACCGAACGTGCCGGAGGTCGTCGCGTTGCCGTTGGGGTCGGTCGCCTTGGTCAGCTGGCCGTAGGAGTTGTACTCGTACGAGGTGGTGTAGTCGCCGGCCGCGGCGGTGGAGACGCCCTTGGGATCGGTGACCGTCTTGAGGTTGCCGAAGGAGTCGTAGCCGAACTGCCACTTCCGGCCCTCGGGAGAGGTCTTGGTGAACAGGTCG
The DNA here is from genome assembly GCF_048270745.1 of Streptomyces sp. NPDC056231. Taxonomy (NCBI): domain Bacteria; kingdom Bacillati; phylum Actinomycetota; class Actinomycetes; order Kitasatosporales; family Streptomycetaceae; genus Streptomyces; species Streptomyces sp. NPDC056231. The sequence continues at coordinate 24,643 of NZ_JBLVKW010000073.1, read as the reverse complement.
GCGGAGTATCCGTCCAGCCGGGTCTGGTACGCGTACTGGGCCGAGTTCGCCGGGTACGTGCCCGGGGCGCAGTCGCCCGGGGGCGGGACGCCCGACTTGTTGCTCTCCGCGTCGCGCTTCCAGAGCGGGTAGCCCGTCTTCTGGTCGTAGCAGTACGCGGTCTTGGCCCCGTTGGCCTCCTCCAGGTACGTGACGTTGTTGTCCGCGTCCCACGAGAGCTTCGTCGACTCGGACTTGGCGTTCGTCGTCTGGACCGGGCGGCCGAAGTCGTCCGACACGTAGTCGGTCGCGTGGTTCTCGGCGTCGGTCACCTTGGTGTCGACGAACTTGGCGTTCCCGGCGTCGACCGCGTAGTCGAAGGTGGTGACGCCCTGCAGACGCTCGGTGATCGTCTTGGTCCACCAGTGGTACTTCGGGTCGTCACCCGCCTTCGGGGCGAAGTACGTCATCGACGTGGCGTTGCCGCGCGGGTCGGTGACCTTGACCAGCTTGACGTTCTTGTTGCCCTGGATGGCGTCGTACTCGAAGCCGAACACCTTCGGCTGGGACGAGCCCGCACCGTCGGTGATCTTGGTGAGCAGACCCTTGTCGGAGTACTCGAAGGTGAACGTACGACCCGAGATCTCGGTCATCGACTTGATGTGGTCGATGATCTTCGGGTTGCTGCTGTCGGCCTTGGCGTAGTAGTCGATCGTCAGCGACTGCCGGCCGGCCGGATCGGTGATGTACTTGAGGAACTTGGTCGGCTTGTTGTTGGACTTCCGCTCCTCGTACGTATACGTCTGCGTGTTGCCGTTCTTCTCGATCAGCGACGTCATGTAGCCGTCGCAGCCGAAGAGGAACCGCGTACCGTCGGGACGGGTCATCGTCCAGGCGTCGGGGACCGGGTCCTTGAGCGGGGTGCAGTCCAGACCGGGCTTCGCCGTCAGCTTGAAGTGGACGCCGGACGGGGCCTTCCACGCGTTGTTGACCGAGTCCCATCTGAAGACGTGCGTGGTGCCGTCGCCGTCCGGGAGCCTGATCTCGGTCGGGTTCGGCTTGGGGTGGAACTCAAGCGGCGCGCCGAGCCGGATCGGGCCGGACGCCTGGAAGGACCAGCCGTATCCGGAGACCGTGTCGGAGGTGTCCTGGCTGTTGTAGGCGAACCGGGCGAAGGTGGTGACACCGCGGCCGGGGTTGGTGAACGCGTTGTACTGCCAGACGCTGTTGCCGGACGCCAGGTTGTTCATGACGGTCGAGCCGGCGCCGGTGTTCTTGCCCGTGTAGGAGTAGAACTTCTCCATGCCGAGCTGGTTGGAGGTCGGGTCCTCCACCGCGACGTTCTGGTTCAGGCCCGGGATGCCGTCGGTGCCCGAGACCCAGGTCGAGGTCGTCTTGTTGTAGACGTCCCAGGTCAGCACATAGTCGGTGCGCTTGTTGCCCGAGTCGGAGTTGATCGGGGTCTTCACCTGCGCCTGGAGGGTGACGGAGTCACCGGGGGCCACGTCCTTCGACAGCGCGGTCTGGATCTGATTGCCGCCGTTGGTGACGTCCGTGCCGTCCGGCAGGGCCCACTTGTAGGTCAGGACCTGGTTGGCGGCCTTCCACGTCGAGGAGGTGGTGTTGGTGAGGGTGAGGTCCACCGTGTAGGTGGTGTTCGGGGTCATCCGCGCCGGGGTCTGCGGCGCGTAGTACGTCGACTCGGTGGTGGAGTCGATGTACGTGACCACGATGCGCGGCCGCAGCCGCTCCTCGGTCGCCTCCGAGGAGAGGAAGATGCTCCGCTCCTGCGAGGCCGCCTCGTCGGCCATCTTGATCACGACGCCCTGCTGGGAGGCCGGGGTGGTGACCCAGCCCTGGGCGAGGGAGGTGACGTTCCAGTCGTGGCGGGCCGGGTCGTTGGACATGGCCGGGGCCGTGTCGGCCACCGCCGTGCCGTAGTCGCCGCCTGCCGTGGTCCAGTTGGTGGTGGTGTTGGCCTTGACCCAGGTGGCGGTGGTCTCGTCGAAGTCCTTCGTCAGCGGCCGCAGTTCATAGCTGCCCCCGGCGTTGGAGAAGGTGGTCTGCGTTCCCCACAGCCGCACCTTGGCGTCCAGGACGCGGGCGGTCGACGGAATGCCCAGTTCGGGGAACTTCAGCAGGGTGCGGGTCTTGCCATAGGTGGCCGAGTTGTTGCCGACCGTGACCCAGTTCTGCGGCTGGCCGTCCTGCACGGTGTCGTGCGGCAGCGTCGACTCGGTCGAGGACAGCGTGGTGTCCTGCGCGGCTTCGAACACCTTGGTGGTGCGTCCGGCCTTCGGCAGGCGCACCAGCTGGGTCGGGGCCGAGGTGACCTTCCCGTCCTTCGTCTTGACCGCGACCATGTAGTAGTACGCGCGGCCGAAGGGGTCCGCGTCGTCGGCCTTGGTCGGCACCGCCGTGGTGTCCGTGAACTTTGTCGTGCCCGGGGCGACCGGGGCCACGAGGGTGGACGCGGACGGGGTGAAGGTCTGGTAGACCGACCGGTGGACCTGGTACTCGGCGATGTCGTCTGCCGTGCTGATGGCAGACGGATCGGCGTACGCGGACCAGTTCAGCTCGGCACCGGTGTCGTGGATCACCGAGGGGGCGTCCAGGGTCACGCCCGGGCGGCCGTAGGTGAGGACCAGCTTGGGGTAGTTGACGGTCTCGCCGCCGTAGCCGAACTCCGAGGCTTCGTAGCGCGGGCCGCCCTTGGGGGCGCCTGCGGCCTCATTTGTGGCCTTGATGACGAAGCCGTTGTTGGTGCTGGTGCCGTCGAGCCAGGACTGGACGGTGTCCTTCACCGAGAAGGAGTGCCACTTGTTGTACGTGTTCGCCGGCATCGAGACGGTGCCCGGCTTGGTGAAGCGCACGGCGTCCGCGATCACCGCGGTGGAGGTGGAGGCGGGTCCGTCACCGAGAACGATCCTGCCCGCGGTGCCGGCCTTGAAGGGGTGGGCGCCCAGCGGCTTCCAGATCCCGCCGGTGCCGGTCTGCTGGTCGACCGTGTAGGCCTTGCTGCCGCCGTTGTAGGTGACGGTGTACGGCACCGCGGTGGAGCGGTCGTTGGCCGGGATGGAGTGGACGTCGACCTGGTAGGTGCCGTCCTCCGGCAGCTTGGGCTGCCAGGTGTAGGTGTCACCCGCGACCGAGTCCTTGTTGTACAGGTAGTCCCGGTTGACCGCGTACTGCGTGAACGCCGTGTTCCCGGAGGCGGGCCAGGCACCCACCGCCGCGGTCGTGCCCTCATCCCCGTCGTCCACCAGCGTGGTCGACCCGGACAGCTCACCCACCAGGGCGCTGGTCTTGTCCCACGTCGCGCCGGCCTCGTCCCAGGCACCCGTGGCCCGGTACGCGCCCAGCTCCACCGGAGCACCCGCGCTCACGCCGGTGTGCGTCTGGTCGTAGTACAGCTGCAGCCGGGCGTCTTCCAGCGTGGTGTTTGCCGGAACGCCGGACAGGCCGAACCTCACCAGCGACCGCGCCGCGGCCCCGGCCGAGTCCAGACCGGCCGACATCCGCCACGAGCCGTTGAAATTGGTTGCCGGAGCGGACGACAGGACCATCGTGTCCTGCGATTCCGTCGGCGTCGGTGCGACCTCGATGGTCGGATCGATGACGACCGGGTACTGCCGCTCCTTGGCGGCCAGCCACTTCGCGTCCGGGGTGACGACGAGCTTCCAGCCCTTGCCGTCCCTGACCAGCTTCTGGCTGACCTTGTTGCTGTAGCCGACACCGTACCCAGACGTGGCGTCCTTCTTGGCGTCCGTCATGAACGCCGCAGGTATCTGCAGCACCGGGTGCGGACCCTCGCCGTAGAAGGCGACCGACCCGTCCTTGCCGCCCTTCGGCGTCAGCCCGCCCGTATCCAGCGTGAAGGTGAACTGCACCGCGCCCGCAGGCCGTTCGGCCAGGACGATGTTCTCCTTCACCCGGCCCGGACCGACCTCGTACGACAGGTCCGCACCGGACGCGACGTCCTTGTACGTGACCGTGTCACCCTTGGCGACGGGTGCGAGCTTGCCCGCATCCTCCAGACCCAACGTGACCGCATGACCGTCCGCCGACTCGAACCGCAGCAGCTTCCGCGCATTCGAACCGAACCAACTACTGGCTGTGTTGGTCGTGTTGGCGAACTCGAAGCCCTTGGTTCCGGTCGGGGTGACCGTCGGGTCGATGTCCTTCCAGGACTTCCCCGCCCGGTATCCGGTCGGCACGGCCGACACCTCGGCCTGCACCCGTCCGTCGGACAGCTTCCAGTAGCGAGCGTTCGCCGTCCGCTTGCCCGTCAGTTCCGCGAGGCGTTTCGCCTTCGCGGCCGGCTTGCCCTGTGGCAGCTTCTCGCGGCTCGGCAGCAGGGGAGTTCCACCGGTCTTCGGCTCGCTCTTCTTTCCGTCCTCGTCCTCCGAGAACCAGCCCGCCAAGGCATCGACGATACCCTTGCCGGAATCGTTCGAAACCGGTGCTGCATAAGCGACTTGTGGCAGCATGGCCCCAACGACGCCTGATATCACGAGGCAGGCTATCGCCCGCCCGTATCTCACTTTCACGCCATTCCCTTCATCGGCACCTGTCTCGCGCTGGGCGAAATAGGCGCAACGACGCGCCGGCGCGGGCGCTCCGCCGCCGGTCGCGACATACCTGACCTCGACCGGAGCACCTCAGAGCAGGTCGAATCAGGCCACCTTCCATTTACCGGAAAGCAACCTCGCCAGAAGTGCGCCGATCGCAGCGGAGGGATCCTTGTCACAGAGGTGAGTGCCCGTCAACTGTTTACACATTCAGGGTATTTCGCCGATCGGTCGGTGGTGATTTGCGGTCGTCTTGCCCGACTTCTCCGAAGCCTGGCGTCTGCCGAATGTGATGGTGTATAACCCAGGCGAATTAACCTCGACAGAAAGCGCGGCCATGCCGACGACCGAAGAACCGGAAGGACCGGACGAGTCCGAAACCCCGGACGCCACAAGGGTTTCCTCCAATCCGGACGATCGCCGCATCGACCGCGGCGGCATCGCCGTCGCGGTGGCCCTGCTGCTCGCCTGTGGCGGGTTGGTCACCTACGGAGTCCTCGACACCGAGGACGAGCCGGCGGGCAAGCGGGCGACGACGCCCACCGCCGAGGTGGTCTACGAGGTGCTCGGCGAAGGCGCGGCCGACATCTCCTACCGCGGGGCCGGCGGCGACAAGGCGGACGTCGTGACCAACGTCGGCCTGCCGTGGAGGAAGACCGTGAGCGTTCCGCTCGGTTCTTCCCCGATCGTCAACGTCACCCTCGGCGAAAAGGGCGGCACGGCCAGCTGCACCCTGACCGTACGTGGCAAGCACGTTCAACGCGCCACCGCCACCGGCGCCTTCGGCCGGACCACGTGCAGCAGTGAACTCCCCGCCCCCGAAGCTTCCGCAGCCCTTGGAGAAGCCCAGTGATCCCACACGTCTTCCGCCGTACCACCAGGGTCGTGGCGGCCACCGCCCTCACCCTCGCGACCCTGGGTCTCACCGCCCCGGCGACTTCGGCGGCGCAGCATCCGGACGGAGTGCGGAGCATCGCGCTGCACGGCTCCGACCCCGCCCAGCGCGCGCTGTCGGCTCGGCGCACGGAACCGTTCAGCATGCTCGGCGTCACCTGGGCGGACTCGCGCGCCGAGCTCGGCGGCACGGCGCAGGTCCGTACCCGCGACAGTCTCACCGGTGTCTGGTCCGGCTGGCATGACCTCGAACTCGACGTGCGTACGCCCGAGATCGGGGCCGACGCCGGTGACGGCGAGGTGCGCGCCGGCACTCAGCCGCTGTGGACGGGGCCGTCCGACGGTGTACAGGTCAGGGTGACTGGCCGTAACGGCGCGCAGTCGAAGCTGCCCGCGGGCCTGCGGGTGGAGCTGGTGGACCCGGAGCGCGCTGCGGCCGCCACCACGTCATACGGCGTCACCGCCAGGGCCGCGACGTCGACTTCCATGGCGAGCACGGCTCCGCAGCCGGTCGTCACCCCGCGCTCGGGCTGGGGCGCCGATGAGTCCCTGGTCAAGGACCCGGCGACGTACACCACGGACACGAAGGTGGTGTTCGTGCACCACACGGCGGGCACCAATGACTACACCTGCGAGCAGTCGCCGGACGTGATCCGCGCGATCTTCCTGTACCACGTGCAGGGCCAGGGCTGGAACGACATCGGCTACCAGTTCCTCGTCGACAAGTGCGGCACGGTCTTCGAGGGCCGCGCGGGTGGCATCGACAAGCCGGTCGTCGGCGCTCAGACCTACGGCTTCAACACCGACACCACCGGCGTCGCCGTCCTCGGCAACTACAACGACGCGATCTCCTCGCAGCCCGTGCTCGACGCGGTGGCAGGGGTCGCCGCCTGGAAGCTCGGCCTGTACGGATACGACGCCGCCGGCACGGTCGAGCTCACCGCGGCGGCCGACAACGGCAAGTACAAGAAGGGCCAGAAGGTCATCCTGAACCGAATCTCGGGCCACCGCGACGGCTACCCGACGGAATGCCCCGGAAACAACCTGTACGCCGACCTGGCCACCATCCGCGCACTCGCCGCGGCGGCGCCCGGCACCTAGGGGGTGTTTCGAAAGTCCTGCCGGGCGACGCCCACTCCGTCCAGGAAGGAGTTCATCGCACGGCGAAGTGACCGGACACTGCCGTGACGCGGCTGAACTCGGCCGCGTCGAACGCGACCGCTGCCCACGGGGTGTCCTGTGCTTCCGGAGCGTGCCCGGCCCGTGGACAATCGCCGCCATGAGCGAAGAGTCGATACGGAACTACCTGGCCTCGGTCGAGGGCCGACTGGCGGCAGACGGCTGCGGACCGCGCTGGGAGGACTGGGCGGGCGTGCCGGTCCTCGTCGGCCGGCGGGCCGACTTCCGGATGCGGTGGGCCGCGACCAACCTGCATCTGTTCACCGTGGCCGCCGCCGTGCCCGAGATCACTGTCCCGGTCATCGACACGTTCACCACACAGGTGCTCGCGTACGCCAAGAAGAACAAGGGCGGGCTGCCCGTCGGTATGCAGACCGGCGTCGCCTGCTTCCCCCTCCTGGTCAGTGACCGGATCGACCCGGCCGCGATGGCCTGGGCGGAGGAGAAGCAGCGCAACAGATTCGCCTGCTTCGCCCGTCCGGTCGTCGTCGACACGGTGCGGGGGTACGTGGGGATGTACCGCGGGAAGCCGGCCGTCGGGCGCGTCTACGCCGGGCACCTCATCGAGAAGGGTGCCCGGTACTTCCAGCCGCAGCAGGGCTGAGGGGCCGGTACGCGGTCAGGGGTACCCGCGACCGGGGTGGGGAGGACCGTGGCGAGAGGGACGCGCGAGACGCTCACCGTGCGAACGTAAGGATGACGGCGCCGCGGGCGGGCGACGCGCGGGGTGAACGGCCGGCAGTTCGACCGACGGAGGAGAAACGGAATGTCGTACCCGGAACCGACGTACACGGACGGCAAGGGCGAGATCAGCGCCACGTACCGGCCGGCGGGCACGGCGGCGAATCTGCTGACCCGCAGCGGCGGGAGTACCCACTATCTGGCGACCACGGAGACGACGCACGGCGAATTCGGGCTCTACCGGATGGACATGGCGCCCCGAGCCGGCGGACCGGCCACACACTTCCACCGGTCCATCTCGGAGTCGTTCTTCATCCTCGACGGGACGGTGCGGATCTACAACGGCGAGCAGTGGGTCGACGCGACGCAGGGCGACTTCGTCTACGTACCGCAGGGCGGTCTGCACGCCTTCCGGAACGACTCCGAGGCCCCGGCGTCGATGCTGCTGCTGTTCACACCGGGTGCGCCCCGCGAGGAGTACTTCCAGAAGGTGGCGGAGGCCGCGCAGTGGTCGGAGGAGGAGCGGGCCGAGTTCTTCATCAAGCACGACACGTACTGGACGGACAGCCCTTAGCCTTCGGTGGCCCCTGATCAGGGGGCCAGGCCCGTCTTGAGTCCTGCTCCGCAGAGGGGCACGACCACGCTGCGGTCCGTCCAGCCGCCGACCGCTGCCCAGCAGGCGACCCCGGTCGTCTCGACGTAGAAACCGCGGCCCGCCAGGTCCCTTTGCGCGGTGCGGATCTGATCCTCCGTCACGGTGAGGAAGGTGCCGCCCGACTCCCGCACCGCCGCCAGGATCTGGCGGGCGCGCGGCGGGCGGGGGATGGCGATGCCCTCGGCGAGCGTGGGGGCGGCGGAGGCGGCCCGCCCGGGCAGACCGTCCGCGCCCCGGTGGAATGCGGTGGCCAGCGGCGACACGGCCTCGGCCTGTACGGCGATCAGGGCGGGACGCGCGTCGATCAGGCCCTGGGCGAGGAGTTCCGCGGTGGCCAGCGCCGCGCCGAGCAGCAGCGTGCCGTTGCCGACCGGTACGGCGATGGCGTCGGGGAGTTTTCCGCCGAGGTCTTCCCACATCTCGTACACGTACGTCTTCGTGCCGTGCAGGAAGTACGGGTTGAAGACGTGCGAGGCGTAGAAGATGCCAGGGGAATCGGCGGCGGCCCTGGCGGCCTGCGCGGTGGCCTCGCGGTCGCCGGGGACGATCTCCAGGCGGGCGCCGTGGGCCCGGATCTGCTCGGTCTTCTTGGGGGATGTGCCCTCGGGGACGTACACCGTGCAGGGCAGTCCGGCCCGCGCGCAGTACGCGGCGACGGCCGTTCCCGCGTTGCCACTGCTGTCCGCGACGACGCGATCGGGGGAGAGACGGCGGGCCAGCTCGGCGAGCATCACGGCGCCGCGGTCCTTGAAGGAGAGGGTCGGCATCAGGAAGTCGAGCTTGGCGGAGACCGTGCCGGTGAGCGGCACGAGCGGTGTGCGGCCCTCGCCGAGGCTGGTGGTGGGCGAGGAGAGGGGCAGCACCTCTTCGTAACGCCACAGTGAATTGACGCGCCCGGCAAGCGCGTTGACGGAGAGCGGCGCGTCCGGCTCGAAGTCGAGGTCCCAGGGGCCGCGACAGACCGGACAGCACCAGGTCAGGGATGTGGTGTCGGCGCGGGTGCCGTCCTGCGGGCAGAGAAACGTGGCCATGCCCGCCAGGATGTCAGCCGTGTGGCAGGAAGGGGTACTGGCTCATCACTTCGGGTGAAACTTTGGCCCGTGCTTGCGGTCCACAACCGACGGTTGCAAGGCTGTTGCAGACTGTCAACCTGTTGGGAGTGCCCTGTGACTTTCGGTGAGCAGCCGGCCTATCTGCGCGTTGCAAGCGATCTGAGAGAGAAGATCGCCAATGGTTCGCTGCCGCCGCATACGCGCCTGCCCTCGCAGGCCCGTATCCGTGAGGAGTACGGAGTCTCCGACACGGTCGCGCTGGAGGCGCGCAAGGTGCTGATGGCCGAAGGGCTGGTCGAGGGACGCTCCGGTTCCGGTACGTATGTGCGTGAGCGCCCGGTCCCGCGTCGCATCGCCCGTTCCGGATACCGTCCGGACGCCGGTGCCAGCCCGTTCCGCCAGGAACAGACGGCGGACGGGGTGCAGGGGACGTGGGAGTCCCGCAGCGAGCAGGAAGGGGCGAGTCCGGAGATCGCCGAGCGGCTCGGTATCGAGGCGGGTGACCGGGTGATGCGTACGAGATACATCTTCCGGGAAGCGGGGGAGCCGATGATGCTTTCCACCTCCTGGGAGCCCCTCGCCGTCACGGGGCGCACGCCGGTGATGCTGCCGGAGGAGGGCCCGTTGGGCGGCTGTGGGGTGGTCGAGCGGATGGCCGCGATCGATGTCGTCGTGGACAACGTGGTCGAGCAGGTGGGCGCGCGCCCGGGGCTGGCGGAGGAACTCCTGGCGCTGGGCGGTGTGCCGGGTCATGTGGTGATGGTGATCGGGCGTACGTACTACGCATCGGGGCGGGCGGTCGAGACGGCGGACGTGGTGGTGCCCGCCGACCGCTACCGGATCGCCTACCACCTTCCTGTCAGGTGAGCGGCGGTTCGGCGCGCCGGCGGGCTTCGTCGCGGGCCTGCTGACGAGCTCCGCGCCGGTCTCTCTGCGAAGCGCTCGCGCGGCACTTTTCCGGGCCCCGGCGGGCTCGCGGCCGGGAGTTCTGTGGAGTGACCGATACCCGGACGGACTGCCCTGGGGGCGTGACGACGAGCTGACGCCCACGCGGTTCCCGTAACCGAGGGGTCATCACTGACGGTGACCATTGTCATGTCCTGCTCCTGTCGTCCCGGCCGCCGGCCCGGCCCTCATGCCGATGCCGACGCTGTGCGCGGCGCCGGGCCGGGGCCGGCAGAGGCGGCGGGAGCGTGAGCGGCACAACCGATCCGTGAGGCGCTGGGGGCGCATCCGAGTGGGTGCGCGCCTTCGCGCTGGCCGGATCGGTATCTCTTTGTGTAATTACTTATCCGTTGCGTAAAGGTCAGGCGTACGCTCGGGCATATGCGCACTGCGGTTTCCTGGGGATCCCTAGAGACGTGCGCGCCGTTCAGGGGAGGGACTCAATGCTCGGAAGGGACACGATGAGCGACGGTGGTGCCGTGCTCCCTTGGCTGGTGATACGGCAGGACGACAACGGCAATCGGTACCGCGTCGGCAGGTATGCCACACAGGACGAGGCGCAGAAGATCGCCGACAATCTCCATAATCGCGGACACAAGCAGCTCTATTGGGTGGAGCGCATCGGGCAGAGCGCCCGGCCGTGACCGACGGCCGGCTGCGGGGGTGGAACGGGGCGGGGCCTGTGAGGGGTGGAGCCGGGGACTACGCTCCGGGCTATGAGTGATCGCGTGGTGGTGGCCGGAGCCGTCTATGACCAGGGGCGTCTGTTGGCCGCGCGTCGCAGTGCCCCGCCCGAGCTGGCCGGCCGCTGGGAGCTGCCCGGTGGAAAGCTGGAGCCGGGGGAGAGTGGCGAACAGGCGCTCGTACGTGAACTTCGCGAGGAACTCGGCGTCGAGGCCGAGCCGCTGGAGCGCATCCCCGGCGAGTGGCCGCTGGGGCCCGGATACGTACTCCAGGTGTGGACCGCTCGGGTGGTGTCCGGCGTGCCGGCGCCGCTCCAGGACCACGACGAGCTGCGCTGGCTCGGGCCCGGCGAGGGTGACCAGGTCGACTGGCTGGATCAGGACCGGCCCGCGGTTGCCGAAGCCATGCGCCGCCTCCCGGCCGGATCCGCGCCGACCGGAGCCGCGCCGACCCGGAGCCTGCCGGGCGGCGCGTGCCGCTGATCGGGCGCACCTCCTCTGGTGCGCGTTGCGCGCACATCCCCGTACGCCCGTACGCCCTACGCGTCGATTCCCGCGATAGGCCGCCCTGAATATCGGGTATGTGCTGATTAGCCCCCCATAAACAGGACGTTCCTCGCTGCTGGTCTTGGGAAGTGATCGGCGTGATCGATACCGAAGGCGACTGCGCCGAGTGGACCTTTCCGGCAGTGCCCGGCGCCGTGCGTACTGCTCGGCATGCGGTCCACGAGACGCTGCGGGGGTGGGGGCTCGACGCGGCCGTGGGTGATGTGACCGTCCTGCTGGTCAGCGAGCTGGTGACCAATTCCTTGCGCTACGCCTCGGGCCCCATCGGGGTGCGGCTGGTGCGCCCCCGCCTCGATGGCGAAGCTCCGGACGCCCGCCCCGGACTGCTTGTGGAAGTTTCCGATCCGCTTCCGGATCCGCCCACCGAACGTGCTGCCGCACCTGACGACGAAGGTGGCCGAGGGCTGCAGCTGGTGGCGTGTTCCGCACGCCGCTGGGGGACCCGGCGCGGAAAGAGTGGCAAGACGGTGTGGTTCGAGCTGGCTCTCCCTGGTTAGGAGTGGGGGTGGGACACACTGCGATCACCAGAGGTCGGGCAGAACCTGGCTGGAAGGGACTGTGGCCGTGCTGTGATCGTGAACGCCGTGTCGGTAAGCGCCGCAGTGCTGAATACTGCGGGCAGGACCGGTCCGGTGTGTGAGCTGGAGGGGACGGTCGCGTGAGCGAAATACCTGGGACAGCGGGCGATGTCGTGTGGCAGAGCAGCCCGCCTGGCTCGATCTATGACTACATCAGGGTCGCCTCCTTCTCGATCGGCCCCGACGGGCTGATCGAGCAGTGGAGCCGCCGGGCCGCCGGCCTCTTCGGCATTGCCGCGCACGAGGCGGTGGGCAGGGACCCGGTCGAGACCTTCATGCCCGCAGAGCTGCGCACCGGCGGTCATCGCCGGGTCGGCGAGATACTCGACGGCAAGGAATGGACGGGCCTCGTCCCCTTCCGGATGCCGGGCGAGGACGCCGTGCACGGTCTCGCCGAGGTCTATGTCATGCCCAGCGAGACGGAGAGCGGGGAACCGGCCGCTCTCTGCATCGTCGTGGACGTCCGCGCCTTGCGGCGTATCGAGACGGACCTCGCGGCATCGCAGGCCATTTTCGGTCAATCTCCCTTCGGTTTCGTGCTGTTCGGCACCGACTTCACGGTCGTGCGCGCCAATCAGCGCTTCGCCACCGTCTTCGGCGGCCAGGCCGCCGACCACCGCGGCCGCACGGTCGACGACTATCTCGCCCGTCCCGAGGCCGAGCGGCTCACCGCCACACTCAGGAAGGTCCTGGAGACCGGGGACTCCGTCACCGATCTCCAACTCGTGGGCACCGCGCCGGGCGACACCGAGAACCGCCACTGGTCGATGGACCTCTACCGCGTGCACAGCGGAGCAGGCCGCCCCATCGGCATAGCCGGACTGGCCACCGATGTCACCCGTCGGCACATCGCCGCCCGAGAGGCCGCCAGCGCCCGCCGCAACCTGGCCCTGCTCAACGAGGCCGGCGCCCGTATCGGCAACTCCCTGGACCTGGAGACCACCGCCCGCGAACTCCTCGGCGTCGCTGTACCCGGCTTCTGTGACCTCGCCTCGGTCGACCTCTATCAGGGGCTGCTCACCGGTGACGAGGCACCGCCCGGCAGCTGGGGCTCGCTCCACCACGAGTCCGTCGGCGGATCCGCGGAACTGCGCCGTGTCGCCTTCGCCAGCGCCGTGTCGGATGTCCTGCCGGTCACTGCCTCGGACAGCACCTCGACCGACGGTGCCACCGACCCGCCCGCCCTGGGTGCCGTCCACCGCTACTCCTTCAACTCCCCCTGTTCCATGGCCCTGCGGACCGGCCACATCGAGGTCGTCCCCGGCGACGACTGCGGCTTCGTCCAGTCCACCCTTGCCGTTCCGATGGTCGCCCATGACACCGTCGTCGGCCTCGTCCAGTTCTCCCGTACCAAGGGCAGCGAACCCTTCGGCGAACGCGACCGGGCCCTCGCCACCGAGCTCGCCGCCCGCGCCGCCGTCTGTATCGACAACGCCCGCCTCTACCGGCGCGAGCACGAACGCGCGCTCATCCTCCAGCGCAGCCTGCTGCCACCGGGCGATCCCGAGGCCGCCGGTCTCGACATCGCCTGCCGTTATCTCCCCGGCAACACCGCGACCGAGGTCGGCGGCGACTGGTTCGACGTGATCGAACTCCCCGGACACCGCACCGCCCTGGTGGTCGGCGACGTCATGGGCCGTGGGCTGCGAGCCGCCGTCGCGATGGGTGAACTGCGCACCGCAGTCAGGACCCTGGCCCTCCTCGACCTGGAACCCGCCGAGGTGCTCTCCGCGCTCGACGAGGTCGCCCGCGGTCTGGGCACCCCCGGTGCCAGCACCCCCTCCGACGGCCTCGGCGGCGCCCAGTGGCCGTCACGGGCGTCCCACAAGGCCCGGGATGCGGATCTCTCCGAGGTCTACCTGGCGACCTGTGTCTACGCGGTCTATGACCCGGTCACCCGGCGGTGCACCTTCGCCAACGCCGGACACCTCCCCCCTGTTGTGGTCGAGCCGGGCGAACCTGCCCTGCTGCTCGACGTCCCGCCCGGGATGCCGCTCGGCGTCGGCGGCGAACCCTTCGAGGAAGTCGAGGTCGAACTGAAGGAGGGTGCCCTCCTCGCCCTCTACACCGATGGTCTCGTCGAGTCCCGCGACCACCCGCTCGACGAAGGACTGCAGGCACTGCGCAACGCCCTCGTCGAACCCGAGCTCCCGCTCGAGGACGTCTGCGACCACGTACTGACCACCCTCGACACCCGGCACGGTGAGGACGACATCGCCCTGCTGATGGCCCGCATCCAGGGGCTGCCGGTCGACGCGGTCGGCGACTGGCGGCTGCCGCGCGAACCCCGCTCCGTCGCCCGCGCCCGCGAACTGGCCCGTCGACAACTGCTCGACTGGGAACTCGACGACCTGGTGGACACCACCGAACTGCTCGTCAGTGAGCTGGTCACCAACGCTCTGCGCTACGGCGAGGGCGAGATCCGGCTCAGGCTGCTGCGCGACCGTACGCTCGTGTGCGAGGTATGGGACGCAGGCCTCGTCCAGCCGCGGCGACGCCGAGCACGCGACACGGACGAGGGCGGACGTGGCTTGCAGCTGGTCGGACTGCTGAGTGCGGCCTGGGGTTCGAGGCGGACTCCGCGCGGCAAGACCGTCTGGTTCGAACTGCCGCTGCCCGACGGGGAACCGGCCGCAGAGCGCTCGGTCGAGCAGCTGCTGAGCATGTTCTGAACGCGGGACCGGGACGCGGGGTCGGTACGGCCGCCGCTCCCGCGACCCGGCGATCCGCCCGGGGCCGTCACGACGTGATCCTCCATCGAGGCGATCGTCCAGCTGCTCGGCTGACCGGTCTCAGTGAGCCTGCCGCCGCCGGATCCTGTTCCCCAGCCACACCAACGGGTCGTACTTGCGGTCCACCGCCCGCTCCTTCAGCGGGATCAGCGCGTTGTCCGTGATCTTGATGTGCTCGGGGCAGACCTCCGTACAGCATTTCGTGATGTTGCAGTAGCCCAGCCCGTGCTCCTCCTGCGCCGTCGCCTTCCGGTCGAGCCCCGACTCGGCGGCGGCGTCCAACGGGTGCATGTCCAGCTCGGCGACCCGCATCAGGAAGCGCGGTCCGGCGAACGCTGCCTTGTTCTCCTCGTGGTCGCGGACCACATGGCAGGTGTCCTGGCAGAGAAAGCACTCGATGCATTTGCGGAACTCCTGAGAACGCTCCACATCGACCTGCTGCATCCGGTAGTCGCCCGCCTTCACCCCTTCCGGCGGTACGAAGGCGGGCACTTCCCGTGCCTTGGTGTAGTTGAAGGTCACATCCGTCACCAGATCGCGGATCACCGGGAACGCCCGCAGCGGAGTGACGGTGATCGTCTCGTCCCGGTCGAACACCGACATGCGGGTCATGCACATCAGCCGTGGCCGTCCGTTGATCTCCGCGCTGCACGACCCGCACTTGCCCGCCTTGCAGTTCCAGCGCACCGCCAGATCGCCCGCCTGGCCGGACTGGATCCGGTGGATGATGTCGAGGACGACCTCGCCGTCGTTCACCTCGACCGAGAAGTCCTGCAGGTCACCGCCGTCGGTGTCGCCGCGCCAGACCCTGAACCGGGCTTCGTAGCTGCTCACTCGTACAGCTCCTCTTCGGCGAGGTACTTGACCAGCTCCTCCTTGTCGAAGAGGGAGAGCAGGTCCGGTCGGATGGGTTCGGTCGTCTTACGTACGAGCTCGATCCGGCCGCCCAGCGGCAGGGCGCCGTCGTCGGACAGTCGGCAGAGCAGATTGGCCGGCCGCCAGGAGCGCTCCATCGTCGGACAGTCCTCGCGGGTGTGGCCGCCGCGGCTCTCCGTGCGTTCCAGCGCGGCCCGGGCGATGCACTCGCTGACCAGCAGCATGTTCCGCAGGTCCAGGGCGAGGTGCCAGCCCGGGTTGAACTGGCGGTGGCCCTCGACCCCGGCGCGGCGTGCCCGTTTCCGCAGCTCGGCGAGGTTCTCCAGCGCCTGTTCCATCTCGGGTGCCCGCCGGATGATGCCGACCAGGTCGTTCATCGTCTGCTGGAGTTCCTGGTGGAGGGTGTACGGATTCTCCGTGGGCCCCGCGGCGGCGTCAGGCTCCCCGGTGCTGAACGGACGCAGTGCCTCCGCCGCCGCCGTGTCGATCTGTTCCTCGTCCACCACCGGCGGGTCACCGATCCCGCTCGCATACTCGGCGGCGTGCAGCCCGGCGCGCCGGCCGAAGACCAGCAGGTCGGAGAGGGAGTTCCCGCCGAGCCGGTTGGAGCCGTGCATGCCGCCGGCGACCTCGCCCGCTGCGAACAGACCGGGCACGGCGACGGTTGCCGCGGTGTCCGAGTCGACGGCGATTCCGCCCATCACGTAGTGGCAGGTCGGGCCGACCTCCATCGCCTCCGCCGTGATGTCGACATCCGCCAGCTCCTTGAACTGGTGGTACATCGAGGGCAGCCGCCGCCGGATCGTCTCGGCCGGCATCCGGGTGGACACGTCCAGGAAGACACCACCGTGCGGTGAGCCGCGGCCCGCCTTCACCTCGGAGTTGATGGCGCGGGCGACCTCGTCGCGCGGCAGCAGCTCGGGCGGGCGGCGGTTGTGGTCCGGGTCCTCGTACCAGCGGTCGCCCTCCTCCTCCGACTGCGCGTACTTCTCCTTGAACACATCGGGGACGTAGTCGAACATGAACCGCTTGCCCTCGGAGTTGCGCAGCACCCCGCCGTCGCCGCGCACCGACTCGGTGACGAGGATCCCCTTCACCGACGGGGGCCAGACCATGCCGGTCGGATGGAACTGTACGAACTCCATGTTCAGCAGGGGCGCGCCCGCCAGCAGCGCGAGGGCGTGGCCGTCGCCGGTGTACTCCCAGGAGTTCGACGTGACCTTGAAGGACTTGCCGATGCCGCCGGTGGCGAGGACGACCGCGGGCGCCTCGAGGACGAAGAAGCGGCCGGACTCGCGCTCGTAGCAGAAGGTCCCGCTGACCTTCTCGCCGTCCTTGAGCACCCGCGTGACGGTGCACTCCTGGAAGACCTTCAACCGGGCTTCGTAGTCACCGTGCTCGCGGTGGTCCTCCTGCTGCAGCGAGACGATCTTCTGCTGGAGGGTGCGGATCAGTTCGAGGCCGGTACGGTCGCCGACGTGGGCGAGCCGCGGGTACTCATGGCCGCCGAAGTTGCGCTGGGAGATCCTTCCGTCCGGCGTACGGTCGAAGAGCGCCCCCCAGGTCTCCAGCTCCCAGACCCGGTCCGGCGCCTCCTTGGCGTGCAGTTCCGCCATCCGCCACTGGTTGAGGAACTTCCCGCCGCGCATGGTGTCGCGGAAGTGCACCTGCCAGTTGTCCCCGGAGTTCACGTTGCCCATGGAGGCGGCAATTCCGCCCTCCGCCATGACCGTGTGTGCCTTGCCGAAGAGCGATTTGCAGATGACCGCGGTACGGGCCCCGCGCTCCCGCGCCTCGATGGCGGCGCGCAGCCCGGCGCCACCAGCGCCGACCACGACGACGTCCCACTTCTGCCGTTCGAGCTCAGTCATTCAGAAAAACCTCGGATCGTCGAAGGCGCCGGAGGCGACGAGATACACGTAGAAGTCGGCGAGCGCCACGCTGATCAGGGAGGCCCAGGCGAGGAGCATGTGCCGGGCGTTCAGCCGGCCCACCCAGCCCCACAGCCGGTAGCGCACGGGGTGCTTGGAGAAGTGCCGCAGCCGGCCGCCGATGATGTGCCGGCAGGAGTGGCAGGACAGGGTGTACGCCCAGATCAGCGTGATGTTGATCAGGAAGATCAGGGAGCCGAGGCCCATGTGGCCCCAGGAGTAGTGCTCGTCGCGGAAGGAGAGCACGGTGTCGTACGTGAGGATCCCGGCGACCGGCATCGCGGCGTAGAAGAAGTACCGGTGGATGTTCTGCATGATCAGCGGGAAGCGGGTCTCGCCGGTGTACGTCGTGTGCGGCTCGGCGACCGCGCAGGCCGGGGGTGAGGCCCAGAAGCCCCGGTAGTAGGCCTTGCGGTAGTAGTAGCAGGTCAGCCGGAAGCCGAGCGGGAAGACCAGGATCAGCAGGGCGGGGGAGAGGCCCCACCAGCTGCCGAGGATTTCCCAGTTCGGGCCGTGCCGCATGGGCGCGCAGTTCTCCGCCAGACAGGGCGAGTAGAACGGCGACACATAGGGGGCGGCGTAGTAGTCGGCGTTCGAGAAGGCCCGCCAGGTCGAGTAGACGATGAAGGCGAGGAGCCCGCCCGCGGTGACCGCGGGGGCCAGCCACCAGCGATCGGTCCGCAGGTGGCGGGCGCCGATGGCAGCCCGCGAGGCGTCGTGCACGCCGGACGGCCGGGTGGTACGTGCGCCGTGCCGCGCGGGGGTCTTGCGCCGGGATGGTTCCGTACCTGGTTCTGTGCCGGTGGCCAAGGAACCCTCCTGGGGCGCGTTTCGAACGGAGCGTCGTCCGGCCGTGGTGCGGGCCGGGCGGCGTCTGAGCGTGCGGGCCAGGCGTCGCCTGGCAGGCGGGACTTTCGCAACACGCCCTAGGGGGCGTGCCTGCCGCGGACGCCCAGACCCTCGTCGTCCGAGTCCGTCCACAGGGTGGCGTCGTACGGCGCCTCGGTGATGGTGATGACGCCGTCGACGGGGTCGGTGCCGGCGGTGGGGCCGGGTGGCTGCGGACCGGTGTCGGCCGCGCGCAGCCGCGCGAGGCTCCGCTCCAGCCGTCCGACGGTGCGGACCAGGTCGTCGAGGCAGTGCTGAACAGCAGTCAACTCGTCCTGCAGTGACATGACTTGCTCTCACCTCCGCAGTAGCGGGTGGCAATGCGCATGCGCATGCGAGTGTCGCGCGTCACATCCCCTTTGGGAAGGGAGCGGGCCGCCCTGTCTTTGCCCGGTGCTCCGCCGCACAGGTGAGGTTCGCGGGCCGTGCGCCGTGTCTGCGCCGTCTCGCGCGCGTGGGCACCTTCATTGGATGAGCGGAACCAGTGTGATCAGCAGCCAATGCCACCAACATACGCATCATCTGGTCCATTCGAGTACGGGTGGGCCGGGCCGGCCCCGGAGGTATCAGCCATGTCCCACGTCGGCGTCCCGCGCGGAACGGTCCGAAAGCGCCGCCCGTTCGCGCTCCTTGTCGCGGGTGTGCTCACGATCCCCGCGCTCGCCGGGTGCGACAGCTCGGACGAGGAGGGCACCGCCGCCGTCGCCGTTCCGCAGGACGTAGCCCCCGCGGGCCGGGGCCAGGTCGCCGAGGGCGGCACGGTCAACTGGGCGATCGACGCGATGCCCGCGACCTTCAACGCCTTCCAGGCGGACGCCGACGCCACCACCACACGCATCACCGGGGCACTGCTGCCGACGCTATTCCCGCTCGACGCCAAGGGCACCCCGCAGATGAACCAGGACTATCTGAAATCCGCAGAGGTGGTCGAGCGCGAGCCCAAGCAGGTCGTGCTCTACCGGCTCAACCAGCAGGCGGTCTGGAGCGACGGCCGGGGGATCGGGGCCCCCGACTTCGTCGCCCAGTGGCGGGCGCTGAGCGGCAAGGACTCGGCGTTCTGGACCGCCCGCAACGCCGGCTACGAGCGGATCGAACGGATCGAGCGCGGCGCCAACGACCTGGAGGTCCGGGTCACCTTCGCCAAGCCGTACGCGGACTGGCGCTCCCTCTTCTCCCCGCTGTACCCCAAGGAGGTGACCGGCTCCCCGAAGGCCTTCAACGACGGAGCGCGGACCACGCTGGGGGCCACCTCCGGACCCTTCCGGCTGCGCAGCGTGGACCAGGGGAAGGGTGCCATCACCCTGGTCCGCGACCCGCGCTGGTGGGGCGGCCAGGCGAGGCTCGACTCGATCGTCTTCCGTGCGGTCAAGCCGCAGGACCGCACCGCGGCGCTGGTCGAGGGCAAGATCGACGTCGCCGATGTCGACGCGGCGGCGGCGCACCGGATCGTGGCGGCGGGACGGGACAAGGGGAGCAGCGGGCAACCGCTCACCCACGGCCCCGGCTGGGAGAGCGGCCCGGCCGCGGCGATGCGCTCCTGGGCCGTGGCGCACGGCTCGGACGAGAAAGCGGCGGCGGTCGCCCGGGCGGCCAGGGAGAAGGCCAGGGCGGCCGCCGAGGTGTACGCCTCCGAGCAGGACAGGCTGCGCGCCTACGTTCTCCGCAAGTCGCTGGAGCCCGCCTACACCCAGCTCGCGCTGAACGGCGAGTCCGGGCCACTGGCCGACAACCGGGTGCGCCGCGCGGTCGCCCGGGCCCTGAACCGCCAGGAGCTCGCCGACGTCGTACTGAGTCCGCTCGGCCTGCCGGCTGCCCCGCTCGGCAGCCACCTGGCAGTGGCCGGGCAGCGCGGCTACCAGGACAGCAGTGGGGCGATCGGCGACCAGGACACCGGGGCGGCGCTGGCGCTGCTGGCGGACGCCGGCTGGACCCGGGACGGCGCGGCGAAGAAGCCCGACGGTACGAAGGCGGGCAGCGCGGGCGAGAAGGCGAAGGGCAAGGCAGCCGAGGAGAAGGCGGGCGAGGCCACGAAGGAGGCGAAGGCCACGAAGGAAGGGAAGGCCGCGAAGACCGACGGCGACAACAAGCCGGGTGACGGCGAAGGAATCAGCCGCGTCCTCGCCCCCGCTCCGGCCGCCGCCGTCCAGAGCGCAGCGCTGCTGCGCCAGGCCGGAACCTTCTCGGCCGCCTACGCCGACGCCCGTACCGTCACCGATGCCCGCCCTGCCGAGGGCACTCGGGAGAAGGTCACCGCCCAGGAGCGCGGGCCGGGCGGCGCCGTCGGCGCCTACGCCCCCGAGGGGACTGCGGCCCCGGCGGCCCCGGCCAAGGGGGGCGCCGAGCCCGTCCGCGGCCCCCTCGGCAAGAACGGTAAGTTGCTGACCTTGCGTTTCGTCCTGCCGTCCGGACCCGGCTCGGAGCCGCTGCGGACCGTGGGGGACAAGATTTCGGCCATGCTCGATTCGGTCGGCATCCGCAGCGAGATCATCAAGGTCCCGGACGCCAGCTACTTCAAGGACCATGTCGCCTCCGGCGACTACGACCTGGCGCTGTACTCCTGGCCCGCCACCGCCTATCCGGCCACCGACGATCGGCCGATCTTCGCCAAGCCGGTCCCTGCCACCGACGGTTCGCTGCTCGTCGAGCAGAACTACACCCGCGTCGGTACGGACCACATCGACCAGCTCTTCGACCAGGCGGTCTCCGAACTCGACGAGGGGGCTGCCGAGGACCTGATGAAGCAGGCGGACGCCCGGATCTGGGCGGCCGCAGGATCGATTCCGCTGTATCAGCGCCCACAGCTCGTGGCCACCGACAAGAAGCTTGTGAATGTCGGCGCCTTCGGCTTCGGATTCCCGCACTACCAGGACATCGGTTTCAAGAAGCCGCAAGCGGCAGGATCTCCCGCGAATCGTAAGAAGTAGCAGGTCAGGGCCGCAGCGGAAGCTCAGAAGTGACTCAATTCCCTTGCCCGCCGAGACGCTCGGCGGGCAAGGTCGTGGCTACCTGTTGACCCGGGCAATCAATGCGCAGACACCCCCACGCTGCGCATCCCCTTCTCCCCTCCGACGCCGCTCAGCTGCCGCGTCGAGGCGGCCCCCGGCCGGGGAGTCCGTGGCCGCCGGTGAAATTCACCGGAAGACACGACGACGGGGGCAGAAACACGAAGCGCGAGGGCGCTGGGCTGCCATCGCGTCGACGGGCGGGGAGGCGGCTCCGGCCCGGGAGGCGGCGGACAGAGGCCCGGCCGCGCGGCTGGACGGCCGGTATGTGGCGTACAGCACCCTCCGCCCGGGCGAGGCCGATTTCCGCTCCTCCGCAGCGGGGGGAGCGAAGGGCGAGCAGACCGTCGGAGATGTGGCGAACTGAACGGTTTCGGGCGCCTGGGCGGTCGGCTGTGACGAGGCGTTCGGCGACAACGGCCCGGCCGCGGCCCGCGCGGCCGGCGGCGTCGGTCGCCATCTGTGAGCGGCCGGTAACCCTTGCCCAGGAAGCCGCTACGGCGCCAGCCCCGTACCATGGGGGGTAGCCGTGGCGCGTCCGCCCGGCGGGCGTACGAGGACTTGAGACCGACTGAGACGCCTGATCCCACGATCCGAGAGAAGCGCAAGCCACCCAATGCCCACGCGCCACGACATCCGTAACGTAGCCATCGTCGCCCACGTCGACCACGGCAAGACCACGCTGGTCGACGCCATGCTGAGGCAGGCCGGCGCCTTCGCCGCGCACGCCGCCGAGAACCTCGACGAACGCATGATGGACTCGAACGACCTGGAGCGTGAGAAGGGCATCACGATCCTCGCCAAGAACACGGCGGTGAAGTATCACCCCAAGGACGGCGGGGACCCGATCACGATCAACATCATCGACACCCCCGGCCACGCCGACTTCGGCGGCGAGGTCGAGCGCGGTCTCTCGATGGTGGACGCGGTCGTGCTGCTCGTCGATGCCTCCGAGGGCCCGCTCCCGCAGACCCGTTTCGTGCTGCGCAAGGCGCTCGCCGCGAAGATGCCGGTCATCCTCTGCATCAACAAGACGGACCGGCCGGACTCCCGGATCGCCGAGGTCGTCGACGAGACGTACGACCTGTTCCTGGACCTGGACGCGGACGAGGACCAGATCGAGTTCCCGATCGTCTACGCCTGCGCCCGTGACGGCGTCGCCTCGCTGACCAAGCCGGAGGACGGCACCGTCCCGGCCGACAGCGAGAACCTGGAGCCGTTCTTCAACACGATCCTGGCGCACGTCCCGGCTCCGGAGTACGACGACGAGGCGCCGCTGCAGGCCCACGTCACCAACCTCGACGCCGACAACTTCCTCGGTCGTATCGCGCTCTGCCGCGTCGAGCAGGGCGAGCTGCGCAAGGGCCAGACCGTCACCTGGATCAAGCGCGACGGCACGATGTCCAACGTCCGCATCACCGAGCTGCTGATGACCGAGGCGCTCACCCGCAAGCCGGCCGAGAAGGCGGGCCCGGGTGACATCTGCGCCATCGCCGGTATCCCGGACATCATGATCGGCGAGACGCTGGCCGACCCCGAGAACCCGGTCGCGCTGCCGTTGATCACGGTCGACGAGCCGGCCATCTCGATGACCATCGGTACGAACACCTCGCCGCTCGTCGGCAAGGGCGGCAAGGGTCACAAGGTCACCGCCCGCCAGGTGAAGGACCGCCTCGACCGTGAGCTGATCGGTAACGTGTCGCTCCGCGTCCTGGACACCGAGCGCCCCGACGCCTGGGAGGTCCAGGGCCGCGGCGAGCTCGCGCTGGCCATCCTCGTCGAGCAGATGCGCCGCGAGGGCTTCGAGCTCACGGTCGGCAAGCCGGAGGTCGTCACCAAGCAGATCGACGGCAAGACGCACGAGCCGATCGAGCGCATGACGATCGACTCCCCCGAGGAGCACCTCGGTGCGATCACGCAGCTGATGGCGACCCGCAAGGGCCGCATGGAGACCATGACGAACCACGGTTCGGGCTGGGTCCGCATGGAGTGGATCGTCCCGTCCCGCGGCCTCATCGGCTTCCGTACGGAGTTCCTGACGCAGACCCGCGGTACGGGCATCGCGCACTCCATCTTCGAGGGCCACGAGCCGTGGTTCGGCGAGCTGCGCACCCGTCACAACGGCTCGCTGGTCGCCGACCGCGCGGGTTCCGTGACGCCGTTCGCGATGGTCAACCTCCAGGAGCGCGGTGTCATCTTCACCGAGGCCGGCACGGAGGTGTACGAGGGCATGATCATCGGCGAGAACTCCCGCGCCGACGACATGGACGTGAACATCACCAAGGAGAAGAAGCTCACCAACATGCGTGCCGCCTCCGCGGACACCACGGAGAACGTGGTGCCGGCCCGGAAGCTGTCGCTGGAGCAGTCCCTGGAGTTCTGCCGCGAGGACGAGTGCATCGAGGTGACTCCGGAGACCGTGCGCATCCGCAAGGTCGTCCTGGACCAGAAGGAGCGCGGCCGCGCCGCGTCGCGCGCCAAGCGCTGACCTCGTACGACCTCTTGACACCGGGCCCGGGCCGCCACAGACACTGTGGAGGCCCGGGCCCTTCGTCAACTCCTTTTCCTGCCCGGGGTGTCCGGATATCGGGCGTCGCTCTCCGGAACATGTGGTAACGGTCCGTTTCGCGGGTGTCTGTCTGGGATTACTTTGTCCGGATTTCGGTCAACCGGGCCCGGTCGATGTTGTCAAACCGAGACCCTTTAAGTGTGGTTTACAGCCCGTGCGTACTTAATAGTTGGCTCCATTGAGCTCGGGTCAATGGGTCACGCACTGTGGGGAGTGCCGACTCACGAGCACACTCGAGGCACTGAAACGATCGCCGTCAGGGGTGTCGGTGTATCACGCCAGTGCCTTTCTTGTAGTCAAAAGTGGACTCATGAGGAGGAAACCCATGCGTGGTGCCAAGAGCGCCAAGTGGGTCGCGGGAGCGGCCATCATCGCCCTGGCTGCGACCGCCTGTGGTGGCGGCAGTGACAGCGGCAAGGGCAAGGGGGGTGACAGCGCCAAGGGTGCTGTCAACGCCAACGGCATCTTCTCCGTCGAGACCGGTGAGCCGCAGAACCCGCTGCAGCCGGCGAACACGATGGAGTCGAACGGCAGCATCGTCACCGACGCGATCTTCTCGCAGCTGGTCGACTACGACCCGGCCGGCAAGCTCATCATGGTCAACGCAGAGTCTGTCGACACCAAGGACAGCAAGCTCTGGACGGTCAAGCTCAAGAAGGGCTGGAAGTTCCACGACGGAACGCCGGTCACCGCCGAGTCCTACGTCAAGGCGTGGAACTGGGCCGCGAACATCAAGAACGCCCAGACCAACGCGTCCTGGTTCGGCGACATCAAGGGCTTCGCCGACGTCCACCCCGATGGTGAGAAGGCCAAGCCCAAGGCTGACGCCATGTCGGGTCTGAAGGTCGTCGACGACAGCAC